>NZ_OY762929.1:3970000-4270000 GCF_963666675.1 uncultured Desulfobacter sp. | reverse complement strand
ACAATGAGCCATCCTTTATCTTCTCCGATAAGCCCAATGTCCCTGACCCAGGATTCGGAGCAGGATAGTTTGCATCCTGATACCGCCATTTTGAATTTACCCGGCAGTGTCATGGCATGGTATTTCTTATCCAGTTCCATGCCCATGCCCAGAGCATCCTGTCTGCCGAGTTTACAGAAGGTCGTGCCCGGACAGGCGCGCACTGAGCGGATACACATGCCCACGGCGGCACCCTTGTCAAGTTCCAGGTCCTGCCAGGCCGAATCAATGTCCTCTTCTTTGAGTCCTACAATGGTAATACGGGTGGCCCCGGTCAGCTTGAGTGCTTTGGCTTCGTATTTTTCCGCCACATCAGCAATCTTTCTGAGCATATCCGGTGTAACAACCCCGCAGGGAATATGGGGGGCAATGGCATAAGTTTCGTTGTCATTTTGGAGGATGGCTCCCTTTTCACCAAGTTTGAGCATCTACTTTTTCCTTCAATTAAAGTTATAGGTGGTGCGTAAATAAAAAACATCCTGTCAACATAAAAACTGCCTTGGGCGTTGTCAAGGCAGTTGCACGTGCACGGGGCTAAGTCATTCCGGTTACGGGCTTTTTGATCAGTCCCCACAGTTGCCTGCAGCCTGGGATATGGGCGCTTTTTTTATTCAAACGCGTTGACATTTGATTTGTTCGCGTTTAATTAAGATTTTTTATCCGGTATGGGCGACTTACAGGCAAATTGGGCTTCCAGAATAGAGGAAAAGAAAAAAATGGCAGAAAATAGTAATTCAGGCAGGGCCGCTCTCCTGGCTACGACCGGCGGGATCTTTTCCATTCTATTATGGAGTTATACCATTGCGTTTACCCGCAGTATTTCAGAACATCTTGGCCCAGTTTACGGGGCAAGTTATGTCTATCTTATCAGTGCCGTATTCGGCTTGATCAATGTGTTGAGGAGCCCTAAACAGCGCAGCAAACTTAAGCATCTGCCGGGCAGGTATCTTCTGGGCTGCGGCTCTCTTTTTGTGGGATATATGCTCTGCCTGTTTCTTGCCGTGGGGATGGCTGAAAATCGAAGCCAGGCCGTGGAGATGGGGTTGATCAATTATCTGTGGCCGGCATTGATACTTGTGTTTTCCGTTCCCATTTTAAAGAATAAGGCCAGTTGGCTTCTGCTGCCGGGAACTGTTCTGGCCCTGTTTGGGGTATACCTGGTTTTGGCCGGTGGCGGCAGTCATACATGGCATGGGATGCTCAATAACCTTTCCGCCAATCCCATTGCTTATCTGCTGGCCCTGTTCGCTGCACTTTCCTGGGGACTTTACTCCAATCTCACCCGTAAATGGGTGGGCCCGGACCAGGCCGGGGGGGCGGTGCCGTTTTTTTTGGCTGCAACGGCCATTGCCCTGTTTGTCATGAATTTTTTTGTTGATGAACCCAGGAATTGGGGCCTTCAGGTGGCCGGAGAGGTGGCGGCTTTGGCATTTATTACACTGGTGGCCTACAGCCTGTGGGACAATGCCATGCGCCAGGGTAATACGATTTTTTTGGCGGCAAGCTCATATATGACCCCGCTTTTATCCACGATTGTCTCCTGCATCTATCTTTCCGTGGCGCCCACCCCCGCCCTGTGGATCGGGTGCGGCCTGCTCATTGCCGGATCTTTGATCAGCTGGGTTTCAGTTAAAAGTCCCGACCAAACAGGCTCTATGGACAGTGCCCATCATGCGTCGGCAGAAAGCGCCGCCGTTAACGAACCGGGATAAATTTATAATCCGTCCAGGGGGCTTTGTACGCCTTTGCTCCCGCGATTGAGTACATGGGTGTAAATCATGGTTGTGGAGACATCTGCATGGCCGAGCAACTCCTGAACAGTGCGGATGTCATAACCACTTTCAAGCAGATGCGTGGCAAAGCTGTGGCGCAGGGCATGGCAATTAACCCGTTTGGTCATATTGGCCTGGGAGGCCGCTTTTTTGATGGCTTTTTGAAGACCGTTTTCGTGGATATGGTGGCGGCGTGTCTTACCGCTTTTTGGATCAACGGAAAGTCGACCGCTGGGAAACACATACTGCCATCCCCACTCTTTTGCCGCATTGGGATATTTTCGGTCAAGCGCATCGGGCAGATAGGTCTCACCCAATCCTCTTTGCAGGTCTGACTTATGCGTCTCATGCACCAGTTCAAGATGGGCCTTGAGGTCTTCTACAAGCCGCTTTGGCAAGGGCACCACCCGGTCTTTTTTTCCTTTTCCGTCCCTGATCACAATCTGCAGGTAGCCGAAATCAATGTCCTGGATCCTGAGCCTGATGCAATCCATTAATCTCATACCCGTGCCGTAAAGCAGAGACGCCATCAGCTTTTGCCTGCCGGTCATCTGTTCGAGAATTTTAGTGACTTCGCTTCGGGTTAATACCACAGGAAGACGTTTGGGGCGTTTGGCGCGTACAAAATTACCGATGTCGCCCAAGGGTTGTTTGAGCACCTTGTCATAAAAGAAGACCAGCGCATTCAACGCCTGATTCTGGGTGCTTTCTGCAACATTGCGTTGAACGGCAAGGTGCTGCAGGAAACTGACAACCTCATCGCCGCCAAGTTTTTCCGGTTTCCGGTTTTCGTTAAAAGAGATGAAACGGGTTACCCATGATTCATAGGACTGTTCTGTTCTTATGGAATACCGTCTTGTCCGCAACTCAACCAGCAGCTGTTCCAGAATCGCCCTATGACGTTTTCGAACGTCGGCAAGTTTTGAATGCTTTACGTTTGACAGGTGCTCAATGGTGTTTTTAGCCGAAATTCCGTCGGCAACCGTGGGGTGCGATTTTGCCAGGGAATCGGCGGAATCCATCCAGAATTTCCAGTCCACCTCCGTCAGGTCATTGCCAAATGTATTGGAATTCTATACATTTGACTCACTTTTAAGAACATGTGCCGTGCCCGGCACACACAACATCATGAACTCGGACTGGGAAAAGCTGCGCCGCTTCGCTCTGCAGCCTTTCCCAGCCGGTTATGCTGAGCGTTATATTTCGGGAGGTTGAGATCAGGTATATAGGTTTAATCGTAATAATTTTTGTCAGTGCGTGTAGTTTTGTCGATGTACAGGAGTATGTTCATGAGCCGACGAATTCCATCCGACATAGTCTCGTCTACAGCTCACATACAAAAATTGATGGTATGAATGGTAAGGAATTTAAGGTAATTCCAAATTTTAGAATGTTCGCGCCGTCCTACTCTATTAAGCGGGGCTCTTTAATATTCGCTGCTAACAAAGAGATGGATGTTAAAATTATTAGCGCAAAAATTACGAATAAGGATACAGGCGAATTCTCCACCATAGATATAGATCGAACGATCTCAATAAATAAGCCAATCCCTAAGGCTAAATATTTCATTGGGTTTATAGCTGTCATTGACGAGGAGTTTACTCTTTCAGAGAGGTACAGTGGTGCTAAAGAGTTAAATTTGGAAGTGGTGTACAAAATCGCAAGTGAAGAAGATGTTACTGAAATCTTCGTACTAAAGTTAATAACCAGAAAAGACGTGGTATGGGTCACGTAAAATATAACAAATGAAGGATTAGTAACCGTGCTAAGGCACGAAGCTCGGTACTAATCCTTGAACAAAAAGCTGCACGCGGACACACATTGCTACGCTCAATCGGGATAGGACTCCCCATCACTAGGAGCCCTCCCAGGTGAGTAGCCCGAAGGAATCTCACCTCCAGGCCCTCTCAGAACCGTACGTGAACCTCTCGATTCATACGGCTCCTATTGTCCAGCCATAAAACATGACATTGCTTGATCCAAAGAATTCCTCCCATTGCTGGTTGACCCCTCGCATCAAGCCGGACAATGCAACCCCTTCGCTCCAGCCCCATTACAGACCCTTCTTCACTACTACGAGTTGCTCCGCCCCTGTGCTCCGCTTTGGTACTCTGATCCTTGTGGTGCTTCCACTTGGATTTCTCCCTTAGCATCGGAACGACAGGTTCCCATGTTCCATAAGAAAGCCTAAGATATGTTCATGCCGCCTTTATGCCGGACACCATCCAAGCAGTAACCAGATTTCCCTTGGACTCCTCATGGGACAGTGGCGCAACCCCATTTTTGATGTCACCATATACGCTTTCGACACGTCATCAGCGGTTCGCTTACGCTCATCTCCAAATCTCATACCTGACAGGCTCTTTGTCCTGCCTTTTCCGTGACGCTCACCACCTTGACTCTTAATCAACGCAGCTCACGGTAGTTTGGTAACCACTTCTGGAAGTCGTCACCGGAGGGCCATCCTCCATCTTTCCTACAGTTACGAGTAAAACGGCTTACTCTCATGGCACACCACCACCCGGCATACGGATCACGTACCAAGGCGATTCGGCTGGTGTTAACAAAATCGGCTGTAGGTTATCCCACCGATTTACCGGGTTTTGTGTAGAGTCATGCTATGGAAATTTCGGCCACTGCCGCATTATTCCCATAAAATCCTTCTACTTACTCACCACAACCATTTACCCAAGCCGTTCGGCCCGGGTACCGTTCAGGCCTTCATCGGGGTGAGGCCTCCGGGTGTACTTCTCTCAAGACAGGGAGGCCCGGCTCGTTTCCTCCGACTACTATGCCCTCTGCTGACTTCTCCCATACGGTCAGGACCAGTTACCCAGCCCTCAGCCAATCCGGCACATGGGAGATCTCCCGGGGTAAACACGTGTCTTTCAGTACGTGAATGCCGGATTTACGGACATACCCTGTAATGGATAGAGGACTTCACCTTGTTGTGCAGGCTCGTCCCGGTATGTGCGCCTTATATCCGATTCCTGTACGTCATCCCGTACCTTCGTGGTACCTTGCCTCAGAAAGGCGGCTTCCTCCCGAAGCACCGTCACCGATACCCCGTTGCACTACCACTACACCCTTCGCCTCCATCAGGCTGGGTCTAAGACTTGCCAAATGTATTGAAATTCTATACATTTGACTCACTTTTAAGAACATGTGCCGTGCCCGGCACACACAAAACGTTGGAGAGGGACCAGGCTTACTGCGCGGCCTTTCGGAAGTCCCTGGTTCAGGAAAATTCAACTTTTTATCGGAAGTTTTGGGGTTTAAAAGCCTGGCCCCTCAACTCCACGTTCTCGCGCCGAGCAAAGCTCGGCGTATCTTGCAGGGTGAAAGTCCCTGTCGGGTGAAATCCAGTAATGGGTTTCAACAAGGGTTAGCCACCCATCCGTATCGAGCCTTGGGTCCATGGCGGAGATACGTTATTTTCATTGTAAGTGCAGGACGCCGGAACATTCGGCTGGAAACGAGCCGCAACCCGGAGAAATCTTGGATATTGTGGAAGACTCACCCCACTGTAGGATCAATGGAAATAAAGAGTATCGAACAAGATGGGCTAAGCGTAGGCAGAGAATCTTGTAGGCCGCAGGGGTGATCGTGCACCCTGAAGTGCTGGTACAGCTTCGAGAGAGCAACCCGCGGACGCCGAGGGTTTTAACGGTCGCCGAAGGCAACACAGAAGCATCCGTTATTGGCGAGGATGTGGAGGTCCGCCGGAGTCCACAGGCCGTGGCATGCAAGAAGAGATGCGCTGGAGAACTCGGGAAGCCCCAGAGGTTCCAGGAGATTATGGTACACTACACCAGTGAAATGTTGGATGTAAGCTTCAGGTGGGAGGAAAATCGGAATACCGTTGGCCCTCTACATGCCAATGGGGTGTCTTATCAGGCATATTACTCGGAGGTGGGGAAAGCCCACTACATGGGGAAGGACCTGACGGAAGTACGTAGCCCGCAAATGAAACTCGTACCGGACAAAGTAGGGCTGGAGCAATACGAGCAAACCTCACTGCGGGGAATAGCAACTAAGGCAGAAGTTTGTGGGAAACACCGCTTTCAAAATCTGTACAAATGTTTGAACTACCGATTTTTGATGGACTGCTGGAAGGATCTGAACAAGAAAGCCGCCAGTGGAGTAGATCAAGTAACGGCAGAGGCTTACGGGAAGAACCTGGGAGCCAACATTCAGGCATTGGCGGGAAAATTGAAACAAAAGCGGTATCGCGCTAAATTGGTGCGACGATGTTACATTCCAAAGGGAAATGGTAAAGAAAGGCCACTGGGAATACCGGTGCTTGAGGACAGGCTCGTGCAACTGGCCTGTGCCAAAATTCTGTCATCAATTTTTGAATCGGACTTTATAGACACCAGTTATGGATATAGACCCAATCGCAGTGCCAGGGAGGCAATAGAGGACTTGCAGTTCAACCTGCAGTTTGGAAAAATCGGGTACATTGTTGAGGCTGATATCAACGGCTTTTTCGACAATATTGATCATGACTGGTTGATGCGAATGCTCCGGGAACGGATTGATGATGCGGCCTTTCTGAACTTAATCCAAAAGTGGTTGAAAGCTGGGATTCTCGATAGAGACGGTAAAGTTATACATCCTGAATCCGGGACACCCCAGGGCGGTATAGTTTCGCCCGTATTGGCCAATATTTATCTTCACTTTGGCCTTGACCTATGGTTCGAAAGAAAGGTGAAACTCAATTGTAAAGGTCAGGCCTTTATTTTGAGATATGCTGATGATTATATCTGCGCCTTTCAGTATAAAGATGAAGCTGAGCGGTTTTACCGAGAGCTTCCGGGCAGACTTGGCAAGTTCAATCTTGAGGTGGCACCGGAGAAAACAGCAATGATCCGGTTCAATCGTTTTCATCCCGGCATGAAAGTCCGGATAAGCTTTTTAGGCTTTGAAACTTTCTGGGAGAAAGATAGAGATGGAACCATTAAAGTTAAACTACGGACAGCCCCCAAGAAGCTGCAAGGTGCCTGCAGGCGGATCAAGGAATGGATAAAGGCAAATCGCCATTTGAAAGGGGAAATCTTTATCAAAGCGCTCAATAGACGGTTGCGCGGACATTACAACTATTATAACGTGCCAGGTAACCTGTCGGCATTATGGCGCTTTTATAGCTGGGCTGAAGCATGTGCCTTCAAATGGCTGAATCGCCGTGGAGGGAAGCGTAAAAGCTTCACCTTGAAGATTTTCACAAAAGCGATAGACCTTTTGGGTATTGCCAAACCAAAGATGAGAATTGTGAACAGGCAACATCGCGTATTCACATGAACAGATGTCTTACACGAAAGCGAGTATAACCGAGGAACCGGATGCGGGAAAACCGCACGTCCGGGTCTGTGCGGGGGGTACTGGGTGACCGGCGTTCCTACCGCGAGAGGCGGCTTAAAATCTCTGAACATAACGAAGTCAAAACGGAGGGCAGTAAACATGAGAAAGAAAAGTTTTGCAGGTTTCGCGATTTTTTTATTCCTTTTAGGGTTGAGTAGACTGGCGAGTGCAGCCCCAATCACTTTAGAATCATTCTCCGCTGGTTTTGATGACCCAGGCTACTATGGCGGTGTTGCACAATTATCAGTGGATGGAGTTGATTACTCTTTGAACACGAGAGGATTTAATTTTATCGTGATTGATCAATCCTCAGGTGCGGTTTTAGATCAAATTAGCTTTGACACACATTATTCCTCCCAAGAGTCAACCAGCATGGCGACATTTATTAATTCTATTGATCCCGGTAGAATTGTTCTTTCAGCTGTGAAGGATGAAGCATCACGATATTTGAATAGCAATGCATTAAGTGCTTTATACACTCTTGGCGTGAACGGTAATCCACTATCCTATCGCAGTTCATGGGCTTTCATTGGTACAAAGGAAAGTTCACCCGGCTCTGCAATAGAAGCTTTTGCCAGCCGTGGGAGTGGCCCAGTGAGCGTGACAACAACCATCAACACTGTTCCAGTACCTGGGTCTTTATTCCTTCTGGGAGCAGGATTAATCTGGCTTGTCAACATTAAATCCAAGCGGCAAGAAAAAAGGACTGCTGTTTAACCACATAGTCGCATGAAAGTTGCCGAACCAAACGCTCGAAGGGACCGGGCGGTCTGCGCCGCTTTTAACGAATGCGGTTTACGGAAAGTACGCAGCATTTCAAAAGCTTTCGGTTTTCGCCGCCCGGCCCCTCAGCTTGCCGTTATCGCGCCGAGCGAAGCTCGGCGTATCTTGCAGGGTGAAAGTCCCTGTCGGGTGAAATCCAGTAATGGGTTTCAACAAGGGTTAGCCACCCACCCGTATCGAGCCTTGGACCCATGGCGGAGATATACCGGCTATTGTAAGTTAGGACGCTAAGTAAACTTGGCTGGAAACGAGCTGCACCCGGAATCCTGAATAAAAGTGCAGATGGACTCACCCAACTGAAGGATCAATAAAAAGGATATCGAACAAGATGGGTTAAGCGTAGGCAGAGCATTTTGTAGGCCGCAGGGGAGACCGCGTTCCCTGAAGTGCTGGTACAGCTTCGAGAGAGCAACCCGCGGACGCCGAGGGTTTTAACGGTCGCCGAAGGCAACACAGAAGCATCCGTAATCGGCGAGGATGTGAAGGTCCGCCGGAGTCAACAGGCCGTGGCATGCAGGAAGAGATACGCTGTAGAACTCGGGAAGCCCCATTGTGCTCCTGGTATGAATTATTCAAAATACAGGTGGGTCGTTGCAAAGCGGTTATATGCCATTGGGGTGTCTTATCAGGCATAGTACTCAGAGGTTGGGAAAGCCGGCCATACACATGCGTACACCATGCATGTAAGGGAAAGGACCTGACGGAAGGACGTAGCCCACAAAGGAAACTCGTGCCGGACATGTAGGGCTGGATAACATGAGCCAACCTCACTGCGGGGAATAGCAATTGGATCTTGTAACGGGTAACTGTGAAGGTCCGCGCGGAAGCGAGTCTAACCGAAGAACCGGATGCGGGAAAACCGCACGTCCGGGACTGTGCGGGGGGCGCTGGGTGACCGGCGTTCCTACCGCGAGAACCAGAATTCAATGTATTCTAAAGCGACAAAAAATATTGCTATATTGAACCTTGCAGCATTCTCTTTATGCATTGTTCTTTTCATGGTCTTTGGCAACAAACCCGGACCAATCCACCCGATATTGATCATTCCTCTTTTTTATTTCTTATTTGGGTTTATACCGGTTACTTTGGGGCTCATTTGTTCACTTTTGGCAGCCATAAAAAAAGATAAAAATTCGGCTTTTTGGTTCGGAACAATCACAAACGCCATTTTTATTGTTCCGTATATTTTGTTCTTATGGGCTCTCAGCAATGGGTATGTTACGACATGAATTTAGTTAACAAGTCACTCCAGTGGTTTGCTGAGATCGGCGGTGTTTTGAAATTAAAAAGCTCCAGAATTGTTCAATGTTAATCAAGTATAGCTGTTGCTATTAATCCGCAAACCACTGAGTTAAACGTTACATTAAACCTGGACGGTGAATGTGCCAGTTTTATACTGCTCGTAGAGCCCGAAACGCCTATAGAATAAGGATTTTCCAATCTATGGTGCAGACTTTCCCGGAGAACGGGGGGCGCTTTGGCGCAAGATTTCTGCCAGTCATGTCATTTGCAAAAAACGCAAATGCCACGCCTGTCATAAATCATTGCAGCCTGCGCCCCCCGTTCTCCTGCGTTGAGGGCTTCGATAATCGATGAAGACACGCTGCAGCCATACCCCGCTTCCCGATAAACCGGCAACCGTCCCGACCGTAGGCGATATCTTCAGGGCATACGGCCCTGGCTTCAGATCCTCACACAGACTGCATCCCCGGCAGCACAAGGTGATGTACGATATTGAGCACTGCCGACGCGGCGAGTTCGGTACCCACTGGGAGATCTGCGACATATGCGGGCATCTTGAAAAAGGATACAACTCCTGCCGAAACCGCCATTGCCCAGGCTGCAACAATATCGCCCGGCGCAGATGGGTGGCTGCCAGAATCGACGAATTGCTTCCGGTATCTTATCACCACTGCGTTTTCACACTGCCCGATATTTTCAATTCCCTGTGCGGATTCAACCGACGGATCATGTATGACCTGCTGTTTGAAAGCGCTTCTCATACCCTCCTGGAATTCGGGGAGAATCCTAAACGCCTGGGGGCCAGAATTGGATTTTACGGTATTCTCCATACCTGGGGCGGTAAGCTGTGGCTCCATCCACACATCCATTTTATTGTCACGGCAGGCGGAGTAAATACCCGGGGGGAGTGGGTGGAGCCCCAATACAGCTCAACCTTCCTGTTTCCAGTCAGAGCCCTGTCCAACGTATTCCGGGCTAAATTCTTAAATGGCCTGATCACGGCACAAAGAAAGGGCTTATTGAAACTGCCCTGTGATTTGGCTGGATTTTCAAACCCCGATGCATTGAGGCAGTGGCTGTTCCATACTGTTCCCAGAGAGTGGGTGGTTTATTCCAAACCACCGTTTTCAGGCCCGGAGGATGTGGTCCGGTACATCGGCAGGTATACCCATGCCACAGCTATCAGCAATAACAGGATTGTCTCCATTGAAAATGACGATGTCACGTTCTGGTTCAAAAACACCAGAAAGAAATCCCGATGGGAAACTACCACACTTCCCGTGATGGAGTTCATTAACCGCTTTTTACTCCATGTCCTGCCCAAGCACTTCCACCGAATACGGTATTACGGCTTCCTGGCAAACGGTAAGGCCGGAAAGCAGATTGCATCCATACGCAGGGCGCTGGACAGCCGGATCGATGCAGGCTCGGAAACGAAACAAACCATCGAACAAAATTACGTATGCCCGGCCTGCGGCAACGGACCCATGATGACCATCCTGGTGCTGGATGGCCGCGGAAACGTCGTTAAAGAGGCATTTCCGCGTGCTGATACACAACAGGTTTTAATGGCGGAAAGCTTTCCATAAAAGGCTTTACTTTGGAGAGGATAGCAGATATCAAAAGGAGTCAATGCCTTATCACGGACTTTTATCGACAATTGACCGCGACCGGCAGGTTTTTTGATCCTGTTTTAAACCTGGCGGCTAAATCAAAAGGGTGAATCCGGATGAACACTCAAATTTTCCAGTCAAATTTTAAAACTGTGATTGCCAAATCCAGGCTATGGAAAACACGTTCCTCTACTTTTACCCAAAGAAACAACACCGAGTCTTCGACCCAGTTAATGTAACAAGACGTTGGAGACGGCCAAATTGACAACCGGGCAATTTGTACGACCCAGGCTTGGCCGCTCAACTTAACGTTTTTAAATGGGGATCATAAACAACCTATGAAATACAATCATGTAGGAATACCAACAAAAGAGAGATTTGAAGGTGAAATTGATCTTCCAGATCTGAAAATGACAGTCAGTGCCCATGATAATAATGCATTTGGAATACAGTGGCAGAGATACTGGGAAAATGCTCCATATCCTGATTTGGTCAAAACAATTCCTCATGTCGCATTCGAAGTTGAAAACATGGATGCTGCTTTGAAAAACCAAAAAGTAATTATTAACCCGAACTCACCGAGCAAAGGTTTAACAGTTGCATTTATAGAGGTAAACGGAGCACCAGTTGAATTAATGTATTATGAAAAATAGCTTTTGGTATAAAACCACACACAACAAAACAGTTCAGGCGAGAGCCAGGGCCGGGGCGGTTTAGAAATTTTGTTCAAAATTCAACTTTAGAAATTATCTGGAAGTCCAGGAGCCCTGGCTGCTCCTGACTTCTCCGTTGTGTAGAAAAAGGCACTGAATATGGCATTTTCAAGTCAAGAAAAAGAAGCGTTACTGGCAGTGAAAGGGGTAGGTCCGACAGTAATCAAACGATTTGAAGAAATCGGCATAGACTCATTTGAAAAGCTGAAGAAATACCAGTCCCGCGAAATCGCCGAGATGGTTGCATCCATGCTCGGAACGACATGTTGGAAAAACAGTCCACAAGCAAAAGCTGCAATTAAAGCAGCTATTAAGGAGGCATCAAAAGGTTTGTGAATAATGATAGAATTCCACATAACAAGGTAATTTCACGCGGACGGCAAAAAGCGTCGTTCTTCACTATGCTTTTTACCTCCGGTGAATTGCAGCGTTCGGTTTGTAACACCAATTAATAATGATGGTCTCGTAAACAGTCGAAAAGGGTAAATTTGCTATTTATAATTTCAATATGTTACAGTTGAAAAAATGCCAAAATCGGACTTTTTACAGGACGACCATCAACGTTATCTTCGGTGAGGAAAATATGATGACAGTTCAATTATGGATAATGTATTTAACATTCGTTTTTGCAGCGACAGCAACACCTGGGCCAGCTGTACTTTTTATTACCACAAATTCGTTATTGTACGGGTGGAAGAAAACCATATTTGCTGCGCTAGGAAATATTATTGGCTTGTTCTGTTTAGGCGTTATCGCAATTACAGGATTAGGTGCCATTCTGAAAATGTCCGTTCTCGTATATGGCATTATAAAATATTTGGGAGCCTCATATTTAATTTATTTGGGGCTTAAATTGATTTTTCAGAAACATACTGCTTCTGAAATTTGTGATGAGTTTTCTAAAAAGAAAAGCATTTCATCTCAAAAATTATTTTATCAGGCTTTTTTAGTGGCCGTCAGTAATCCAAAGGCGATAGTTTTTCTTACGGCTTTGTTTCCCCAATTTATAAACCATCAAAGAGAATTATATCCACAATTTGCAGCTCTTATAGCCATACTAATGATATTTTCATTTTTATTTTTATTGCTGTATTCAATGATTGCCGATCGTGCTAAAGGGTGGATATCAAAACCGGGGCGAATCAAAATCATCAATAGAATAAGCGGATCTTTGTTTGTTGGGTTTGGGGCGTTGCTCGCTACATCATCAAATAAATAGTGGGTGTAAGTCCCACATGAACAAAGCTTGGCCGGCAGTTCATTAGTGACGTCCACGGGCAAAACCGGAGACGGAGGTCTGAAGCTGGATGGAAAAGATTGCAGGCTCTGCACTGAGCCCCGAAAAATGTATAGTTGTGGAAATCCTGCAATTGCGGGGGGAAAGCCGACGCATTCCCAGATTAGGCCTTTAAGGTCAATGTGTTCTAAGATAGAAGAATACTTTATGAGTCAAGAGTAGACTTGACCCGGCCTTTAATGGGAGACCCTTTTTCTTTTATTACTTCATGTGATCATGTGCCCGGGCTTTTTCGATTCGCTTGCCCTTGAGATTGGCGTAGAGACGGTTCTCAACAAACCCATCCTCCCCGGGGAACTGGCCATTGCCATCCGCCAGGCGCTGGACAAGGTTTAAACAAACCGAAAGATGATCTTTATATGAAAGAGATAGATAACTTATTGAGTTTCTTTCATCTTTTGTTATGGGACGAGTCTGGATGTTGATAGACCAGGTCGGCCCGTGGCCGTTATTCTGTTTTTGATTTTACAATCAAAATTTGGACTAATTTAAAGGCCATAAAAACACCAAGGCCCGTCACTATAATACCTAAAGGTATTAACGTATACCCATGGGCTGCGCCTTTTATCCCGCTAAAGAATCCAAGTGGTTCTTGTATCCCCAGCCACAGGGTAAAAAGACCGAGTGGCGTCAATACGATTAAACTGAAGCATAGGTAGAGGATTAACTTTAAATTTGAATCATCAATCGGATGACGATATGTGTCTTTATTTTTTTTGAAAACAAGGTGCTTTGCGCTATAAAAAATTATTAATACAGATAGCGGGAAAAGCAGTACATCTATTATTGTTACGGCCACCGAATAACGTTTTCGAATGAATTCCAAAATTAAAGCCACGATAAAGAAGAATGCAAAAAATAAAATGCTGTTCAGTTTACTCGACATCTTTATTTGCCGTGTTGAATAAAGGGTTCGAGGGGATCTCCCTGGTCGAAGAAACGTTTAAACGCATCTGAGATCCTGTCACCCATATTTCCCAAATGGTATTCGCAGCAGTCTGAGCCCCGCCCTGTTTTTGTAAAATGTAGTTATTCACCGCATCAATATGGGGCTGTCTGTTTTTAGAAGTCAGCAGATGTCTGCACATGGCTTTAACCGCATCTTGTCCGTTTTTGCATCGGGTGACGGCACCCGTATTGAAGATGTCGCTTCCCACCCAGGTAAAATCCTGCCAGTGGGGGCCGATGACTGTGGGGATGCCTAAGCCTGCGGGCTCCATGAAATTTTGGCCGCCTAGGGGTGCAAGGCTTCCGCCCACAAACACCACGTCGGCATGGGCGTAGGCCTGGTGCAGATCCCCGAATTTGTCCCACAGGATAATGGCCGGGCCGGTGAGAACGGATGATATCCGGGAGCCTTTGTATGCCTTGATGCCGTTTTTATTCAATTTTTTTAAAAATGGCGCAATTCGGTGCATATGTCTGGGAAACAAGGCAATTACCTGTTCTGGTACCTTTTCTAACAGGGCTTTTATCATCTCAATGATCTGCGTCTCCTCCTGGCGGCGGAATGAGGCAAAGATAGACAGGGGCAGTTTCCGGGGAACGATCGTCGCCAAAGCAGACTCTTTGTCAGGCGTCACCTGGATTTTTATCCGGTCAAATTTGATGTTGTCCATGATATCAATACGGGTGTTGGAAAATACCTGGGAAAATCTTTGGGCGTCTTCTGCAGAGATGGCCAGGATGCGTTCCGGGGCCAACGTTTGCCAGAACGCTTTGGTGAATTTGTAATTGCGACAACTTTTTTTTGATAATCTGCCGTTGACGAGCAATACCGGGGTGCGATTACCTTTTAGGGCATAAAGATGGGCCGGCCACAGTTCGGTCTCCAGTAACACCATGACTGCCGGATTTACTTGTTGCACGGCTTTGTTCATTGCTTTTGGGCTGTCAAAGGGAAATATGTCAACAAACAGGCTGATAAGGGAAGAAAAATTGTCGGGTAGCAGCATTTGTTTCAGAATTTCTAAGCCCTGATCCGTGGTGGTGGTCACCAGTATGGTAACAGGCCTGTCCGGGGCCATGGCCTGGACAATGGAGACGGCAAGATACGCCTCACCGGCCGATGCCGCCTGTATCCAGATGTCTGCCCGTTGAAGGTGAACCGGGTTGATACGCTTGTCAATGGTTGGGGCAAGCCGTGGGTGCCGTTTTAAAAAAGGCAGGGCCGCACCCCACAGGATATTGTAAAATTTGAAAAAATTGGGTATAAAAGCACACTTTATCATGGGACGTTATGCTCTCATGTTTTTTTGAACTTGACAATAGAATCTATAAATCAATTATCCCCGCCAATGAAATCAAACCATGAAATTAAATAAGAGCAGTTTGTCCAAGGAACGCAGGCAAAAGATTGTCCATATGGTGTTTTCTCACCGGAAAAGAATTGGCCTGGCCGCATTGTGTATGGTGGTGGTGGCCGGGGCAAACGGCGGCATGGCCCTGTTGGTTAAGCCTGTACTTGATGATATTTTCATTGCCAGGGACAGCAGCAAGTTGTTGCTTATTCCCGGCCTTGCCGTTTTGGTGTTTTTCCTGAAAGGTGCCGGGTCATACGGGTCCGAATACCTGATCAACTATGTGGGAGAGCGAATTATCCGTGATTTAAGGGACAGTCTTTATGACAAGATCATGAATCTGCCCATTGCATATATTCACAAGGAAAAGACAGGCGCCCTCATGTCCAGGATTACCAATGATGTCAATATCATCAAAGGCATGGTCTCCACGGCCGTTATCAGCCTGTTTCGGGACTCTTTTTCCGTTGTGGCCTTTTTGTGCGTTATTTTTTACCGGGATTGGAAACTTGCGTTGGGCGCGTTTCTTGTCCTGCCCGTTGCCTTTTATCCCATCGTTCTTTTCGGTAAAAGAATCCGGAAATTTTCAACGGGAACCCAGGAAACCATGGCGGATCTGAATGCCTTTTTGCATGAAACATTTTCCGGGTCAAAGATTGTTAAAATATTCAACCTTCAATCCTTTGAAACCCAAAGATTCAAAGAGAAAACCAAAGATTTGTTCCGCTTGGAAATGAAAAAGGTGATGACCCGGGCATTGTCTTCTCCTGTTATGGAGTTTTTAGGCGGCTTGGGAATTGCCTTTGTCATCTGGTTTGGCGGCATGCGGGTGGTCAATGGCACATCCACTCCGGGCGTGTTTTTCTCTTTTTTGACTGCCGTGATGATGCTTTATGATCCGGTAAAAAAATTGTCCAATCTGAATAATTCCATCCAGGAGGGCGTGGCGGCGGCGTCCAGGGTTTTTGATGTGCTGGACGCACAAAATGATGTGGTGGACAAAGCCGATGCCCGCCCCCTTGATGCGGCATCCTGCGACGTGGTTTTTGAAAACGTCTCCTTTGCCTATGGGCCTGAAGAAACGATGGCCTTAAAGCAGATTAATCTGAAGGCCGCACCCGGAGAGACCCTGGCCCTGGTCGGCATGAGTGGCGGTGGAAAAACCAGCCTGGTGAATTTGATTCCAAGACTTTATGATGTGACTGAGGGTGCTGTTTGGGTCGGCGGACATGATGTCCGGGACTTGACCATTGCCTCCCTTCGGGATCATATTTCCATCGTGACCCAGGAGCCCATTTTATTTAATGAGACGGTTCGGGACAATATCCGGTATGGAAAAATGGATGCCGATGATGCCGCCGTGGAATCGGCAGCAAAGGCGGCCTTTGCCCATGATTTTATCTGTGGCTTTCCCAATGGCTATGATACTGTAATCGGAGAACTGGGTTCCCGGTTGTCCGGTGGTGAAAAACAGCGGATCTGCATTGCAAGGGCCCTGTTGAAAAATGCGCCGGTGCTGATTTTAGACGAGGCAACTTCAGCCCTGGATTCCCAGGCCGAGAAGGTGGTGCAAAAGGCCTTGGAAAATTTGATGAAAGGCCGTACCTCTTTCGTCATTGCCCACAGACTGTCCACCATAGATTATGCCTCCCGGATCATTGTGCTTAAAAACGGAACCATTGTTGAGCAAGGTACCCATGATGATCTGATGGCGGCCAAAAGTTTTTATTATCAACTACAGTCCATGCAGACTAAAACAAATTAACCATTCAAGGAGATACGGATATGGCTGTATCAAAAGAACTGCTTGAAATTCTTGTATGCCCCAAATGTAAAGGGCAGGTGGAGCTGACCGAGACCGAAGACGGCCTGGTTTGTGACGCCTGCGCCCTCAAATATGAAATCCGGGATGATATTCCCATTATGCTCATTGACGAGGCCATTTCCGTTAAAAAATGAGTACACCTAAAAAACCGGCACCGGCCAAGCTTGTGATGTCGGTGTTCATGAAAGATAAGTCGGTTCTGGCACCGGTCTTTGATCGCCTTGAAGATGTGGGCGGGGCCGTGGACATGATTTCTCCCTGGCTGGATTTCGATTTCACCGATTATTATTACAAGGAGATGGGAGAACCTTTGTTCCGCAGGTTGATTGCCTTTAAACCGCTCGTGGAGCAAGACGCTCTGGCTTCCATCAAACTTGCCACCAACGCCATTGAATCCGACTGCCTGGAACAAAATAACAGAACCATAAACATTGATCCGGGATATCTTCTGTCCTCCCGGTTTATCCTGGCCACGGGAAAAGAGTATTCCCACAGGATTTATATCGGACAAAAAATTTATGCTGACCTGACATTAATGTACACCAAACAAGGCTTTAAAACCCTGGAATGGACTTATCCGGATTATGCCTCTCCTGCTGTGCTCAAATTTTTAGGACAGGTGAGACAGAAATATCTTGCGGATCTTAAGGCCATAAAAGGATAATTGTATGATAAAAAGCATGACCGCTTTTGCCAAGGTGGCGCACACCCAGGAGACTCTGACGGTCGATATGACCGTGCGCACCTATAATTCACGTTTTCTGGATTTTTCCATTCATCTGCCCGAAACCTGCCAGTCCTTTGAAGAGGAAATCAAAAAAATCATGGGGCAGTTCCATACCCGGGGCAGAATAGAGATCCGGGCCAGCCTGGAGGACCAGGCCCTGGACCAGGATCTGTTTGAGGTGGACATTATCAAGGCGAAAGCTTACTATAAAGCATTGAATACGGTCCGGGACACCCTCTCTCTTTCCGATGATATTGCCCTGGAAACCGTGCTCGGGGCCAAGCAACTTATTGTGGCGGCTAAACCGGAACTTAATCTGGCGCTTCTTCGTTCCGCGGTGTGTGACACCGCCCGCAGCGCGGCCCAGGAACTTGACCGCATGCGAAAGAAGGAGGGGGAGAATCTATACCAGGATTTACGCAATCGTATTTCAGACATTGAGCAACGCATGGTACAGGTTGAGGCACTGGCCAAAACCATACCCGAAGTTTACAAGGCCCGGCTTAAGGAACGGTTGGCCGTGCTGACCGCCGAGGACGGGGAGTGTCTTGATCCGGTGCGGTTGGCCCAGGAGACCGCCCTTCTTGCGGATAAAAGTGACGTGTCCGAGGAGATTGTGCGGGTCCACAGCCACATTAAAATGTTCCGGGAGGTCATGGATGAAAATGAGTCCCAGGGCAGAAAACTCAATTTTTTGATCCAGGAGTTTAACCGGGAATTTAATACCATCGGTTCCAAAGCCGGTAATGCGGCCTTGTCCCATGCCGTGGTTGACCTGAAATCCGAACTGGAAAAGATTCGCGAGCAGGTTCAGAATATTGAATAACAGCCATGGGCTGGCGTGGCATACTCATACAACGTTCAGCCCATCGCGACATTTAAACATATGTATTGCTTACACACGCTTTCTTTTAAAAAGCATATCTGCTGCCAAAAAAAATTATCATTTAAAAAAGGAAAATTATGGAACAGGCACTTTTGGGCATTGGGTTTGGTAATACTGTGGTGGCAGATCGGGTGGTGGCGATTTTGTCCCCGAATTCGTCGCCCATGAAGCGGGTCAAGGATGAAGCCCGGGAGGACCGGCGCCTCATTGATGTGACCCATGGCAGAAAAACCCGGGCCATCATTGTGACGGACTCAAACCACGTGATTCTGTCTGCCATTCAGGCTGAAACGGTGTCTGCGCGCTTTGAGGCGTTGATTCAAGATCCCGGAAAACTTCAGGAGGAATAATAGGGCATGGCGGCAAAACTTTTTATTGTGTCTGCACCCTCGGGAGCAGGCAAGACAACCCTTGTGACACAACTTTTAAAGCGGTTTCCGGACCTGGTATATTCCATCTCCCACACCACCCGCGCCCCCCGGCCGGGAGAGGTCCACGGGAGGGAGTATTTTTTTACGGATAAGGGGCGGTTCATGGAGATGGTGGAAGCGGGCCGGATGCTGGAGTGGGCACAGGTCCATGGGAATTGCTACGGCACGTCGGCCTCCTTTGTCCAAGAACGGCTTGCCGCGGGTCAAAGTGTTCTATTGGATATTGATGTCCAGGGCGGTCGGCAGATTATGGATTTCGGTTTGGAGTGTGCTTCCATATTTATTATGGCACCGTCCTTGGAGGTGCTTGAACAGCGACTGCGGGGCAGGGGGACAGATGCTGAAGAGGTGATCCGCACGCGTCTGGAGAATGCAAAAGGCGAAATGGCCCAGAAATCTTTTTACAACCATGTGGTGGTCAATGATGTGCTGGATGAGGCGGTGGCTGAACTTGTCGGCATTGTTGAACAGGAGACGGCGAACTGATGGCCGGCAAACCAGGGAACAAGGCGCGAAGACGCAATCCCCGGGGCCAGGGACGAAAACTGGAAAATCGAAATCCCGGGGAGAAAGAGATCCTTTACGGATATCACTCGGTATTTGAAGCCTTGAAGGCAGACCGTCGTACATTTGAATCCGTCATGGTTTATGAGAACCGCTCTGATAAACGGGTTCAGGCTGTAATTGATCTGGCCGAAAAAAAACAGGTAACAGTCCAGAATATTTCCGGTGAGGAACTGGACCGGTTGGCCGGCTTGGGCCGCCACCAGGGCATTGCCGCCAGGGTCTCCTCTCTTCCTGTTCAATCCGTATCTGCATTGTTCCAGCAGATAGAAGCCCGCACAGATCCGTTTTTTCTTTTGATCCTGGAAAGCATTGAAGATCCCCAGAACACCGGTGCCTTGATCCGAACGGCCCTGTGTGCCGATGTGGATTACATCGTAATGCCAAAGGATCGCTGTGCCCTGCCGTCTGCCGGGGTTTCACGCAGTTCAGCCGGGGCCATGGAGCATGCCCCCATCTTTTTAGCGACCAATCTTTCGGCTGTGATCCGTGACCTTAAAAAATATGGCGCCTGGGTGTCCGGTCTGGATGCGGGGGGGGATAAAGGCCTTTATGAAGCAGACCTTACAGGTAATCTGGCGCTTGTGGTGGGGGGCGAGCATACCGGACTGCGGCCCGGGGTAAGAAAAGCCTGTGATTTTATTTTGTCCATTCCCATGCAAACCCGTATTACCTCCCTGAATGCCTCCGTGGCAGGCGGCATTGCCATGTTTGAGGCCCGCCGCCAGCGCCTCGGGCTCAATGCCTGATGCTAAAAAAGCTGGTCAGAGCGGCCGCGGCCGGAATAGGTGCGCTGGTCTTTCCGGATAAATGCCTGGACTGCGGCAAATATATTAAAAATCCTATGGATGATCCCTTAAACGTTTGCTTTTGCAACACATGTTTAGGTGCTGCGCTGCCGGTATTTGATCATCCCTTTTGTCCTAACTGCGGCCGTTGTTTTGAAACAGGTCCCGATCATTTGTGCGGTGCCTGCCTTGAAGTCCCCATGGCCATGGATAGTGTCCGGGCGGCCTTTATGTATGAAGGGGTGATTCAAAAGGCCTTGGGATTGTTTAAATACCACGCTAGGCTCAGTCTGGCCCGTCCCTTTGAATACCACCTGTTCCAGGCCTTTGCCACCCAATTTGACATGGATCGGTTTCATTTAATTGTGCCCATTCCCCTCCACATTTCAAAGGCGAAACACCGCGGCTTCAACCAATCCTATTTTCTTGTCCGCAATTTTCCACGGCTGTACAGGGCTGCTTGTGATCGGCCGGCACCTTGGCGTATTGACATACGAAGCCTTTCCCGGATCCGGGCAACGGTCAGTCAGACCGGCCTGGACCCCAAGGCCAGGAAAAAGAATCTGACCCAGGCCTTTGACTGCCCAAAGCCCGGGCGTATCAGGGGGAAAAACATTCTTTTGGTGGATGATGTGTTTACCACCGGGGCCACATGTGATGCGGCAGCCCAAGCCCTTTTGAAGGCCGGGGCTGCCGGTGTGTCTGTCCTGGTTTTGGCAAGGGCTTAATCCAGTTTTTCAACAATCGCTTCCACAGCCTGCTCCGCCGTGGCCCCGAACAGGGTCTCAATGTCCACAAGGTTGAGATACTTATCATCCCATGCCACATTTTTGCTTTCAAGAATCCAGTCCTTAAGCCGGGTGTATTTTCCGCCCAGGGCCTTGATTTTTTTCAGCAGGGTGACCTCTTCGGTGGATTTAAAGGCGATGTTTAAAGACAATAAAAATTCAATGATGTTGGGCGATGTGGGCGAAGATGACAGTACCGGAATAACCAGAATGCTTCGATTGTCTTTGCGTCCCTTGCCGATGTAGACGTTGCCCTCCCGGACAATGATGTTTTTGGTGCCCTTGAGGCGGTGATCCGTTTCCACCCGTGAGGATTCATCGGCCAGAATGCCTGTTTTAGATTCCACATCAATGCGGGTATCCGGTGTGACTTTTCCCAAAAGGCTTAACCCGGTGATGCGGTAAAGCACCGCACCTTTCACTTCGGCTATAATCTCCTGCAGATTTTTCAGAACCAGTACATTGGTATTGGTAATCAAAGGAATCTGGATGTCATGTTCGGCCAGCACGTCAAATATAATACCTTCAAAGCGTTCAGTGATCCGGCTGGTCCCCACGGTAACCGTTTTGGCCTGGTGCTTGATGGCATCCACGGGCCGGGCCATGATATTGATGGCCTGGTTCATGGTGGTGAAAAAGGTGGTCAGCATATTGGGCGGGGTGCCTTTGACCCCAAAGTCCATTTCAAAATCCGACACCGGCAATCTGCCGGACAGGTACTTGAGCAGCAAGGTGATGTTGGAAATTGTATTCAGGCCGATGGCACTGGGAAACTCTCCCCGGCGTCTTTTCAGGGAAAACTGGTTGTAGAATTCCGCCACGGTCTCGGTGAATTTGTTTTCCAAAAGCACTTCGTAATCATCATGGCCCATGCCTCTGAACTCTTCGATGATGTTTTCTATTTTGACCCTGACGTCATAGAGAAATTTTGATTTGTCATTGATGGCAAGGGCAGCATAGTACCCCCAGATATGGCCGACCAGGGTATTGAGCACCGGGGCAAAATGTTCCTGGATCTCGGGGATTTTGAAAACGGCCTTGGCATATAGGTCAAAGCGGTCCTCTCCCTGGGTGGTAATGACGATGGGGCAGGCTTTGTGGGCATGGAAAATGGCTGTATCCTTTATGATGTCCCCCAGCACGCTTTCCCGGGTGCCGGCGGCGCAGACAATGATCAACGGCTCGCTGGACAGATCAATATGTTTTTTGTCTTCAACAAAATCCGAGGAGATGGTTTTGTAGCACAGTTCCGACAGTTTGATCCTGATTTCGTCAGCAGATGTTTTATTGGCTCCGGACCCCACCGTGGCCCAGTAGGTTTTGGATATGGCCAGTTTGTCCGCACATGCCTTGATCTCACCACGCATGTCAAGAATCGTTCTCATTTTGTCGGGCAGTTCCATCAGCTTGTGGATTTGATCGCTGATGTATTCCTCACTTCTGGCATTGAGCAGGGCAGCCAGGTGCAGACCAAGCACGGCCCCGGCCATGATCTGGGAATAAAAGGCCTTGGTGGAGGCCACGGACATCTCTATGTCCCTGCCGGAACTGGTATACAATACGCCGTCCACCTTAAAGGTCAGGTCCGAATCCCTGCGGTTGACAATGGCAAGACTCCTGGCTCCGTGGGCCCGGACCATGTCCACGGTTCGGTTGGTATCCGTGGTGGTGCCGGACTGGCTGATGGCCACAACCAGGGTGTTTTCCATGGTTCTGGTATTTTCAACTTGGCAGCCCATGCTGAACCCGGAAAGCTCGGATGCCTTCTGGGCTCGGATGTTCATGCATTTGGCCCCCAGGTAATGGGTGAGAAGATCCGCACACCCCTGGGCGGCGATGCCGGCGGTTCCCTGGCCGATGAAATAGATGTTTTTTATCTTTCCGGATCGTAAATCTTCTTCCAGGCTCGTCGGGATAATGGTTCTGTTCAGGTTGACATTGAACAGGCCTGATCCGGGATTCTGCTTAAATTTATTTTCCAGTGTTTTTTCAACCGAGAACGGGGCTTCGGAGATCTCTTTGAGAAAATAGTGGTTATACCCCTGGCGGTCAATGTCCCTGGAGGTGATCTGGCTGGTGAGGACATCCTCCCGGGTCAGGGTGATGGGCTGGTAATCGTAGTAAAAGGAGCGAACTCCTTCAATGCCGCCCGCACCCTCCTGGTCCAGGATCACGATCTGTCCCTTTTCTTCGCCGTTCAGTTTTATGTAGTGGCGGGTCTCCTCCACCACACCGTATAATTCCGATGCCGCAATGTAGTGGTCCGGGGCAAGGCCCACAAAAATGGCCTGTCCGCTGCCTTTCTGGGCCAGGAACAATTTGCCCGGAGCAAGGTCCGTGTGCATGGAAATGGCATGGGAACCCTCAAACTCATTGACCGCCAGGCGGAAGGCCTCTTCGATGGGGGCGCCCATTTTCAGGTGGTGTTCAATCTGCAGCGGGATCAGTTTGGTGTCCGTGGTGATCTGGGGATGAATTTTATCGTACCGGGCCTCGTATTCTGTTTTCAGCTCCAGGTAGTTGTCAATATCCCCGTTAAGACAGACATGGATGATGCCGCTTCGGGAGACACCGGCATCTGTGGAGGTGTTGTCCAGGGGATGGCAGTTGGCCTCGGTGATATCTCCGATGGATGCCCATCTGGTATGGGCCGAAACCGATGATGCCGATATCTCAAATGCAGCAAGTGCCTGGAGCAGGGGGTCCTCTTTTATCTGGCTCCTGATAAAGGCAATGTTGTCGCCCAGAGCTCCGATTTCTGCGGCAAATTTGTATACAAAACAGATGGTAATACGCTTGACGTCATCCGGGGTGCTGACTTCATTGATGGATATGGTGTTGTTTGACAGGATTTGTCGCTTGCATCTGTTTTTCAGTTCGTCGGCCATGCCTTCTTTGTCAAGAACGCTTTTGTACGTTGAAAATTGGGATGCATCCAGGGTGCACAGCACGGAAATACCTGCTGAGTCGCGCCCTCTGACCTCAAGTCGGTCCAGGCTGTTGAGTACGGCATTGATCCGTTTAAAAAGTGCGATCCCTTCAGGATTGTTTTGTTTGTCTATGCCCGGGGCCAGATGTTTAATGGCGTCAATATTATCGAGGATCTCCTTTTTCAGGCACCAGAGGATATCTTTGAGCCGGTCAAGATAATCTGCGGCAATATCCACCTCGGGGGTGGACAAGCCCGCTGTGGCCCCTTTGAAATTTTTGATTTCATCGGTAAGAATGTCGTCAATATCCTGGGCAATACCCGACAATTTGCGGCTTTTTCCCGGGTCATCAAACAGGGATGCAAACATCGTTTCCTGTTTAAGGTTCTGGGCGTGGTCAAACAGGGTGGATAAAAATTCTTTACCGCCCAGGTAATCCGCCGACACCATTGGGGTTGTGTTCTTGGCGTACAGACCAAGACGATTTTGTGAAAGGGTTTCAATGCCTTTGGCCAGGGAGGTCAGATCATTTTCGCAGGCAGGCCCTTTAAACGCCACAAGGGCACAGATTCCGCAATTGAGGGTGCAGCCGGTATCAGGCAAAAAGAGTAAGGTGTTCTCCTTTACCGATGACAATGGTTTGCCTATGTTCACATTGATTTTTGAAATGTATTTAAGATAATCAAAAAGCTGGTTTGAAAGATTGCCTTGGCGTTTCATCTGTGTCCTCCGTTATTTGTCCCGGAAATTTTTACATGAAAGTTATAGGAACGTATTATATTCTTATTATCTTTTGTTGTGGGTTGAACCTGTGTATTGCTTGACCAGATCTGTCAATGGTTGTCTATAAGAAAGAGTTCAATAAGCTGTTGAGTTCTTTCTATTTTCGTTGTGGGCCGAAATCTGGCAGATGATATGTCAGGTCGGCCCATGGCCGTTATTCCGGAACAGCTGAAGTTTCAATTAATTAACTTTCTTTTGGGCTTTGGGAGTGCTGAAATAGGTTCTCAGCATGTTTTTTGCGTGGGTGCATGCCCGGGTCCCAATGTATTTGCCGTGACCCACTATGACTGCCACAATCAACGTCTTTTTTGTTGTTTTGTGCCGGGCGAATCCTGTAAACCAGTCGTATTTGATTGTATGCGCTCGGTTTGACAGGGATCCGGTTTTGCCACCGATAGACAGGTGTGATAATACCTTGTCACGGGAATAGCCCCGGAACAATTTTCGGGCTGTGCCGCTCGACACTGTCTTTTTCATAAGCCTTTTCATGGTTGCGGCTGTTTTGGCGCTGATCGGTATTTTATATATCTCTTTGCTGCTTTTGTAAATCTCGTCTTCATCTGAATTGTTTATGCGGTCAACAAGCCGGGGTACCAGGCACTGGCCCTTGTTCACGATTGCCGACACCATCGTCATGGCAAATACCGGTGAAATCAGGGTATCCCGGTTAAATCCGCACCCAAGCTCCGCCATATGGTAGTCATTGTCGGTTGTTGAAAAATGGGGGGGCGAAAATTTAAAATCGGTTTCCGGACTTTGATTGAAGCCGAATTTTTCGGCGAAATGGTCGAGTGTGTTTTTGCCCAGGGTCAGCTGTCCGATCTTGCCGAATACCGGGTTTATGGATTCGGCAAAAGCAGTTTCCAGGGTCACGCGGGTGGTATATTTTGTTTTATGGTTTGATAATTGTCGTTTGTACAGGGTGTATTTCCCGCCGTTGAAATACAAGGGGGTGGTGGCTGTATAGTTTAATTTTTCCACGGCGGCGGAGGCGGTGACGATTTTAAAAAGACTGGCCGCCGGATAATTGGCTGATGTGCAGGGGTTGCTGTCCGGCTTGTTTGGATCAAATCCGGCCATGGCTTTTATGAAACCGGTGCTGCCGTCCATGGCCATGATGGCGATGAGTTCAGGTTTTCCCCTGTCCAGGGTCTTTAAGTAGGCCAATGTCTGTATCAGGTTTTTCTGGAGACGTGTGTCCAGTTGGGTGTGGATGGTGTATGTCCAGGACGGCCCGTCCGCAAAGAACCGGTCCGTGTCTGCATTGAGAATATCAATGTTTTGGACCAGGGCTTTGACGTCAGATCGTTTGAGGCGATCGGGCGGGGCAGGTTCCCTTGCCACCTGATCCGGTGTTGGGGCAAACAGTCGGTGACCGACCTTGTAGGCGGCGTATCCCCCAACCCAGATCAACGCACAGGCAATCGCGCCAAGGCAGACCGAAGCGGCAATTTTGCGTATGCGGTCACCCGTAGAGCGTTTCTTTTTTTGCTGGTTATAACTTTCCTGGAATTCTCGCCAGGATTGTTCTGTTTTAATGGAATCCAAGGGCTTGTCTCAAATAAATACTATTTCACCGGACAACCGGGCTTGGGAGTGCCGTTAAACCCGGACAGCACAAGTTTTTTCTTTATGCTTCCTGCAAGCACCATACCTTCGGACAATTCACCCATAAGCTTTACGGGTTTCAGGTTGGCCACCACAATGACCTCTGTTCCCACCACCTCTTCGGGTGTGTAGGATTTACCGATGCCAGCCACGATCTGCCGGGTCTGGGCGCCGATGTTCACCTGAAGTTTGAGCAGTTTGTCCGATTTTTCAATCCGTTCGGCGGACTCAATTTTTCCGGCTCTCAGATCTATTTTGGCAAAATCATCAATGGTGATTTCCTCTTTTAATGCCGGTTTGAGCGGTTTGGGGGCAGGGGGGGCTGCCTCTTTTTTGTCAACGTCCACCCGGGGAAAGAGAATCTCGGGTTTTGCCAGGGTAATGCCTTGGGCTATCTGACCCCAGGGCCGGATGGCATCCAGGGTGAAAAATCCTCGTTCAGGCGGCTCAAGACCCAGGGCCGCAAAAATTTTACCACTGGTTTCGGGCATCACCGGCCAGATCAGGCCTGCCACAAAGCGAATGCCTTCCAGCAGTTCATACAACACCGTACCCAGCTCATCGGCGCGTGCCGGATCTTTGGCCAGTGCCCAGGGTTCATTGGCAACAATGTATTTATTCATGGTGGAGACCAGTTCCCATACGCTTGCAAGGGCTTTGTTAAACTGACATTCCGCCATGGCACTTGTGTACGCATCAAATACCTTGCCGGCCTCGGATTCAAGGCTCAGGACGCTGTCGGAATTTGCCGCCGCTCCCTGGACGGTGCCTTTGAAATATTTGAGATTCATGGAGAGCACCCGGGAGAAGAGGTTGCCCAGGTCGTTGGCCAGGTCTGAATTAATCCGCGCCACAATAGTATCTTCGGTGAAATTGGCATCTAAACCAAATACCATCTCGCTCATCAGAAAATACCTGAACGCATCCACACCGTACTGTCCTGTTACCTCCACAGGGTCCGTGACATTGCCGATACTTTTTGACATTTTAGAACCCTGGACATTCCAGAACCCATGGACGTTCAGCCCGTTGTATGTCTCGATGCCCGCTGCCTTGAGCATGATAGGCCAGTAAATGCCATGGGGTTTGATGATGTCCTTGGCCACAAAATGCCGGGTGGTGGGCCAGAATTTTTTGAACATCTCACCATCAGGGTATCCCAGGGCCGTGATGTAGTTGACCAAAGCGTCAAACCATACGTAGGTGACATAGTCCTCGTCAAAGGGCAGGGTAATTCCCCAGGTCAGTCGGGATTTGGGCCGGGAGATGCACAGGTCTTCCAGGGGCTCCTTAAGAAAGGAGAGAATTTCCTTTCTGTATTGTTCGGGCCGGATAAAGTCCGGGTGGGTTTCGATGTGTTCAATGAGCCAATTCTGGTACTTGCTCATTTTAAAGAAGTAGTTGGATTCTTTAATGGTTTCCGGCACTGTTCCGTGGTCCGGGCACTTGCCGTCCACAAGTTCGCGCTCCTGGTAGAACCGTTCACACCCGAAACAGTAAATCCCCTCGTAACTTGAAAAATAGATGTCCCCTTTATCATAGATCGTGGACAGAACCGATTTAACAACCTCAATATGCCCGGGGTCGGTTGTCCGGATAAAGTGGTTGTTTTCGATGTTGAGCAGGGGGAGAACATCCTGGAACAGTTTGCTGATTTTATCTGCATAGGCTTTGGGCGTCGTGTTTTCCTTTTCAGCCGCCTGAACGATTTTATCACCGTGTTCATCCGTCCCGGTTAAAAAATAGGTGTCAGCGCCTTCCATCTTTTTAAAGCGGGTGGCAACATCGGCTGCGATAGAGGTATATGCATGGCCCAGATGGGGTTTGGCATTCACATAGTAAATGGGGGTGGTGTAGTATTGACAAGTCATTTAAGATGGGTTCCTAGGTGTTTTCTTTTTTCAGTTGTGACAGAAATATTTCGCGTTCCGTGCGGTCATCGAGCCGGACAGTGACACTTTGTCTGAGAACGTTCTGGCGGACCACTTTGCCTTTAATATCTTCAACCGTAATGGTTTTGCCCAGTTTCGGCATTTTCTTCTTGTAGTGGCGGTAGGTCTGGTCTTCAAAGGTCAAACAGCACATCAACCGGCCGCATACCCCTGAAATTTTGGTGGGGTTCAGGCTCAGTCCCTGCTCTTTTGCCATTTTGATGGAGACCGGATCAAAGGTGTGCATAAAAGATGAACAGCACAGTTCCCTGCCGCATTTGCCCACACCGCCCACATGCTTGGACAGATTTCGGATACCAACCTGGCGCATTTCAATGCGGATGGAAAATTCCTTGACCAGAAGTTTGATCAGTTCCCTGAAATCAATCCTGCCGTCCGCCGTATAAAAAAATGTCAGTTTGTTTCTGTCAAAGGTGCTCTCCACACTGAACAGGTTCATTAAAAGGTCCAGGTCCTTGATGCACTGACTGCAGTATTCATGGGCACGTTGCTCCAGTGATTCAAGTTCCATGCGCCGGTCGAAATCCTCCTGGGTCGCCACCCTGACAATATTTTTCAAGGACTTTTCGGATTTGTCCTTTTCCTGGGAGGGCACGGCAACGATGCCGAAACCCAAGCCCTGTTCGGTTTCAACAATTACCCGGTCGCCTGATTTTACATCCAGGGCATTGCTGTTGAAATCGTATATTTTACCTGCGGTTTTAAATTTAACGCCGGTAACATTTACCATAAAATTGGCCTCTTTTTAATATGAGGATAAGGAAAGGAAAAAACGGTCAAGGGTCAGTCTTGTGCCGCTGTTGGATTCCAGTCTTTTCTCCGTCTCATGAAATAGTGTCATCCATGCTAACATCCGGGAGTATGAATGCATCCTATTAATATCTTGAAATGCACTTAAAAAATCAAGATTAACTATTTTATCCGGCATGTATTTTAATATGCAAAGATCTCTGATTACGGTCCGAATCACTGTCATGGCATCGTGAATACAGTCCGGGCGGGCTGACAGGAGTCTGGATAAATTCAGGCTGTTAAAGGCACTTTTGGGCTGTGCCGGCGTTAAAAAACGGCAAATCTCCTTGATTAACCATGGCCGCAGTATTTTCCAGTCCGGGGCATCTCCTTCATCCGCCCCTGACAAACGCAGTGCCTGGTCCAGGTCACTTCCTGCCGTTCCACTGATGATGTGGGATATTCCCGAACCAAGTCCGTATTGCGTGCATAAGATTTTTTTGATTTCATGGGGTGAAAGGGCCTGGAAATCAATACGCCGGCACCTGGATAAAATGGTCGGTAAAAGGGGGGATATCCGGGTCGCGGCAAGGATGAAAAAAGTGCGTTCCGGCGGCTCTTCAAGCATCTTGAGAAGGGCGTTTTGGGCCTGGGGATTCATCAGGTCTGCATGGTTGATGCAGACCATTCTATATGCCGCTTCATTGGCCCGGGATGCGATGGTGCTGCCCATCTCCCGGATTTGGGCAATGGTGATTATTTTTTTGTTTTCAGCCGGACCCAGAAAAATCATGTCCGGGTGCGTTCCCCCAGCAATTTTTTTGCATGACGCGCAGATATTGCATGGCCGGTCGTTGTCCACACGACAATTGCAGGTTTGCGCAAAAAAAAGCGCAGCCTGGCGTTTGCCGGCTCCCCGGGGCCCGTGAAAAAGAAGGGCATTGGGAATCCGACCGGCCTGAACAATATAGGTTAATTCAGATAATGGCAGAGATGCGGGAGAAATTCCCCGGTTCGTTTCGGAAGGTGCAGGAGGCATATCAGAAACATCGAACTAATAATCAACCCGCTCTTTGAGTTCTTTACCGCATTTGAAAAACGGCAGGCGTTTGGGCGGAATGTCTACTTTTTGTCCGGTTTTGGGATTTCTTCCCACGTAGCTTTTATACTCTTTGATATGAAAGCTGCAAAGCCCTCTTATTTCGACCCGTTCTCCCTTAACAAAGGCGTCGGACAGGGAATCAAAAAATATTCTTATTACATCGGCTGCTTCTGATTTGGTCAGATTGGCCCGGTCTTTTAATGTGGAGATCAATTCAAGTTTATTCATAGAACCTCAAATATGTTATACAGCTAAAAAGTTTTTCCAGGGGTTTTAATGAATATGCATCAAAAAGTCAAGGGCTTATGACAACAGGTCCGGAATTTTTTCAACCATGTCAAAATTCACCTCCACCCCTGCATAGCGTCCGAGCAGATCTACCTTGATGATGACCCGCCCCTTGCCCTTATGTTCGAAAAATTCACCTTTCAGCCCTGCCATGGGGCCTTCCAGGATCATCACCGGATCCCCCTTTTTTAACTCAATCATGCTGCCCGTAATCAGATCCTGGGTTACGGAGGTTAAAAGTTTGAGCGACTCAATCTGGTGTTCGGGCACAGGCAGGGGGCCTTTGGAGTTTCCTAAAAGCCTGACAGCCCCCACGGTTTTCAAAATGGGCAACTGGTCCACCGGTGCCATGGTGGATTTAACAAACACATAACCGGGAAACAATGGGGTTTCTATCATTAGTTTGCGGTCTTTTCTTTTACTTGGCTTTCTTGTGCTGGGCAGAAACGCATCTATTTTTTTTTTGCTGATGCGAGAGTAGACTGTCTGCTCGAAATTGCTTCGGGTCAGCAGGGCGAACCATAGCGCATTGTCTTTCATTTTGTTCCGAATTCTCCAATCCCCTTCAGGATTACCATGAAGGCAAATGATTTGTCAGCAGATTCATCTTTAAATGCCAGCTTTAATCCCCAGCACGGCTGGTTGATGGAAATCCCCGCACCGGTTTCAACGGTTTTTTTGTCTTCAAGGTCGGTTTCAAGTGAATAAAAAGCCTGCAATACATTCGGCACCAGATTGGTGCGGATTGTCGTTTGCCAGGTGTGTGACGAATCTGTTGCATACCGGTATGAGAGATCGAGGCTGTCCCCTCTGTTATCGGAGATCGTTCCTCCGACCTGGATCTTGGTGAAATGACCGGTGTTGGGATCAAGGGCGATAGTACCGTTTGAGCTAAAGTAGTCTATGGGATTTAATTCATATTTTAACGTCAGGTCCTGCCAGGGATCGTCTTCGGCATCTTCCCCATCCTGTTCATACCGGATGTCATAGCCCTGGGAGAGCTCAAACCATAGCAGTTCTTTGTATATCCTGGATCCCTCCCCGTTTTCGTCCGTTACTGTCTTTCTGGAGGTGAATGTATTGCGCAAAGACCAGGTAATGATATTTTTTTCTGAAATATCGTCTATGCTGTCAAAATCAGGCAGATCCTCCTGATCCACATCGGGAATATAGTCATATTCCAGCATGGGTACGATCTTGTGCTGGATTTTTTCGGCAAAATCCGTGTTTAGGGTGAACACGCGGCTGAGGGTGGTTGACAGATCCATACCCATTTCATAGAGCCCACGGGTTCTTATATCAGAATCATCACCGTCACTGTCAGTGAAATCATCCGTATCCCATACGGTTCCCCTGACACCGGCATAGGGTTCAAAGGAAAATGCCTTGCCCAGTTTCATGGGATAATAAAATACCGGGTGAATGTCTGCCCGTCTGCCGGTAACCTCCGTGGCTGTGGTATCCTGGCGGTAAAACGACCTGAATTCCGAATCCATCTCGTAATACAATCCGAAATTTTCTACAATTTTCTGGCGGGCTGCAAAAAATTCAATGGAGGGCAGGGTCTGCAGGGTGGTGTCCTCTATGTCCAACTGCCGGGCCTGGATATTATCATACCACTCGGCTTCTATGTTCAGGCCGTATGAGGCCCAGTTTTTTGATATGAGCAGGCTGTTTTGCCGGATATAATCCGTCTCTTCATCCAGATCCCGGCCGAACATTTTTTCAAATGCTTGATCTGTGTTGTCAAAGCCTGCATAGCCGTCTCCAAATGTCCGCAAATAATCCATATCAGAGGCATAATCAATGTCTAGTTTGGCATTGAAACCATACCACAGTTCCTGGTCATGTTTCATGCGAAGCCAGTACCGATCATGGTTGGTACGGTCAGGTGTTGCAGAAATATTGTAAGTTTTGTTTTCTTCGGCATCGTCTCCAATGGTGTCATCATCAAGATAACTCATCATCATCATCCCCTTGGAGTCCGGAGATAAAACATACCTGTATTCGCCGGAGAGCATCAGGCCCCTGTCCGACATATAGTGGGGATATAAGGTCGCGTCGGTATTGTCTGAAAGGGCTAAAAACAGCGGTTGCTGGTACTCAAACCCCATGTCACTCGAATATCCGGCCATGGGTATCAAAAGTCCTGTCTGACGTTCTGTTTTAGCCGGAAATATGAAATAGGGCATATATATGGCGGGCATCTTTTTGGCCCAGAGGACGGCATTGCTGGCAGTGCCGTATCCCTCCACCGTTACCTCGATGTCGGATCCAGTGATTTTCCAGGCCGGGGTCTCTCCTTCGCAGGTGGTGATGGAACCTTTTTCTGCGTCATAGCTGAACTCCCCGGTTTTTCGAAGCTTTTCCCCTGAAATATAGTAGTTACCGTCCTGGAGAAATATCGTGCCTTGGTTGATCGTCCCTGTTTCCGAACCCAGGTTGACATTCATGGACTCGCAGGTAATGGAGTCATTGCCTGAAATGAACAGGACATTGCCTTTGGCAAAGGCGTCTTTGGTTACATCTGAAAATTCAACGTAATCGGCTTCCAGCCGTGTTTTGCCCCCGGTAATGACCACCTCTTTTTCGGCAATGTAGAGCTTTCGTTCGTCCTCGTAGGTCACCTGGCGGGCCTGGATGTGCCAGGACACCTTTTCAGTGGGCATGGAAGCGGAAAAACAAAAGGCCCGGCCTGAAAGTAATATAATGATGACCGGGACAATACATATGTGGCACAGCACTCGTTTACATGACACCATAGGTGAAAATGGCCCTGTTTAAAAAATTGCGAATCAAATAAAATTACTGTATAAAGCCACTTTATACTTGAAAAGTCAAGGTCGCTGCGTATTTCGGCCGCCAAGGCGGCACGCTTGGCTTTTGTGCAAAAAGAATCGTGGCCGGATTTCCCCGGCAAAGAGAGGACACGCATGTATGCCAGCATTATTGATTCCATCGGTAACACCCCGCTTGTAAAAATCCGGACACTTAATTCCGTGCCCGGTGTCACCATCCTGGCCAAACTTGAATACATGAACCCGGGTGGATCCATCAAGGACAGGGCCGCCTTGTCTATGATCACCCAGGCCGAGGCAGACGGTGATCTGACCGCTGATAAGACCGTCATTGAAGCCACTTCGGGTAATACAGGTATCGGTCTTGCCATGGTGTGTGCGGTCAAGGGCTACAAACTGGCCCTGGCCATGTCCGAAAGCGCAAGCGAAGAGCGCAAAAAAATACTCAAAGCCCGGGGTGCCCGGATCATTCTTACCCCCCGGCACCTGGGATCGGACGGCGCCATTGAAGAGGCCTACCGCCTGGCCAGGGAATACCCGGAAAAATATTTTCTCACGGACCAATATAATAATGAAGCCAACTGGAGAGCCCACTACCAGACCACAGGCCCTGAAATTATGGCCCAGACCAACGGCCAGGTTGATGCCGTGGTGGCAACGGTGGGCACTTCGGGAACACTGATGGGGCTGTCCCGGTATTTTAGGGAACAGGACCATCATGCCCGGGTCATCTGTGCCGAGCCCTATCTGGGACACGGTATCCAGGGCCTTAAAAATATGAAAGAGTCGTATACGCCTGAGATTTTTGACAAGAGCCTGCTGGGTGAAAGCGTTCATATTGATGATGAAGCGGCCTTTGAGGCGGCCCGCCAACTGGCTTTAAAAGAGGGGCTTTTTGTGGGCATGAGTTCGGGTGCTGCCATGGCAGTGGCCCTTGACCAGGCCAAACGGCTTCAAAACGGTGTCATTGTGGTGATTTTCCCCGATTCGGGTGAAAGGTATCTCTCCACAGAGCTTTTCAGCGTAAAAAGGCAGATCAACCTGACCGTCCACAATTCCCTGGGAGGAAGAAAAGAGGCTTTAAACCCCCAGGGGGACAAAGAATTTGGTGTTTACACCTGTGGCCCCACGGTGCACAGGCGTTTGGATATCAGCCATTTCAGGCGCCATGCCTTTACGGATCTGCTCATCCGCTACCTTGAATACCAGGATGTAAAGGTCCGGCATATCGTTAACATTACCGATTATGACGATAAAACCATTGACGGGGCAAGGCAGGCAAACACCACGCCCCAGGCCTTTACCCAGCCTTTTATTGATGCCTTTCTATCTGATTTGTCGCGGCTGGGGATGCGACAGGCCCAGGCCTATCCCAAAGTGTCCGAACATTTCAACGAAATGACGGCGCTGACAAGGAAACTGCTTGTCAATAAGCATGCCTATGAAAAGTTGCATTCCGTATACTTTGATCTGGCTAGCGTCGTGGATTACGGGCGGCTTTCCCGGGTGGACGTCAACAAGATCCGTGTGGGGGCCACGGTGGATCTGGATGAATATGAAAAGAACAATCCCAGGGACTTTACCCTGCTCAAGCGGGTTACCCTGTCGGAGCTAAAACAGGGCCTGGGCGTTAAAACCGAATGGGGCAATGTCCGGCCCTCTCTTCATCTGCAGTGTGCCGCCCTTGCTTCAACATTTCTGGGTGCCGCATTTGACGTCCATACAGGTTCCCGGGAGCTGATGTTCCCCCACCATGAAAATGAGATTGCCATTGCCGGGGCCGCCGGCGGTTCGTTTGCCAGGGTGTGGATGCATTGTGATCCCGTACAGTATGACGGCTCCCTGGATACGGATGATGCCAGGTCTTTGACTTTAGACCGGTTGGTTGAGATGGGGTGGGACGAGAAAATCATTCGTTTCTGGCTGCTCTCCGCCCATTACAGAAAATCCCTGCTCTTATCCCGAAAAAGTCTGGATGATGCCAAACTTGTCCTTTCCCGGATCAACCGCTGCATTGAATCCCTTGGGCATGTGTCGGGAAGGTCCAATGAGGAAGAGGTCCAGCATGTCACCTATGATCTGCGCCAGGGCATGATGGATGCCATGGCAAATGATCTTAAGATCCCTGTCCTGGTATCCGGTCTTTTATCCGGTGTGAAGAAGATCAACCGGATGGTCGTTGAGGGTCATGTGGGACCCGAGGGCGCCCAGCGCCTGCTCAAATGTTTCAAGGATGCGGATGCGGTGCTCAATATTTTTGATTTCAGCAAAAAGAATCCGCATTCGTCAGAGGTGGCGGCACTCATGGCTGAACGGGATGCGGCCCGGCAGCAAAAAGATTTTAAGACAGCAGACAGGATCCGCAAGCAACTGGAAGACATGGGGATCCTGGTTCATGACCAAAAGGTATAAAGTGGTATGATAAATTTTTATTTTTTCCCGTTCACGGTTATGGATAACCGTCAGGCCAAGGCCATATCTTGTTTTTTTAACCATTTTAATGTGTTGGACGTTCACGATGGCGGTGTGTTACCCGAGCCAATGGCCGGATTGGAAGTCCAGGGTCGGCTGAGCCGGGTTTGTCTTGATAACGAACAACTTGCCCTTGCCGAGCAACAGGTCCGCGCCTATCTGGACTGGGCCGCCATTCATAAAGGCAATGAAAAAAATCTTCGTGCTTTGATTCGTGAAGAGATGTTTTTCAAAGATGATTCAGGTGTGGCTGCCATCCGTGCCGGCATCCGCAGGGGAGCGGGTGCCCATACCCCGGAGCCGGCAACGGGTCTGAACAGCAACGAGTCGCTTGTTTTTCTCAAACTTGCGGATATTCATGACAGGCAGTCCCAGGAGATCCAGGTGGCTTTGGATAATCTGGATCAGGAAAATGCCGCCCTCTTTGCAGAATTGAAAGGGGATGAAGAGATCGACCTGGCTGTTGATCATACCCTGTCCGCTGAACCGGGCCAGGCCATGACCGAAAAAAGAATAAAGGCCTGGCTTAGGGCCGCAAGGGATACCGCCTGCTTTGCTCAAGACGGTACGCCGGTTTTAATTACCACCAGCAGGGCCGTGATGGATGAATTTTTGGCCGGCGCGGGCGAGGCGATAAATGCCCTTGACATTGATTCTATAAAAGTGCATGAAAAAGATTGTGAGTTCATGGAACAGCAGTATTTTAAAATAAATGCGATCCTGTTGCAGATGGCCCAGGGCCTGACGCCCGATGTTGAAATAGCGTATTTTGAAGGTGCTGACCAAGGAACCGTAACCGGACGGATTCAAATCCGTTTTTTTTCGGGGCTTTGTGATGTGAACGTAACTGAAAAAAATCCAGGCGGACAAATTGGCGTATGCCTGGTGGAGTTAAACTCATAAAAAGCTTGTTTTAGCAAAAACATTGGTGTAAAAGCGGGTGCTGAATCAGGTTATTGTCTTTATTTATAAAAAGATGAGTTTATAAAACTGTATTATTATTAATTTTTAAGGAGGTCTAAAATGGCTTTTAACGCGAGCGTTGATGAGGCAAAATGTGTAGGTTGCGAGGAATGTGTTGATGTATGTCCTGCAGAAGTATTTGAAATGCAAGACGGAAAATCCGTTCCTGTCAACGCAGAAGAATGCATGGGCTGCGAAAGCTGTGTAGAAGTATGTGAAGAAGACGCCATCACCATCGAAGAAGACTAAGACGGCGTTCTCATATATCCTAAAAAAATGCCGGGGTTCTTTGTGAAGACACCCCCGGCATTTTTATTTGCCGTATTTGAACAACAAGTCACCCATCTTGGGCGTTTCACAAAAATTTACAATCCTCACAACCAAGGGGTTGTCCGGTTACAAATTTTTCTGTGCCTTGCATACGGGCAACTTCTTGTCCAAATACGGGGATAGGTCTATGTAGTGTCAATTCTTTTTTTGCGCCGGAATCCGGCGATATTGGTCGTATAAACGCCTGTGACAACCAGGCATGCACCTGCAAGAATTTCTTTTGTGACAGATTCATCGAGAATAAGATAAGAGAGAATCAGCGCAGAAACCGGTACGAAATTAATAAATACACTGGATTTTGCGGGCCCGATCGCTTTGATCCCCTGGTAATACCAGTAGAAACCCAGCACGGTGCCAAAAAATCCCAGATAAAAAAGACTGCCCCATTCAACAGCCCCGTATCCGGACAGGGCTGCAAATAACCCCTTTGATACTGCCGGGAAAAAAAGCATCAAGGTGCCTGCCAGTGAAGCGTAACACACACTTGCCAGCGGGGAGAACCGGCTGGTAAGGGGCCTGCCGAGCAGCGAATAGCTGACCCAGGAGACGACACAACCGAAAATGGCCATCTCCCCCCGGCCGATTCCGGTTTTAAAAATCTGTGCTATATTTCCGCCTGTGATAATGATCGTTGCCCCGGAAACGGATAAGATTAGCCCTGTAATCTTTAACGGTGTCAATTGTTCCTTAAAAATTGCCGCAGAGAAAAGCGTGATGAATATGGGGTTGCTTGCAATAATCAGGGCGGCCCGGTTGGCGTTGATCATGGTCAGACCGGAAAAGAAAAATAAATTATAGGCAAAAATGCCGGTCAAGCCGGAAAGAAAGATTAAAAGTGCATCCCTTCCATCAATTTTCGGCAGCCGTCCCTCTTGCCGGATCACCAATATCACCAGAAAAAATGATGCAATGGTAAACCTTAAAAAAGCGGCACAAAATGGGTGAACATGGCCAGCCAGGCCTTTGCCGGCAATAAATGTACCGCCCCAGAAAAAAGCGGTTAATAAAAGTTTGAGGTATGTCATCGTGTGTCTCAATAAAATGTGAATGTCACAGGCCTGCCGTCAGGCCGGGGCATAATTTGTGATCCGAAGGGGACCAAAAGTCAAGGTAAAAATATTCGTGACGAAAATGACACTTGAATTCAAGCAAAAATTCAGGTTAATTGAATTAATCGCAATACATTTTTGCAAGCTGTTTCAACACTCTTCATAGGTTGTTTATGCATTTAAATTCTGACAGGTATTTCAGTGCCAAGGCCATTTGCCGGGCACTGATAGAAAAAGGCTTGATATCTGTGGACCAGGCCAAAGATTTGCTTGGCCGGGCCCATGACATCAAAAAGAAACTTGCCGAACAAGCCGCCGGCAAAGCGTCCGGGAACAGGCAAGATGCGTTTAACGCCGTCTCTTTTATTGATGTGCTGGTCTATTTGAATTTGAACCGGTTGGATGAACCCGACAAAGTGATTGATGAAGATCTGATTTTTAAAACCCTGGCCGAAAGCTGGCATCTTCCCTATAAAAAAATTGATCCGTTAAAGCTTGAACTCAATCTTGTCACCGGCACCATTTCCAGATCCTTTGCCCTGAGGCATTTGCTGCTTCCTTTGCATATGAAAGGCGGCAAATTAGTGGTGGCCACACCGAACCCTTTTAACCATGAGGCCATTGACGATGTACAGCGGGTGACCAATTTGAAGGTCTCTCCCATTGTCAGTTCAAAAACGGATGTGGCAAGGCTCATCAAGGAGTTTTTCGGGTTTCATCATTCCATCAGCGCGGCTGAAAATTTATTTTCCAGAACCGGGGTGGATTTAGGCAATCTTGAACGGTCGGTCAATCTTGGTAACATGGATGAGCCGCCGTCCACGGACCAGCATATTGTCAATGCCGTGAACCATCTGTTTTCCTATGCCTTTGACCAGAAGGCCAGTGATGTGCACATTGAGCCCAAACGCGATATCTGCCTTGTGCGCATGCGCATTGACGGTGCATTGCATACGGTCTATAAATTACCGAAAAAACTTCATAATGCTGTGATCAGTCGGATCAAAAATCTGTCTGCCCTTGATATGGCCGAAAAGCGCCGACCCCAGGACGGCCGTATTAAAATGCTCAAAAAGGACCAGGAAGTGGAACTACGGGTCTCCACGATCCCTGTGGCATTTGGCGAAAAGGTGGTGATGCGGATTATGGACCCTGAAATCCTTTTTCAGGATCTGGAGAGTTTGGGGTTCTCACCGTCGGAGTTGAAAAAATATAAAAATCTGATCACCATGCCCTTTGGCATTGTGCTGGTCACAGGTCCCACAGGCTCCGGAAAATCCACCACCTTATACTCTTCATTGCGCATGGTGTCATCGCCTGAAGTCAATATCACCACCATTGAAGATCCCATTGAAATGATCCACGAAGAGTTTAATCAGATTGGGGTTCAGCCGGCCATTGATGTGACCTTTGGATCGGTGTTACGCAATATCATGCGCCAGGATCCAGATATTATCATGGTGGGTGAAATCCGGGACCTTGAAACAGCCCAGGCGGCTGTGCAGGCGGCGCTTACCGGGCACCTGGTTTTGTCTACCCTGCACACCAACGATGCCGTCTCTACAGTTTTCAGGCTACTGGACCTGGGGATTCCGCCATATTTGATTCATTCGGCCCTGACCGGTGTGGTGGCCCAGCGCCTGGTGCGCAAAATTTGTCCCCATTGCGCCCAGGCATTTGAAATGGACCGGCGAGAGCTTACCGATTTAGGCCTTTGGGTGCCCGGGGAGGGGCCATTGAAGCTGCGGCACGGCAAGGGGTGTGTGAAATGCAGAAATACCGGCTACCGTGGCCGGACCGGTATTTATGAGATCCTTGCCTACACCCGGGAACTCAAGCAGTTGACGACCGGACAGGCAAATCTGGGTGACATGCGCCAAACCGCCCGTAAACAAGGTCTGAAGTCTTTACGGGAAAACGGGATCGTAAAAATGCTTGAAGGCCGGACAACCTACCAGGAAATCCTGAGGGTAACCTGGGAACAGGCGTGATACTAGTTCACAATATCACCGGGGTGTATATCCATTGTCGACGAGAGCACCATCACCGTAGCACTTGAGCTTTCCGTATGCAGGACAATAAGTCTGCCCGATGTCACCGGTGCGATATCCAACCCTGTTTTGATATCGTAAACCGATTCGGTTTCTTTGCCGCGCTTGATGGTATATATGTTGCCTGACCGAATGTTATCTTCGGTGCCCTTGTTTATAAATGCAATGCGGTAATCGTTGACCATTACATTATCATCCTCGGAGCAGAGCAGAACCGCATCCACGGGCTCGGGATATCCATCCACCTCAACGGATGGGTGCCGGGTATAAAAATCCATAACCAGATCTCCTGAAACCACATCTCTGTAAGCTTTTTTAATCTTGCCGACGGCATATTGCGAATTGACCTCAATGATCTCAAGTTCAGCCTTGATTAAGTGCTTGATACCTTTGTATCGGCCTGTTTCAGTCGTTTGATCCACTTGGGATGTCGAATAAATCTGGTACCTGTGTCCGATGATCAAAGGAACCTGGCCGGCGGGTCTGATATAAACAATATCGTCGGTGGCCATCATGATATTCCCCTCTTTTTCCCGCAACACCGTGCCAAGGGCCGTCACCTGTTCTTTTTTTATAAATCCGGTGCTGTGAATGGCGGGATAGTTAAACCGGGTTTCAATTGTCGGAAGCTTGAGTATTTCAGGCGCTTGTTTTTTAAATTCAGGCTTGAGGTATACCCTGATAGTGTTTCCCGGATATATCCAGTGGGGATTTTTAATTTCCTTGTTGATTCCCCACAAGCCCGGCCAATCCCATTGGGAATCATAAAATTTTTCGGACAGATCCCAGAGCGTATCGCCCTGTTGAATGGTGTAGTAAAAACCCGTATCCTGTTTTGTGTCAAACATCTTCGCTTCTTCCCGGGCGTCAAGGGGAGAAAGGCTGCTAAAAATACAGACAACAATTAGATACACCAAGGGTAAAATCATTCTATCGTGAATCGGCATGGAGGGCCTCCAATGATGTGTTGATCCTTGTAAATCTTGACTTTATTTAAGCGAATGTTTTATAAATTGTCAATATTTGATGCCCAAATCACAGGAATTGGATGCGAAATGACACGGATTGCTGACCTTTTGTTTGAAGTACGGATGCTCAAAGACCTGAACCGGAACGGATATGCTTTTTTAGGGGCCGGAAAGGAAAGTATTGCTGAACACAGTTTCACCACGGCGTTCCTGTGCTTTGTTATGGCCCGCCTTGAACCGGATGTGGATGCTGAACGGCTTATCTCCATGGCCCTGGTCCATGATACGGCCGAGGCCCGGACCGGGGACTTGAATTATGTAAACAAACACTATAATTCTGTGGATGAGCCCCGTGCGGTGTCGGATCTGATCCAGGGCCTTGACTGGGCGCAAGATATCCCCGATCTTATTGAAGAATTCAACCAGGGGGAAACCATTGAAGCCCGGCTGGCCAATGATGCGGATCAGCTTTCATTTATTCTTGAACTTAAAAAATTAAAAGATCTTGGTTCCACCTCCCCCGAATCCTGGCTGCCCTTTGTGGTCGGCCGCCTTAAGACTGATACGGGTAAGCAGCTTGCCCGGGAGATCCTCGGCACACGATGGGATGAATGGTGGACCCGTGGATACTCGGAATAACAGCCATTGGCTGACCTGACATATCAGCACTGAAGGACAGCCCACAACGAAGGTTCAAAGAACTCAGTAACTTACTGAGCTCTTTCATATAAAAAACGGTCATGGGCCGACCTGACATATCAATTGCCGGGCACAGCCATCAACAAAGTTTGAAAGATCTGGGGATCTGACCAGGACTCTTTCATAAAAAAATACAGGTGTTGTTTAATTTATGGTTTTGCGCCTTTCCATTCTATATGTGGGCTCCCGGTGTCCCCAGAATCTTACGTCTGAATATTCGCACCTCTCTTTTACCTGTATTCATACGCCGGATCAGGTGAAAGATATAACCCAGCGACCGGATATTGTTCTCATGGATCCCTTTGCCCATGACGCCGCTGTTGACCCATCGACGGTGCAGCCGTGGTTTGATGCGCTCCAGGCCCATCATTTTAGGTTTTCTCCGGCCGTTTTTGTTGTCGTACCTGAAGAAATCAGCAAGGGTGTCCGATTAGGTATTATGGCAGCCGGTGCCGACCAGGTAGTGGACTGGCCTCTGGAAGCAAGGGAAATTGAAATTAAAGCGAAGGGGGCAATGGACAAACTGCATCTTGAACAGACACTTTTTTCCAAAGCCGCTTCCCTGGAAAAATCCTTTGGATATCTGGATCGATTTAAACGCGAATTAAAAGGAGTCAAAGATGAATTGCTTGAGGATAAAAGCAATCTGAACACAGCGTTAAAACAGGTTCATCAAATGTCCCGGGAGCGCAGGCGTTTACACAAGAGCCTTTTGGACGTAAAAACACAGATGGCGGCAGATCGGCAAGGATTTGGCAGCATTCTTTATACATTGATCCGTCAGCGGGTGGAACGTAATCGCGGTCATGGTGAGCGTGTGGGCGAAATTGCCTGCTTTGTCGCAGCGAAAATGGGCTTATCCCAAAAACAGTTGGATGATCTGTCAAAAGCTGCTATGCTTCACGAAGTTGGACTTCTTTTCCTTTCAAAGGATTATAGTTGCGAAAAAGAGCCCGGTGGAGAAAACGCGGATCAATATTTCGGCAGCAGTGCCACTGTATACGATGAAGCGATAAGCGTTCAGTTTCCAGTGAAAGGCGCTGAACTGCTCAGCCGGTGCCGGGGATTTGGGGGGGCCGCAGCGATTATTCGTTGTCTGAACGAAAATGTGGACGGTACAGGATATCCCGACGGTTTGAAACGTCGGCATATTCCGCTGGCGTCGAGAATTCTTGCCGGGGCGGATGAGATGGAGACGCTGCTGGAAAACAACGCCGGTTTCGGCATTCAGGCGTTGCTTTCAGCCCTTGAGCCTATGATCGGCAGCCGGCTTGATCCACAGATTGCAGGATGGCTTGAAAAGTATGCGGTGCTGCACCTGGGCGGAGATACCCTAAGGGTCCGCGGTATCGGTGTGGAACAGCTGAAGCCGGGAATGGTTCTCAGTGCAACCTTGTTCACCCGGACCGGTACCAAACTGCTGCCTGCCGGGCAGACTCTGACCCAACAGATCATTGATAAGATAATACAATATCACAGGGCATATCCTGTAGACGAAACTGTTTATATAAAGGTCTGAAACGAATGGATATTTCTTCGGTAATCGGTGTTGTTTCAGGGATCGGATTCATTCTGGGCACCATCCTTCTGGGCGGTCCCATCGGTATGTTCATTAATATTCCCTCTATTCTCATTGTTGTGGGCGGAACCATTGCCGCAACCATGATCGGCTTCCCCTTAGGTGATGTCATCGGCATCATTAAAACCGCGATCAAGGTGTTTATGTTCAAAATTGAAAAGGCCGAAGACATCATTGCCAATCTTACGGAAATATCCAACAAGGCCAGAAAAGGTGGGCTGCTCTCCATTGAAGGTGATATCCAGAGTACGTCTGATCCCTACCTGGCCCAGGCCCTGCAGATGACCGTTGACGGGGTCAAGACCGAAGATATCGGGCAGATTATGGAAAAGAAGATGGAGCTGACCAAAAAGGGTCTGGAGACCGGTTCCGACATTTTTGCCGCCATGGCGGCCTATGCACCGGCATTCGGTATGATTGGCACCTTGATCGGCCTTGTGCAGATGCTGGCCAATCTCGATGACCCCTCCACCATTGGGCCGAAAATGGCCGTTGCCATGATCACCACATTTTACGGGGCCATCATGGCCAATTTATTTTTTATTCCCATGAGCGATAAGCTTAAAGGGCGTACCGATGCCGAAATTACAAATATGAATATTGTTTACGAGGGCATTTTATCCATCCGGGAAGGTGAACACCCAAAATTGATGGAAGATAAGCTCAAGGTCTATTTGGGCGATGGCGCCAAGGAAGATAAAAAGTAATTCCAGAGGGTTAAGGGTAAGGACAACAGCATGGCTGAAAACGACGAAGAATCAGGTGGCCAGAAAAAAAAGGTCATCAAACAAGAGGTTATCAATGTCACCGAAGGTGCGCCGGCATGGATGGCAACCTTTGCGGATCTGGTAACGCTGTTGATGTGTTTCTTTGTTCTTTTGTTTGCCATGAGTACCACCCAGCAGGAGACTTACAAAGAACTGGTCAAATCCCTGAGAAGTGCTCTGGGCGCCCAGGCCGTGCCTGAATCCGGTACCCGGGAGGGGTTGATCATGCGTCCGGTACCTTCGGAACAGGAAACGGATAACCAGTCCGTTGATGAGCTCGGCGGCATGATTGAAAAAGAGATGGATGATATTGTTTCCGAAGTGAGGGAACTGGTCCTTTTCAATAAACTGGGTGGAGAGGTCAGTGTGACCAAAACCGAAGCCGGTGTGGTCATCACCATGTCCGATCTGCTGCTGTTTTCAGCCGGCGGCACCCGGTTGTCTCCCAAGGGGATGGAGATACTTGCAAGGCTGGCGTCGGTTCTGTCGCGCCTTGCTTATCATGTAAGGGTCCGGGGACATACCGATTCCGAGCCGATTTCGTCGTCTCTTTTTCCATCGAACTGGGAGTTGTCTTCGGCCAGGGCGTCAACTGTTACGCGCTTGCTGGTGGCAAACGGGGTCCCTCCCTTTTATATCTCCGCTGAAGGCTATGCCCAGTTTCATCCTGTGGCCACCAATGATACGCCCCAGGGCCGTGCCCGGAACCGGCGGGTGGAGATTGTTTATGAGCGTGACAGTATTGCCCGCCAGTTTGAAGACATGTATAAGAACCCTCGCTAGCGGTTAAACGCTTTGTCCAGCTTTTGTGTCTCTATGGCCGCTATGCGCGAAATATTTTCGGGGGGAACGCCTTTTTTCATACCCGGGCAGGAGTTTGCCATGATCTCCCAGTTTTCCGGATGATGAATCAATGCCTTTATGAAGGGCCAGGCCCGGCACATGTAGGGCTTGACCGGATGGATGGTGCACTGCTGTTTCGGATCAAAGAAGATACAGCTTCCGTTTTCCCCCAGGGTGAGCACCGGCCTTGAGCCGGACATGTCACAATATTTTTCCACAAAGGTGTCGGGATCTGCCTGGATATAATCACAGATTTTTTTAATATCCTTTTCATCCACATAGGTGCCGCCAAACCCTTTGCAGCACTCGCCACATAATTTACAGTCAAAAATATCTTCAGATGTCAATTTTCAGATCCCGTAACGTTTTTCCATGGCTTTTTGCATTGTCAGGGGGTCCACATACTGAAGATCCCCGCCCATGGGTATACCCGAAGCAATTCGGGTGATTTTAACATGTGTTGTTGCCAGTTTGCCCCGGATGTAGGCCGCCGTTGCTTCACCTTCGACGTTGGTCCGGGTGGCAAGAATGATTTCCCTGACATCCTTGCCCCGGGCCCGCCTGAACAGTTCGGCCAGGCGGATGTCTTTGGGGCCGATGCCGTCAATGGGAGACAGGGCGCCGCCAAGGATATGGTATACGCCTGAAAAGCCCCCGGATTTTTCAATGGCAGCCATGTCCGTGGGGTTTTCCACCACGCAGATGACACCACGGTCCCGGCCGGGGTCCGAGCAGATCCGGCAGGTTTCCCGATCCGTGAGTGCAAAACAAGATGCACATAACCTGACACTTTTTTTCAGTTCAATGATATCTGCAGCCAGGGTTGCCGCTTCATGGTCCGGGGCATGAAGAATATGAAGGGCCAACCGCTCGGCTGTTTTCTTTCCGATTCCCGGCAGGGTGGAAAGCGAATGAATCAGCTTGACGATGGCTTCAGGGTAATGGTTCAAAATGGTCTCTGGTGGATTTAGGAAACATTACATGCCGGGAATATTCATGCCGCCGGTCAGTTTACCCATTTCAGCAGAAACCATGTCCTGGGATTTTTTCAAGGCGTCATTCACAGCGGCAAGCACAAGATCCTGGAGCATTTCAACATCTTCGGGGTCAACTATCTCTTTTTCAAGGGCAATGGATTCAATTTTCTGGGCACCGTTGGCCACCACTTTTACCATACCGCCGCCGGCACTTGCTTCAACGGTTTTGGTTGCCAGATCCTGTTGGGCCTGGAGCATTTTTTTTTGCAGTTTCTGGGCCTGTTTCATCATGCTGTTCATATTTTTCATGGGGTCACTCCTTTTGGGTAAATATTATAATTAAGTTTATTTTATACCTAAAAGTTGCAGTGATATTTTGAAAGACGTTCAAATTCAATGAGTTATTAAGCTTTCGAACTCACCAGCTTTTTGATAAACGATCAACAAATACACTGTGTTGCTATGAGCTTGCATTTTTTAGGTTATATTTAGTCGTTCACGAATGGTCCGGCACCGTTTTATATGAACGAGCTCAGTAAGTTGCTGAGTTCTTTTAACATTCGTTGTGGGCTGTCCTTCAGTGCTGATATGTCAGGTCAGCCCATGGCTGTTATATGATATCTGCGTCAAATAAGCGTACCGCATGCTGGACCATGGGGTGGCCTGCTGCAGCTTGTACCGCCTTTTGCTGGGACGCTTGCCGGCTGATGGTATCATCTTTGGGGCCTTGGCCGTTGTTTTCTATTTTAACCTCAATGGTTTTGCCTAAATGCTGTTCTCCCAGTGCCGTCAGTGCTTTGGTTTTGGTGTTGAGCCTGGATTTTTCAAACCCGGAGCAGGATGCAAGGGTTACAATCACTTTATCAGAGGCCGATGTATCCGCCTGGCCTTTGGAAAATAATCCGAAAATAAAGGGGTGCTCACGTTGAAGCACGTCCATGAACTGCGGCCAGCTTGCCTGTCCCTGTTGCGCTTGCACCTGGGGCTCAGGGGAGGCCGGTTCAGGAGAACTAAAGGAACCGGAAGCGTCCGGTGGATAGTTCGGGATACCTGATGGCATCGGTGCTTGTTCCGGTTCATAGGGTGGGGGATCTGGCACCGGTATCGGTCGCGGGGCTGGTGAAGACGCAGGTGCGGCCGGCTCGTTGCCGGGCATCTTTGCTGGTGGCTGCACCGATGTCCGTGCAGCTGTATCATGTTGGATTGGCGCTGAATTTACCCCTGTGTGCGCCAAACGATTCTCCATTTGGCGTGCCAGCAGGTCTACCTTGGTGATGATTTCATCAAGCCGGACTTCGGGTTCAATCTGGATCATTTTGAGCAGCACCATCTCCACAGCGGTCTGGGTATGGGATGCAAACCGCACAATGCTCTCTTCCTTTAATAGAAGATCCAGCAGCATCCCTATATACGCAGGCGAAAAATTGTGGCACATCCGGTCAAGCTCAAGTTTTTCGGTTTCAATCATATTGAGAACCGGACTCTTCTTGCCGCACAGGCGGATGATGTTCAGATTCCTGAACTGGGCAATGATGCCCGAATAAAATTCTTTCAAGTCCATGCCGGAATCATTGATTTTGGCGACAAGGTCAATGAGTTGGACCCCGTTTCTTTCCAATACAGCCGAAGATATGGCAAAAAGCGTGCGACGGTCCGTGCCCCGAAGCCTCTGGGCGATCATTTGCCGGTCAATCTCCCGCTCAGGCCCGGCGGAAAGAATCCGGTCCAGAAGGCTCAGGCTGTCCCTGATGGAGCCGTCCGCCTCTAATGCGATCAGTTCCAGTCCCTCTTTTTCAACGGTATATCCTTCCTTTTGGCACAACCTTTCTAAATGCGCGCAGATTTTGTCCAGGGTTATGCGTGACAGATCATGGCGCTGGCACCGGGACAAAATGGTGGCCGGGATTTTATGGACTTCCGTGGTGGCAAAGATGAAAAGAACGTGGTCCGGGGGCTCTTCCAGGGTTTTGAGCAGCGCATTAAACGCCGCCACCGAAAGCATGTGGACTTCATCAATGATATAGATTTTGTATCGGGCCGCAGAGGGCATGTAGGCCACATTGTCCCTGAGTTCACGGATCTGCTCCACGCTGTTGTTGGAGGCACCGTCAATTTCAAATACATCGGCACAATGCCCGTTTATAATGTCTTTGCAGATTCCGCATTCGTTGCACGGCGAGGCCGTCGGCCCGGTTTGACATGTCATGGCCTTGGCCATGATACGGGCAATGGTGGTTTTTCCGGTGCCCCTGGGGCCTGCCAGCAAAAGCGCATGGGGCACCCTGTTTCCGGAAATGGCGTTGGTCAGGGTGGTGGTTACATGCGCCTGTCCAACAACTTCTGAAAATGTCTGGGGTCGATATTTTAATGCCAGAACCTGGTATGACATGGTGTAATTAAAGGCCTTTGATATTTCTTTGTAAACGGTACAAGGCTTTATACCAGAGGGGGTGCCAAGGGTCAATGACAGGGCCGGATTTTCGAGGCGATCATCCTGTAAAATTTCATGATGATATATGGTGAAAAAGGCTTAACTCTTGCTCGAAATGGTGCCAGCGTATATTATTTGGTACACAAAAACCCTCAAACAGTCACCACTGGTCATTATTTTTAAAGGAACTAAAGACATAAGGAGTTGTATGAATTTAAATAGATTTATATTCTCCAGACGGAACAGATATTTTTTGGTTATCTCTTTGACCATACTCCCCATTGTGTCGTTTATGATTTTTGTTTTTTTAGTCTCATACCGCCCGGTATTTCACAGTCTTGAAATAGTTGTTGATGCACAATTAAACCAAATTCAACCGATCCACGAGCTTCAGGTCGCTTTGATAAATGTCGTCATGCCTCCCAATGACTATATTATCCATGGCGGGGAAGAAGAGAAACAAAATTGGATAATGTTAAGCCGGCAGGTAGAAACCGTATTCCAGAAAATCTTCAGTGTAAAGAGTCTGGAAGCAGATTATGATATTCTATTACCATTAAAAGCAGATTGGGAGATTGCAAAAAGAAAAGGTGACCTGCTGCTGAGGAGCAAACCGAAAGAAGATGGCTGTAATCATCCCATAATTGCAGCGCTAATGGAAGATTTTGACGAAAGTGTTGACAAAATCGCTGTTGAGTTGAACCAATTGACAGCGCGCAAGGGGAAAATGATTGCAGACCTCTATTCAAAAATTGAGAATCATAAAATTAAAGGGCTGGTGTTTACAACATTTGCTATCTTCACGGGGCTTCTCATGGGAATTGCAGGCAGTGTTTGGCTGACCAGGGAGCGCAAAAAATTGAAGGATCTTTCTTTGCATGATCCGCTTACCGGGATTTTCAACAGAAAGGCCTTGGATTTTCATTTGTCGCGATTGTATAAAAAACAGGCGGATTTAAAAAAAACATGTTTTTCAATCTTACTGATTGATATTGATAAATTCAAATCGGTTAATGATAACTTCGGGCATGATGCAGGAGATATTGTGTTAAAAGCATTTGCCGAAACAACCCAAAAACTTATGAGAAGTGATGATGTGTTTGGCCGGTTTGGGGGAGAAGAGTTTTTGGTTCTTTTGCCTGATTCATCAAAAAAAGAGGCTTCACAAATTGCCGAACGGATACGGTCAGAAATAAGTTCATCTCACATTTTTCTATCTGCCGGGCAGCAATCTGTTCCCATCACCGTCAGTATCGGTGTGGGTACCTTTCCCGATGATGCCTCGAATATTGACGATTTACTAAAAACTGCCGATGGGGCAATGTATACGGCGAAAAAAAATGGGCGCAATCAAGTTGTCACCGCCTAATTGAGTTTTATAAGAGTGTCAAAAAATTAGCAGAATGTTTTTTCTTGTTATTTGGTTTTATTTTTTTAATAATCCTGGCGGCATTGGTGATTAAATATTTCTTATTAACTGACTGAAAGGCAATAATTACAGGCGGTGAACATGTTTGAACGGGTGTGCAAGAAAGTATTCAGGCAGATTGGAAACCAGTCAGGGTTTTCCTTTATTGAGTTGATGGTGGTGGTTATCATCCTGGGGATTCTGGCCGGTGCCATTGTACCAAGGTATATGGATAAGGCGGACAAGGCAAAAGTCGTCAAAGCCCAGGTGGATATTGCCGCCATTGAAACCAGCCTTAAAATGTACAAACTGGACAACGGGTTTTATCCCACCACGGAACAGGGGCTTTTGGCCCTGGTTGAAAAGCCGACCACCGATCCTGTTCCCCGAAACTGGAATGAAAACGGGTATTTTGAAAAGAACCGGGTACCCAAAGATCCGTGGGGCAGCGAATATGTCTACCTGTGCCCCGGTGTACACGGGACGTTTGATCTGATCTCATATGGCGCGGATTTTGAGTCAGGCGGGGAGGGCATCAATGCGGACGTCACCAACTGGGAAGAGCAGGAATAACAGTCATGGGACGCCCTGGTCTGTTGTTTTCCCAGCGCCGAGCCAAATTAAAGAATGAAAGCAGGTCAACGACCTGTTCGGGGTGTCATTTAAATCATGTTGGCTTCACATTTGTTGAACTGATCGTCGTGATCGGTATCTTATCCGTTGCACTGATGTTTTCAGTTCCATTGTTCAGGCAGATTCATTTGGCGTCTGATGCCTCTGATAACGTCTCGGCCATGATCCAATTTTTTGAAAATTTAAAAATTCAGGCCATGGTGGAAAATAAAAATATTACCCTTTATGTGGATACGGGGGCTGGGAAAATGTATGTGACCGACGACACAATGGATGAAGACACCCTTCAATCGGCCATGAATAACGGCGTATCTTTGAACGGGGATCTGACATTGCTGAATCTGGAATTCCCGGATGACAACACGAGGGCCGATGATGATAAAACCATTTGTTTTTTCAGCAAAGGGTATTCGGACCGGGCGCTGGTCCATGTCCGGGAAGAGAGCCGGGAGATGACCATTCAGATACGTATGTTCCAGAAAAAAGTTCATTTGATAGACCGATATGTCTCCTATGAAGACTGCATATGAAGGCCGCCGGCATTGGCCGGCAGGCTTTACCCTGATTGAGGTGATTGTGGCCATGGCCATTATTGCAACGGTGATGACGGCATTGTTTCGGATGCAGTCCGGGACCATTAATCTTGCCGGGGCCGATGATTTCCAGACAACCGCCCGGTATCTTGCCGCCAAGGCCCTTTCCCACATCGAGCTTTCCATAAGTGACCCGGAGTTGCACGGTGAATTTGACGAGGCGTTTGACGGATATGCCTGGCAGTGTGAGGTGACGGATGTCTCCGGGAATCTTTCTGATATCATGCCGGATATGGCCGAAGAGGCAGGCACACTTCAAAAAATTGAACTGGAAATAACACGGGAACAGGGGAATCGGTCCTACCATGTTGAGACATTCAGGTTTGCCCCTGCAAGTTAAACGACCGGACGACGGCTTCACCTTGATCGAGGTGATGGTGGCCCTGGTTATTTTTTCATTTGTTATGGTCATGTTGTTTTCATCGTTCAATGCGTTTCTTTCCACAGGTCAGTCCATTGCAGACGGCGTTGGTTATAATGAACGGGCCAAGGACGCATTCAGACGCATTCTGGATGATTTGACCCAAATGTATGTGCCCGACCCTAAAATCATCAGTGTTCAGAACAGTGTTGATGATCAGACGGGGGATGCGTTTCAGATGACCGGCAGTGAGGAGAGTGTGGGGGGAGAGACATATTCTTTGCTTGAATTGGCGGTCCTTTCAGGAATTCAGACGGGGCGGCGCAGACCGTCCGGTGTCGTTCGCGTGACCTATTACGTTCGAAAAAACAATCAGGACCTGTTTGACCTTTGCCGGTTTGAGCGGCCCATTGCCGACGACAGGGAGCCGGATTCGTGCTCAGATCCGGTTGTTGCAGAAAATATTAGCGGATTTACCATTGATTTTGTAGATGCAAAGGGCAATGAACACCAGGAGTGGGATGCAGATACGGACAGTGACGGGGCTTCCACCCCTTGTATGGTGAATATCAGGTTGACCCTGCACGGTGAAAAAAAAGAAAAAGTATTTGAAACTGCCGTGGTTTTACCGTTACAAAGGCAGTCTGATGGTTAGCATTTACAAGGATCAAAAGGGAGTGGCCCTGATCGCCACCATTGCCGTGGTTGCCATTCTCTGCGTGCTGGCGTTGGAGGCCGGACGTCTGGCAAAGCAGGCAGCGTCGGGGACAATTACCGAGAACGATATATTTGCAGCCCGGGAAACGGCCATGTCCGGCATCCATCTGGCCATCATGATGCTGGCCGTTGATGCTGCGGATAATGAGATCGATTCCGTCCAGGAAGCATGGGCTGATCCGGAACAGATTGCCTCGGCTGTGGCGGCCATGGGCCTGAATCCGGCAGATGTATCCCTAAAAATTTGCGATGAAATGGGGAAATTACAGCTGAATGCCGTGCTCAAACAATTTCCCGGCAACGAACCCAATGATGCCCAGGTGATGGTCCTGGAACGGTTCTTCACTTTGGCCGCGCCCGAAGACAAGTCCGAAGATGCCGGCAGCGCTGTTGAAATCATCAATGCCATCAAGGATTGGCTTGATTCAAAGGACGATGAAGCCATAACAGGGTTGACAGGTGCCGAGACAAACTATTACGAATCTTTGGATGTGCCCTATGCCTGTGCCAACGGCCCCTTTTTGCATGTTAGCGAATTATTTCTTGTCAAAGGGGTTATTGACGGCATCTTATCCCCGTCATATATCAGTCAGGGCATGGATGAGTCAGCCCGGGTGGGCGCAACGGATATGTTTACCGTATACGGCCTTTCTGATGACCAGGATTCAGAAGAGAACCGGTTTTCATTTTCGGGCAAAGTAAATATCAATACTGCGCCGGTGGCGGTGCTTGCCGCGCTGTTGCCCGAAGGGCGGGATGACAATGCCCAGGATCTTGCCGATTATCGGTCTGAAAAGGCAAGTCTGGGCCAGGAATATACCCATACCCTTGAATCCGGCTGGTTTGAGGATGTGATTGCACTCAGTGATGATGAAAAAAAAGCATTTGAAAATATGATTACCTATTCGAGTAACGTGTTTACGGCAGAGTGTACCGCCGAAAAAAATGGCCGGCAGGTGACCTTGCGCGCCGTGATCAAACGCGAAAAAAAGGATCTGACAGGCAAGTGGTCCTGCCGGATTCTTCAAATGGAAAGAGGGTAGACCATGGCAGACCCTGTTTTGGTCATTCGTGAAAACTGCGTGGGGATTGATGCCTGGTTGGTGGATCGGCGGGGTAAGTCCCCGTCTGTTCAGGATCTGGCCCGGGTGGTTTATGAAGATCTGGAACCGACCGGGGAAGATCAGTCCCCGTTTGATGCTGGGCTGCCCGTTGTTGTCCAGGCCCTTGATCCGGCCGTTCAAAAGAATAGTACCCTTCAGGTGATGCTGCTCTTGCCGACGGACCGGTTTTATTTTCGAACAACCCGTCTGCCCTTCACATCCCGGTCAAAAATCCGGCAGGTTCTGCCCCTGGAGCTTAACGCCCGGTTTCCAAAGGAGTTGGGACCGGTGGTAACTGATTTTTTTCGGTATGAGCTGCACACACAACAGTCAACCCCTTTGATATTTTCCGCTTCCATTGAAGAAGATATCCTTAAGTCTTACCATGCAGGCCTTACGGCAGCAGGCCTTAAACCGGTGGCCATTGTACCCGGAGCTCCGGCCTTGGCCGCCTCGTTCTTGCAACAGAACAAAGAAAATAAAAATTTTGTTTTCCTGGACATGAACGGATGTCTGCCGACGCTGGTCATGGTGGTCCAGGGCGAGATTGTACAGGTTCGCACCTTGGCTGAAAACCCAGCGTCTTTACTGCCGGAGCAAGCCATCAGGCAAATGCTGTTGGGGGGCAGGCAGCGCTTTGGTTTCACCGATCCCTTTGATATCTATGTTTGCGGGGATTTTGAAGTATCCGTCCAGACAGAGATGCAAAAGCGCCTTGCCGATATTCTCAAGTTCCAGTCCGATGTTATGGGTGGTCAGGATGCAGGCGAAGATAAATTATCGGAATCCATGGCCGAATCAGGCTTCTTGGCGTTATCCGAACTTCTTGGGTTCATGTCCCCTGACCTTGACATGCTGAATATGTGCCGGGGGGAATACAGCTCTGATTCGTTTATCCGGACCCACCTGAGACATATCGCAAGTTGCTGTGCCCTGGCGCTACTCTCTTTTATTCTTTTTATGGTCAATATTCATATGGATCTCTCACGGCTTGAAAAACAGGTAGATCAGCAAAATCAGGCCATGGCCGACATTTATAAAAAGGCATTTCCAAATAAGCGGGTGGGAAATATCGATCCGTTGCTGCTCATGCAGGCCGGTGTCGGGGAGTTGACCCGGGGGGGCTCGGCAAATGCAGACGCCGCAGATATAGATCGCGTGCCGGCCGGTAGTATTCTGGTTGAGCTCTCCCGTTGTATTCCTGCCAATGTGACAGTTCAGGTGGACCGACTCATGCTGGACCGGACCCGGATGATTGTGTCGGGGTCTGCGGATAATTATAATACCATTGATCAGGTAAAAGGCTTTATTGAAAAGTCTCCTTTTTTCAAACAGGTGAACATCGGCAGTGCCGTGGCAGGGAAGGGCGGAAATCTGGTGGACTTTAAATTCATTATTGAGATCTGATTATGTTTGAATTATCAACACGGGATAAAAAAATTATAGCCGCCGGAACGGTATTTCTTGTGCTGTTCGGTCTTGGGTGGTTTGTTTATCTGCCGGCCGTGGATAGACGTGCAATGCTTGAAAAAAAGGTGATTTCCAAAGCCCGGGATCTTGAGCGAATGCAGACCCTTGAAATGACATACCAACAATATGCAAAAAGTTTTGATCAGGAAAAACAGGCCCTTGAAAGAAGAGGGCCCCAATTTACGTTGTTTTCATTTCTGGAGTCCTTGTCAAGCAAGAGCCTTGTGAAAAAAAATGTGGCCTACATGAAACCTTTTTCCCAGGATCTGGAAAACAGTGATTATATAAGATCCCGGGTAACGGTCAAGCTTCAGCAGGTGTATTTACAGGGTCTGGTGGATTTTCTTTTCAGAATTGAAAATTCCCCCCAGGGGGTGTCCGTCACCTCACTGTCCTTGACAAAATCCGGTGATAAAGGTCAGTTTCTGGATGCCGTAATTGAAACCCAGACCCTGGCATTGAAGGGGAAAAAAGAAAATTGATTTTAAGTGAACGTTTGTTGTCAGCGTCATCGGTGAACAACCTAAGGAGAATAAATATGTTGCAGGGCTGTCGCAACACATTGAATGTGAAACATATCTGTCTATTTTTTGTTGTGTTGATTCTGGTTGGGCTTTGTCCGGTGCAGGCGGCGCAGAATCAGGACACTTCAGAATTTGTGTCCATGGATTTCAATGATGTTGACATCGGTGTGTTCATTAAATTTATCAGTAAACTGACCCATAAAAATTTTGTGGTGGACACCAAGGTCAGGGGCAAAGTTACCATTATTTCTCCTGAAAAAATATCTGTGGATGAGGCCTACAAGGTGTTCGAATCGGTGCTGGATATTTACGGGTTTGCCACGGTTGACACCGGAAGCGTCGTCAAGATCATTCCTGCTGCGGATGCCAGGGGCGACAATGTGGACACCCGTATGGCAAGGGCCGCAGAGCAGACATCCGACAAGCTGGTCACCCGGATTATCCCCCTGACGTACGCAAGCTCTGATGAACTTAAATCCCTTTTATCCCCCATGCTTGCCAAGGGCAGCCTGCTTTTATCCCATGCCGACTCAAATATGCTCATTGCAACCGCAACCCTGGCCAGCATCGACCGGTTGCTTAAGTTGATCCAAACCATTGATGTGGAAGGGGTGGGACGCAAAATTACTATTTTGCCCATTAAATATGCAGATGCCGAAAAAATGGTCGCCAATCTGACCAAAATTTATTCCGCAAAAACAAGAAAAGTTTCAAGCAGGAAAAAAAGCAGTAACGACTTCTCTGTGGAGATGGTGGCCGATGAACGGACCAATTCCATTATCCTTTTGGCCAGCGAACAGGAAAGCGCCCAGATTACGGCGCTTGTGGAAGCGTTAGATAAGGAGGTTCCCAAAGGGGAGGAAAAGATCCGGGTCTACTATCTTGAGCATGCCACGGCCGAAGATCTGGCTGCCGTGCTCCAGGAGATTCCTGAAAAGAGCAGCAATGATTCAAAAAAAACCGGCCAGAAAAAAGCCCCGGTTTTATCCGATGATATAAAAATTACGGCGGACAAGGCGACCAATTCCCTGATTATTATTGCGGATAAAGATGATTATCCGGTACTCGAAGAGGTCATCAAAAAACTGGATGTGCCCAGATCCATGGTCTACATCGAGTGTCTGCTTATGGAGATGAATGCGGACAGGTCACTTGCGCTGGGTATGGAATGGCGGGCCAAAGGAAATATTCACAGCAACAGTACCGGGTTCGGTAAATTCAACACCTCTGATTCGACTTCTGTGGATTTGCCTTCTTTGGCGGAATCAACTGTGGGCAGCGGTTTTGCCATGGGGGTGTTCGGGGGAAGCATTGAGGCCATCATTGAGGCATCCCAGCAAGATTCAGATGTGAAAATTTTGTCCACGCCCCAGCTGTTGACCACGGAAAATGAGGAGGCCACCATCACAATCGGTAAAAATGTGCCCTACCAGACCCGGGGGGGGACAGACGACTCTTCTACCACCACCTACAATTCATACGAGTACAAAGACGTGGGCATTACACTCAAGCTCACCCCTTCCATCAGCCAGGACCGGCTGGTCCGGTTGGATTTTTATGAGGAAGTGACCAAGCTGGACAACGCAAACACCTCAAGCGCTACGGATCGGCCAACCACCTTGAAACGGGAGCTTGAGACAACCATTATTGTGGAAGACGGCAATACCGTGGTGATCGGCGGGCTGATTGACGAAAGCCTGAGCAAGGATGTAAACCAGGTGCCGTGTCTGGGTGATATACCGCTTTTGGGTAATGCCTTTAAAAGCCAGTCTTCGGGCAGTGACAGAACCAACCTTTTTATTTTTCTGACCCCCAGGGTGGTGAAAAATACCCTGGAGGCAAAAAAGATTTACAAGGAAAAAAAGGATAAGATGGACGAGCTTCATAAGCAGGAAATCAAGTTGTATGATGAAAAGGCACCCATAAAGAGCATGCTGTTGAATTGATATGGAAACGTTTATCCAGCAGTTTACTGACCAGCTTGCCGAATTGGTCACCCTGGGCCCCGAACAAAGGGAAAAAATAGAGGCCGCCTGTGCCAAGGACCCGGCGCGGATGACGGAAATGGCCTGTGACACCAAACTTGTATCCGAAGCCCAGGCGTTGAAGGCGTTGGGGGCAATCTACGGTATTGAATTTTTGGACGATATCGCGTTTGTAAAACCGGATATGTCCGTTGCCGAGAAAATTACCCGCAAGTTTTTAAAAAAGAATCTTATTGTTCCCCTCAGGCCTGAAAACAAAAGCCCTGTTATTGTTTTAAATGATCCATCGGATTTGAGTTATGTGGATGAGGTGGCCATGTATGCAGGTTTCGGGGGGTACACCCTGGCATTGGCCACAAGGGCCCAGATCCTGAGTGCCGTCAACATGATTTTTGACCAGGACGGACAGAATGTCCAGGACCTGATGGTCGACATGGAAGATGAAGAGTTCCTCCAGATTGAGGACATTGAGCAGACAGCAGACCTTCTGGATGACACCAGCGATGCCCCGGTCATCCGCCTGGTCAACCAGATGATCTCCCAGTCGGTCAAGGCCGGGGCCAGTGATATCCATATCGAACCCTTCCAGGATGAACTGGTTGTCCGGTACCGCATTGACGGGATTTTGTACCCCATGATGACCCCACCCAAGATGTTCCAGTCCAGCTTGATTTCCAGGGTGAAGGTCATGGCCAAGATGAACATTGCCGAAAAGCGCGTTCCCCAGGACGGCCGGGCCCAGGTCAGGCTGGGCAACCAGGAGATCGACATGCGTATTTCAACGGTGCCCACCAATTACGGTGAGCGCCTGGTTATCCGGCTGTTGAACAAGTCCGGATACTTTATGCAGATTTCAGAATTCGGCCTCTCCCCGGACAATGAACGGCACCTGCATGATATTTTCCGTCAGAATCACGGCATTGTCCTGGTCACAGGCCCCACGGGCAGCGGCAAGACCACCACCCTCTATGCAGGACTGTCCGAAATCAATACCCCGGACCGGTCCATTATTACGGTTGAGGACCCGGTGGAGTATAATTTGAAAGGGGTCGGTCAGATCCAGGTCAACCAGAAAACCGGCCTGACATTTGCCCGGGGACTTCGATCCATTGTCCGCCAGGATCCCGATGTCATTCTCATTGGCGAGATCCGCGACATTGAAACCGCTGAAATTGCCATTCAGTCCGCGTTGACCGGGCATCTTGTATTTTCCACCCTTCACACCAACGATGCCCCCGGTGCGGTGACCCGCCTGGTGGATTTAGGTGTCGAACCCTATCTGATCACCTCTTCTGTGAATCATGTTATTGCCCAGCGTCTTGTCCGGGTGCTATGCTCCCATTGCCGGGAGCAGTTTACGCTCTCCCCTGAGGATTTGAGCAGTTTTCAAAGCACAAACGGCCTTGCTCCCGGGCAGAAGGTATTCAAACCCAAAGGCTGTGCAAAATGTTTTAACACCGGGTATCTGGGGCGCCAGGCCATTATGGAGATTCTGCCCCTGGACGAGGATTTGAAATCAATGATCCTGAAGACCTCGGACGCCAACCTCATAAAAGAGGCCGCAATCAAAAAGGGAATGAAAACCCTCCGGGGAGACGGCTTGACCAAAGTGGCCCAGGGGATCACCTCCCTTCGTGAGGTGCTGCGCGTCACCCAGGAATAGATTTTATTTACGATGTGTCTGTAATTATGCTTATTTAATGTAATTCCATGCTTTAAGCTGCTTATACGCATGCCGGCTGTATTTATTTGACGCATAATTGACCGCTTTAAGATATGCGTCATATTCCCGGGCGGCCGGCTCTCTTCGGTTCGCCATATCAAGGGCGTAACCCTGGTAAAAGGTCATAAGGGGATTTCCCGGCAGCACCCTGTTGCATGCACTAAAGTCCTCATGGGCCTGCATGGGCTTTTTTATGGCCAGATTGGCAATCCCTGAAATGAAATGCCCCTGGTTTTCCTGGGGATAAAGCTGTTTGGCAAGGCGGGCGTGGGTTGCGGCGTTTTTATTCTTTTTTTGGATCAGCATGCACCTGGCCGTCATCACCTGGGCCGTATAATCATCGTCTTTTAATTTGAGCGCCGACATCAACGTCCCTTCGGCCTGGTCGTATTGCTCCTTCGCCAGAAATTTATCTGCCTCCTGGAGTTTGACGATCATGGGCTTCATTGCCCTTAAATTTGCTGTGTGGTCCATATACCGGTCTCGGAAAACGCTCTGGGTGTGGGTATTCCGGTATATTCCATTGTCCCTGTCCCTGGCAGAGTCCAGACGTTCCCGGCTCATGGGATGGGTGGAAAACAGGATCTGGGTGGTGCTGGGCTTGGTGGTGTTCAGCGCGTTGAGCATCTCCATCAGGCCGGTGAAACCCCTGGAGTTGTACCCGGATTGGGCCATGTACCGGTGTCCCAAGGCATCAGCCTCACGTTCATTGTTTCGGGAGTATTTGGACAGGAACAGCCCTTGACCTATTCCGCCAAGCTTTTGGGTCCAATCGCCCAGCCCCGCCCCCTGGGTCTCTGCCGCCAGGGAAAGGCCTGCCACCAGAATGGATGAGATCTGCCCTTTGGACTGCTGTTCGGCCGCATGCCGTGCATTCACATGCCCCAGTTCGTGTCCGATCAGTGAGGCCAGTTCCGCCTCATTATCCAGGGCCAGTAAAATCCCCCGGGTGATGGCGATGGAACCGCCGGGAAAGGCATAGGCATTTATATAGGTGGCATTGACCACCTGGAAATTATAGGGCATGTCCGGGCGATGCACCCGGGGTTGCATGGATCTGCCGACTTGGGAAACATATCTGTTCAGACCCTCATCCTGGGTTACACCGTAGTCCGAAGAAAATTGAAAGGGTGACTGCTGCCGATCTATGGATATTTCCTGGTCCCGGCTCATGAGCATCAGCTGTTGTTTTCCGGTGACCGGATCAATGGCGCACCCCTGGAAAAGGCCCGTCCCTGACAGGGTAAGGGCCGCTGCTGCACACCCCTTCAAAAAGTTGCGCCGGGTTATTTCGGTGGTTTTAGTGGGTTCCATAATCCTCCTGGCTCTTTTTTCCCTTTTGTTGTCGTGAGTGCCGGATATGCACACGTGACATCTGGTATGATTTCATTGTAACAGCAATACTATATCGGCGCAGATTAAGGTTCGTCAAGCCCGGATATTATGGTCCAGGGCGTATTACAATTTATACCTTTTTGATACGGTACAATAATGCGGCAGTGGAATCAGCCCGGGTCTTCCGGTTTTTTTTTCGGGTGGGGTGTTAGTTGTGTCTAAAATGTATGTTTTTGATTAAAACCACATCAACCCACCGTCTCCATCTTTATTTTTTTGATTGATCCACTACAATCGGTGCCCGGATGCATTTTTTGTCTTAAAAGGAGCTGTTCCGGTGACCCAACAATCAAAAGCCGCAGGCGTTGCCTTTCTCATTATCTGCCTGCTGACCCTGGTCAAGTTTTTACTATATTGGCTTTCCGGCAGCCTTGGTGTTCTGTCCGAGGCCTGGCACAGTCTTGCCGACATCGGTACCACCGTTTTGGTATTTGTCTCTATTATTCTTCAAAATAAAAAAGACCGAAACACGGCGAACCGGGAGGGTTCCAGCGAATACGAGGCGAGTGAGAACAAAAAGAAAAAAAATATTTTAGTCAGGGTGTGGCAAAACATCAGTGCAGTCAATACCGAACTTAAGGCTGCAGTGACCATTGGCCTCATCCTTACGACTGCGGCCATCTCAATTTTTGTTAAAGCACTGTTTGCCGACAACGTGGTGGTCACGGCGCCGCTGACAACAGGCCTTATCTTTGTCGGGCTTTCCTTTGGCTCTTACTTTTTATCCCGGTTTGAAGAATGTGTGGGACGCTCGGAAGAGTCTGCCGCGCTGATTGCCGACAGCCGGCACAACCGTGCCGACATGGCAATTTCGCTGATAACCGGCATTTCATTGATTCTGTATCACTTTAATGTCAATCTGGACCGCTGGGTCGGGGTTGTTATCTCCTTGTATATCCTGACCTTTGCCCTTGAATTGCTGGTGAATGCGATGACGGCCATTCTTAAAGGCCGCCAACGGATGGCATTTGAGCACAAATTTACCCGGATAATCTGGAAAGCGTGCTCAATGTCAACGTATAAATCCCATTGGTCCAAGCTTGAAATTCAGCTGGATCTGGGTGATAAGTCAAAACGCTTTTTACATCTCTTTTTTATCTATCTTCACAACGCATTGCGCTGGTCGGTTCGCCTGGCAATGGCAGCTTTGGTTGTGTGGTTTTGCTCAACCGCATTGTACACGGTGAAAAGCAATGAAAAGGCACTGCTGCTTCGTTTTGGATCGGTCATCAACAGCGCCTATGAAATTGGGCCGGGGCTGCACCTTAAGTTTCCTTACCCCATAGACCGTGTGGTTCGATTTAACACGGAGTCCATCCAGTCCCTGGTCGTCGGGAACAGTACCACCCAGGACTCAGCCATGATTTGGAATACGGACCATGGCGACAACAAGGCCTTTATTTCAGGGGATAATAACCTTTTTTTACCCTACATTATCATCCACTACAGGATTAAGGATTACCATGACTATTACCTGAATTATGAAAACGGAGTGCCTGAAAAAATGTTGTCATCACTGGCGTTGCAGCTGCTTAACCACATGTTTTCAAAAACACCATTTTATGACCTGATTATAAATAAAAGGGATGTCTGGACCCGGCAATTGAGCGGGCAACTTCAGGGGCAAAGCGATGAACTGGGAATCGGGGTGGAGATTGTTTCGTTCTGCCTGCGGGATCTGCATCCGCCCATCAACCTGGCAGAGTCCTTTGAAAATGTGGTGGCTGCCAACCAGCTCAAGGTCACCAGTCTAAACTATGCACAGCGAAAGGCCGCTTCCATGCAGTGCCGGGAGCGCGTTAGGGGGCAGCGCACCATCAGTGACGCCCAGGGCTATGTCGTTGAACGAGAACAGACCGCACAAGGGGAAGCCTCCAATTACCAATTGCGCTACGAGGCCTTTCAACAGGGCGAAACGGTGATTAAAAATTTAATGTATCTGAAATCTGCAGCCAAAACGCTTGATGGTAAAAAACTCCTGCTTGTGGACCCCAAAAGCGGTGTTACCGAAAACCTCTTGTACCTGGAAAATTTTGTTGTTCCCCGAAGCTCTTTTAGAGGAAGTGATTCACAATGAAAACGTCAAACATCTCAAAACCATTCACATCACGGATCGCCATGGTCTGCATCGGACTTATGGCGGTGTGGATGGGGTCTCTCTCTTTGTTTACAGTGGCTGAAAATGAACTGGTCATACTCACCCGGTTCGGCAGGCCTGCCCGAATTATTAAAGATGCGGGATTACAAATGAAACTGCCTGGTTTTTTAGAGACCGTAAACCGGTTCAACAAGCGGTCCGATCTGTTTGAAACCCAGCCGACCCAGCTGCTGCTTGGCGATAAGAAACCGATCATTATCAGCTGTTATGTATTGTGGAAAATTTATGATCCCCTGTTGTTTTTCCAGGCCATGGGTCAGACATCCAATGCCGTGCTCAAACTTGGGGATATTGTCAACTCAAAACTGAGTATTGTTTTGGCCGATTACACCATCGACAATATCATCAATACCGATGCCCGGAATGTGCTTCTCGATAAGATTGAGAATCAGATCACCGAAACCGCCAATCAGAACAGTATTCAAAAATATGGCATTCAAATACAGCGTACCGGCGTCCAGCGGCTTGCCTATCCGTCTGTGGTCATCAATTCGGTTTATGAACGCATGCGGTCGGAACGTATCAAGGAAGCAGATAAAATAAAGGCTGAAGGGTATGAGGCCGCCGAAAAGATATCCATTGAAGCGGCAAAACAGGCCCAGGAGATAAAAGCAAAGGCCCAAAAACAGGCGCTCATCCTGAAAGGGGAGGGGGATAAGCGGGCCATGGAGATATACACCGAGGCCTACCGGGAAGGCGGCGAGTTCTTTAATTTTATCCAGTCCCTTGAAACTTACAGCACCATACTGGGAAAGGACACCACCCTGATCCTTTCCACTGATTCCGAACTGTTTAAATATCTGCACATCGACGACAAACTGAATTTGGAAAAACCGAAATGAAACAAGACGGACTCATTCCCCGGGCTTTGGTCACGGCAGGCCGTCAGTTGATCGGTGTCTATTTAAAATGGCTGTTGCTTTCGGCATTGTTCGCATATTGTTTGAGCGGAATTTACCAGATTAAAGGCGATGCCGTGGGGGTGTTGACCCGGTTCGGCAAGATTGTTGCGCCGCGGGTACTGCCCGGCCTGCATTACAAATTGCCGTGGCCCATAGACAAAATAACCATCGTGCCGATCAGAGAGGTCAAGACCCTGGTGATCAGCGATTTCAGTTCCGGGTTCCAAGATCAGGAAAAGGGCAATGGTGCCTCGGGTGATTTTTTTGGCAGGACCCGACTGGTGCCCTATTGCATTACCGGAGATAACAATATCATCGCCATCACCATGGTTATCAAATATACAATTGATGATCCCGTCCAATATCTGTATGGGATAACCAACCCTGATTTTTTTATGGAGCGTTGCACTGCCGACCTGATTGTCCATCATCTTGCCTGTTTGGAAATTGATAAAATATTAACCTTTGGGAAAAAACAGCTTGAGTTTGATATCCAGACGGCATTGATTGATAAACTTGCAAAATTTAATACCGGCATCCGCCTTACGTTTCTGGAAATCAAAGAAATCACCCCGCCGGAAAAGGTGCAGCAGTATTTTGATAAGGTGATCAACGCCGAGGTGGAAAAGAAAAAGGCTCTCAATGAGGCCCAGGGAAAATACAACCGCGCCGTGCCCGCAGCCCGTTCAGAGGCCAATGCCATCGTTCAAAACGCCCGGTCATATAAAAGCAAAAAAATCCTTGCCGCCCAGGGAGAGGCATCAAGGCTCTCTTCCCGTTATCAGGCGTATAAACAAAACCCCCAGGCCAACCTGAAAAAAATCTATCTGGATTTCATTAAAACCCTATATCCTAAATTGGGGGAAATCCGTGTTGTTAAAAATCATTCACATGGGCAAATAGACACCTTATTGGTCCCGCCTTCCATCAAAAAATAACTACGATAAAATCGTAAATTTCAGTAATTCAACACCCCAACTAAATCTTAATTTGTTGGTAATGTATAATAAATATTGCCTTGGTACAGATAATAACGTCGATGACGACAGATTTTCTGAGAAATTAACATTTCATGTGTTACAGCAGTTTCAAAATTAATTTTAACCATGTTTCCAAAGTAGGTGGAACAATAAAAATTTTAGCAAAGGAGGAGGATAACAACCCGAATTTCTATGATAATCTGTTTGTCTGTTCAAAGCGTTATAATCTAATATACTGAAATCGTGGAGGGATTTTGATGAAAAAAGGAGCGATCGCACTGTCAGTGGGTTTACTGCTGGGTGCGTTAACCAATCAAGCCGCAGCAGCAGATACCGTGACGGGTAAAGTGTTCTGGGACCGCAACCAGAACGGTATTCAGGAGACCTGGGAACGCGGCATTCCAAAGGTGTGTGTATCAAACGGCAAGGAAGTCACCCAGACCAACAGCAAAGGCATATATGAGCTGCCGGCCTATGATGATATGGTTGTTTTTGTGGTCAAGCCCAGTGGCTGGATGACCCCTGTGGATGAAAACAACCTGCCGCAGTTCAGCTACGTCCACAAACCGGAAGGTTCTCCGGACGAAATTCAGAGATTTAGAGGCCTTGACCCCACCGGTTTACTGCCGAACATGGTAAATTTCCCTTTGTACAGAGTGGGTAAGGAATCTAAATTCAAGGCCATTATCACCGGTGATACCCAGGTTTATAATGATCGTGAAATCAATTTTCTAAGAGACTCCCTGGTCAAGGAGGTACAAGGCACAAAAGCACGTTTCTGTATCTCCATGGGCGACAACGTCGGTGATGATTTAAGTCTTTATCCCCGTTATCTGGAAGTCATGGGTAAAATGGGGATCCCCGTCTATTACGTACCCGGTAACCATGATCTGGACTTTGACGCCACCCGGGATGAAGATTCCTTCGACACCATGAAAAGCTACATGGGTGCGACCTATTACTCTTTCAACTATGGGGATGTCCACTTTGTCATCCTGGACAGTGTTGAGTATCCCAGTGCTGGTTCCAGCAGCTATAACGGTAAAATCAGTGATGCTGAGATGGAATGGCTGGCCAATGACCTGGCCTATGTTCCCATGGACAAACTGATTGTCCTGAATATGCATATTCCCATCGTATCCGACCTTGACCGCACAAGTGACCGGCATCAGGTGGACAATCGTGAGGATCTTTATGCGCTTTTGGACGGCCGTAAGGTTGTCTCTTTAGGCGGTCATACCCATACCCTGTCACACTTTAAGGCCGGTGATGAACTTGACGGCTGGGGGCAGCAGACGCCCTTTGACCAGATCATTGTCGGTGCCGCCTGCGGCAGCTGGTGGTCCGGGGATCTGGATGATACCGGTGTGCCCGTATCCTATATGAGGGATGGTGTGCCCCGCGGTCACATGGTCTTCGCCTTCAGCGGCAACGACTACGAAGATGTCTACAAGGCCGGTGCCAAGGCATATGACAAACAGATCCACATGGCTTTTCTGACCGATGAGTTCCAGTCCTGGTATGACAGCAGAGCGGCAGGCGAAGACGTCACCATCAATGATCTTGAAAACAGAAACATCATTTCAAGTGATCAGCTTTCAACCACGAAATTGGTGGCCAACGTATGGTCTGCCAACAAAGAGGATAAGGTTGTTTGCGTATTTGATAAAAACAGGCGTACGACTGTGACTGCACAATATTCAGAGGATATCATGGACCCCTATGCCCTGCCCCTGGAAATGTATGTGCTGCGCGGTGTTCCCGGTTTTGCCCTTTTTGATAAAAATTGGGACAACGGCGCATTTACTGGAACCCAGTACGGACCGGGACAGGCCGTTGATCTTGGCGATTGGCTCCATACGACCCCGGGCCGCTCCACCCATCTGTTTCAATGCAGCGTTCCCACCGATCTTGAAGTCGGCCCGCACAGTGTTGAGGTCCTCACCCGGAATGCCTCCGGCAAAGTCTTCAGGGAAAAACTTGTATTCGAAGTGGAATAATCAGATTTTAAAAAAGTCAAACATCTCAGAACAATGACAACCCATTGCCTCCAGCCGGATATTACAGGTAGGGAACTTGTGCCCGTAATCTGGTTGGGGGCACGTCCCTTGGACAATTATCGTTGATTTACTAATTGGTGATGCGCTGGGAAACAAATTCCAAGTGCGCCACCATGGCCTGTTCCGCCGCCTTTTCATCTCTGTCGATAATGGCATCTACAACCTGACAGTGCTGGCGGGTGATTTCCTGGTAGAGTTCCGGTGCGGTGCGGGGGTTTTCGTATATCTGATGGGTGACCGTGCCGATCCAGCCTAAAATGGAACCCATCATGTGGATGAGAAAGGGGTTGTGGGTGGCCGCAACAATCTGGCGATGAAGGGTGACATTGTTGTCGAATCTGGGCGGTTCGGGTTTCCGGCGCTCTTTCATGGCCGTGATGATATTCATCAACACGCCGATGTTTTCGTCCGTGGCCCGGGCTGCTGCAGTGCGGGCGGCCCAGACCTCGAGGACATTGCGGATTTCCATGAGGCCGGACATAAAATCCGTTTCCCTGGAAATTTCAGTCATATAATCCAGCACAACCGCTTCGGTGGCGGATTTTACAAAGGTGCCTTCGCCGTGGCGCTGTTCCACAAATCCCAGGCACTCCAGGCGCAGTATTGCCTCCCGGACCGAAGACCGGCTCACAGCAAACAGACCGATCAAATCCATTTCCGAGGGGATTTTCTGACCGGGCAGCAGCTTGCCGGTAACGATCAGGGATTTTACCTGGTCAAAGACTTTGTCGCTTACTTTTTTCTTGGGAATTTTTTTAAACAGTTCTCGCACCTACGGCTCCTTCTGTTTTTAAGGAAAGTTTGTGTAATCCACACAGCGTTTTTAACGTTCATTGTGGGCTGACCCTGTGGCGGATGGACCAGGTCGGCCCATGGCCGTTACTTAATTTCGGGCGGGTTTCCCCTGAAGCAGCGCCAGGGTGATAAACAAGGCAAGGCCGGCCCCGTGGCACCACATCAGCGGCCAGATGAGTAACACGCCGGATGCAAGATAGCCTGCCCTGAACAGCCAATTCAAATGGTTGCGGTGATACCCTTCAAAAAAGGCTGCAAAGCAGAACAGACCCACCAGTGCGGCGATGCTGACCTCTGCCACCTCCATGAAATTGCCCTGGAACAGGATGGGGGTGTACACGAACAATAGGGGAATGATGTACAGCCCCTTGGCCAGTTTCCAGGACTCGATGCCCGTGGCCAGGGGCGCGCTGCCGGATATGCCGGCGGCCGAGTACGCGGCCAGGCAGACCGGTGGGGTGACGTTGGCATCCTGGGAGTACCAGAAGATGAGCATGTGGGCGCCGATCAAAGGAGCACCAAGCATTTCAAGGGAGGGCGCAGCCAGCACGGCAAGAACAATGTACGAGGCTGTGACGGGTAACCCCATGCCCAGTACCAGGGAGGCCAGGGCGACCAGGATGATGGTAATCAAAAGGCTGCCGCCGGCAATGCCGGAGATAAGGATGGAAAACTTGATGCCGGCACCCACCATGAGCACCACGCCGATCACTATCCCCGAGCACAATAGAATCACACCGGTGGTTACCATGCCGCGCGAGCCCTGGGCAAAGGCATCCAGAATGTCTCCGAGGCCCATGCGGGTATTTTTGTTCAGCCAGGAAGCCGCTACAATGGCAGCGATACCTGCGCAGGCGGAATAGGTGGGGGTAAATCCTGCCATGAGCAGGCCGATGAGCACGCCGATGGGAATAAAAAAGTGCCACCCCTCTTTCATGACATCTGAAATTTTGGGTATTTCATGATCTTCCATGACCTTGAGTCCCTGCTTTTTTGCCCGCAGGTGGACAAAAAAGGCGACACTTAGAAAGTAGAGCAGGGCCGGGATAATGGCTACCCCGACAATCTGCAGGTAAGGGATCTGGGTCCACTGGCTCATGATAAAGGCCCCGGCGCCCATGATGGGCGGCATCAGCTGGCCGCCTGTGGAGGCGGCCGCCTCCACGCCCCCGGCAAATTTGGCGGAAAATCCCACCCGCTTCATCAAGGGAATGGTGATGGACCCTGTGCCCACGGTGTTGGCCACGGCAGAACCGGAGATAGAGCCCATCAGTCCGCTTGCAAATACCGCCATTTTTGCAGGACCGCCGATCATTTTGCCCATGGCGGCCACACTCAGCCGGATAATAAAATCCCCGGCCCCGGATTTGAGCAGGAATGCCGCAAACAATACAAACAGGAACACAAAGGTTGATGAGATGGTGGCGATGGTGCCGAAAATACCGTCCGGCGCAAAGTACATCCGGTAGAGCATGCGCTGGAGACTTACACCCGGAAAACTCCACATACCGCCCATATATTGGCCGAACCACAACGCATAACCCAGAAAGATAATGGCAAGGGTCGGGATGATATAGCCGCAGGTGCGCCGGGTGATTTCAAGCATCAACACAATGGCGATCCCGGCAAATATCAGGTCCGACAGAATGGGTACCTCGTTTCGGGCATGGAGGGCGTCTTCGAAAAAAACCAGGTAGAGGGCGGCACATACGGCAAGCAGGGCCAGCCCCACATCCACCCACTTGAGTTTGGATGCAAAGCGTTCATTGAACGGATAGATCAGATATCCCATGAACAAAATAAATCCAAAATGGATGGCGTTACGCTGTATTTCAGGCATTACCCCCACCGTATTCACCCAGATATGAAACACTGCCATCAAAACGCCGGTCCAGTAGAGCAGAGATTCCATCTGCGGCGATAATCGTTTTTTTACGACGATGGCCTCGCCGTCCGTCTCTTTTTCTGTGCTTTGGGGCTCCATGTTACATGGTTCCATTCTTTTTACCTTCTTGTCTTACAAATTGATCCGGCAAAATTATCCGGTTACGCCTGGAAAACGTTTGTTTTCCAGGCGAATGTTATACTGGCGGCCATGGGGCGTCCGGGGCTGTCAACACCCGGTATCGCCCCACGGCAAAACATGAAAGTACCTTGAAAATTGGTTCTTTCAGGTAAATTTAGAGCAAAGATTCAGGAATATCGATGCCCACTTCTTTGTAGTATCTGGCCGCACCGGGGTGCAGGGGAACGGGCAGGCCGGCAATGGCTTTTTTGATGTTCATGACCTTGGTCGCCTTGTGAATGCTGGAAAGAAACGGCAGGTTTTCGTACATGGTTTTAGTGATCAAGTATACGGTTTCTTCGGACACATCCGGATGCGCGGCAAGGAAGTTGGGCTGGGAAATGGTGTTGATCTCTTTGGACTGTCCCGGGTAGGTATTGGCAGGGATAACATACCGGTTCCAGATGGGGTAGACCTCTTGGATTTTCGCCAGCTGTTCGTCGGTGAAGTCCAGCACTCTAACCTTTTTGTTGCCCATCTGGGCATACAGCTGGGTAATGGCTGCCGCAGGGGCCCCGGCCGGAATGTTGGAGCCGATGATCCGATTATCCATCATGGCCTGGGCGCTGGGGGTGTAGCCTAAAAATTCAAGGACCATGTCCGTTTCCGGATCAATGCCCATTGCCTTGAGAAGGGTTCTGCCGGATCCTTCGGTGCCGGAGCCACGTTTGCCGATGGAGAACTTTTCGCCCTGGATATGTCCAAGGTCCGAAATGGTTCCGGTTTTAACAGCTTTGGCGTTCAAAGAAAAATGTTCAACGTTTTCCCACAGCATGCTGACGGACCTGAAATCCGTAACCGGCTTTCCCTCGTAAGGTCCCATGCCTTTGTAGGCGTTCAATCCGAACAGGGACTGGAGGATGGCCATCTGTGCCTCTTTGTTTTTGAGCATCTGGATATTTTCACCGGAACCGGCCGAATTGATGGCCGTGACGGTGATCTGGTGTGTTTTTGCCAGTTTGATGCTGGCAAGGGTGCCGATGGCAACACCCACCGGGTAATAGGTTCCGCCGGTGGTTGCCGTGGCCAGGATCAGGCTTTCACCTGCGGTTGATGCCGGGATGCTCAGGGTGGCGGCCATGAAAAGTGCTGCCAGTGTGGTCAAAATTTTTTTGAACATGTTAAAACTCCTTCGGGTATTCCAAGGTTGTCGCTACTTTAATTTAACTTAAATCTCTCCCCATCAGGAGGGCTTTACGACCCTCCTTTTTTATGGTACTGCTTTTGCTACATAAGATGTCTGACATCCGATGTATAATATCCTGTCAGTTATTTTGTCAACGCTTATTTGTTAATTAACGTTAGTTTTTCAAAAAGGGTCTAACATGCGCTATCCTGCCTATATTGAAAAAGATTTTTCGTTTCCCCAGTTTTACCGGGTTAGACTGAAACCGCCCTCACGGGCCATGCCAAATCCGGCCGGTGTGTTGGAAAGAGACCTGGTGCAGGCTTTGGATCAGGTGGGTATAAAGCCCGGCCAGACGGTTGCCGTGGGGGTCGGCAGCCGGGGCATAAATCAGATTTCGTCCCTTGTTGCAACCATATGCCGGTGTATCCGCGAACGCTCCGCAGTCCCGTTCATTGTTCCGGCCATGGGCAGTCACGGCAGTGCCACCCCCCAGGGCCAGGCCATGATGCTTGAAAAGCTGGGGGTCACCTCTGACAGCTGCAATGCTGAAATCAAGCCGGCTATGGATGCGGTAGAGGTGGCAACGGTGTGCAATGATGTGCCGGTCTTTTTTTCCGGTCAGGCCCTGGCCGCTGACCACAGCATCTGCATCAACCGGATCAAACCCCACACCAAATTTAAAGGGGATGTGGAAAGCGGACTGTATAAAATGATGGTGGTGGGCATGGGCAAGCACCAGGGGGCGCTGGCCTACCACAACAATGCCTTGAAATACGGATTTTACAACCTGCTGTTGAACATGGGCGATGCTGTGATCAAAAACACCAATCTTTGTCTGGGTATCGGCGTGGTCGAGGACCGTTATGACCAGGTTATGGATGTTCAGGTCATTGCCCCAGACAAAATTCGGGAAACCGAACCGTTGCTGCTTAAAACGGCCAAGGAAAATTTTCCCTGCCTTCCCTATGATGAACTGGATGTGCTGGCCGTGCGTCAGATCGGCAAGGAGATCAGCGGGTCGGGCATGGATCCCAATGTAACCGGAAGAACCTTTGATCTGATGGAAGATGACTTCAGCGGGGTGCTCAATGCCAAACGGGTGGTGGTTCTGGACTTGTCCGCCAAAACCTGCGGCAATGCCATCGGCCTGGGCAATGCGGATATCATCACCGAGAAGGTCTTTGCAGAGATGGATTACGAGGCCACGCTCATGAATGCCTTAACCTCAATGTCCCTGAGAAAAGCGTTTACGCCGGTCCGTCTGCCCACCCGGAAAAAAGCGCTTCAGGCGGCGTTTCAGACCATCGGGCCCATTGCGCCGGATGATGTGACGGCTGTGATCATACAAGACACCATGCACACCACCGATTTTCTGATCAGCCAGGCCCTGGTGGAAAAAACAAAGCAGCTGCCCTGGGTTGAGTCCATTGAAAAAACGGACCTGCCACTGGATTAAAAGCCGGTTTAATATCTTGAAAATGCACAAATGGTAAGGTTCATTTGTGCATATTTTAATTTTGAATATGTCCGGTCTTAACCCATTAACTGGTTGATTTCAAAAATCGGCAGACACACCGCAAGAACGATAAACCCGATGACCACGCCCATGATAAGGATGATCAGCGGCTCAATGATGGATGTGGCGGCTGTAATGGCTGTCTGAACATTTCTTTCAAACAGTTCGGCCGATTTTTCCAGCATCTTTTCCATCTCACCGCTCTTTTCTCCTACCTTGATCATCTGGGCAGCAAGGTCAGGAAAGGCAGCATTTTTTTCCAGAACAGATCCCAGACTGCCGCCTTGTTCAACGGTCTGGGCCGATTTTTCGATCAGGGCGGCAATCACCCGGTTGCCGGATATGGTTTTGGTAATGCCAAGGGCGGTTAACAGCGGCACCCCGTTGTCAAGCAACGACCCCAGGGTCCTGGAAAACCGGGATGCGAGAAGCTGCCGGGTCAGGCCGCCGGAAACCGGCAGGGATAAAATGAGCCGGTCCAGAATGCGCCCCCCTTTATCTGTTTTGCGGATGGCGTACAGACATAAAAGAACCAAAAAAGGTGCAGGGATGATCAGCCACCACCATGCTTTTACGATGCCGCTGATCCCCAGAAGTATCTGGGTGGGCATGGGCAGGTCGTGGTTCATGTCCGTAAATATTTTTGTGATATTGGGAACAATAAAGGTTAAAAGAAATATCAGTACAAGAAAACCAATGACGGCCATGAGTATGGGATAGGCAAGGGAGGCCTGTATTTTCTTTTTTGTATCCTCCCGTTTTTCGCTGAAATCGGCCAGCCGTTCCAGCACAACCTCCAACGTGCCCGAGGCTTCCCCGGCTTTGACCATGTTGATGTATACCGCAGAAAAAACCTGGGGGTGGGCAGCCAAAGCGTCGGCAAAACTGTTTCCCTCTTCAATGGCGTCTTTAACCCTGGACAGGACCCGTTTAAATGCCTTGGTCCTGGCCTGGGGCACCAGGGTGGCAAGGGCTTTGAGCAAGGGAAATCCCGCGGCCAGGAGCGTGGCCAACTGGCGTGTGATCATGGTAATTTCCGAAGATTTTACCGAAGAAAACAGGGGCGGCAAATTCAATGTTTTTTTGGGGGGCGCCCCTTTTTTTATTTTAATATGTCCGGCCCCGGATTCAATGCGAAGAATTGATGTAGGGAAAATGCCTTTTTGTTTCAACTCCTCCTGGGCGGCATCGGAACTTTCAGCATCAAGAATACCTGATTTTTTTCTCCCGGAAGCCGTCAGTCCGTTGTATTCAAAAACAGCCATAGTGTATGTGATCCTTTATATGCCGGCCAACCGTTGATCGTACATGGAGCCCACGCCATATTCATCCCGGCGCATGAATTTATCCACAGACGGTCCCATCAACTGCATTTCCGGATTTTTTATCTGGACATCCTGGGCAATGCGCATCTCCTTGGTGCAGCCGGTGGAATAGGTGGCATCCTTTCCAATCCACTCCGGCGGAACTTTCTGCCCCATGATTTCAAAGCTTTGGGCAATGTCCTCTGCGGTCTGGAACCGCCAGATATCAATGTATCTGCTTCGTTGAACAATTTCCCACATGTACATCAGGTCATCGGCATCCATGCCCGGCTCATAGTATGACGACGGGTTAATAATAAAAAGATTGTCCGACTGGTTTTTTAAATGCTCAATAAACCGGCTCATTATTTTTTTGGCCACATCAATTTTGCCGGGGATGGACCCGATGATGCCCGAGTAGAACATGACGGTCATGTTTTTCTTTTTGGCCTGCTTCATTTGAGCGATGATTTTATCGGCCTTTTCTTCGAGATCCGTGTGGCTGAAGTTGATAAAGTCAGGGTGTCTGGGTTTAAAAACGATGTCCAGCCTGTTGTCGGTTGCACAGATATTGATCACATCCCTGGTAAATTTGAAATGGGTCTGGATCATCCGGTTCCTTTGTTTGGGACCCCGGGTCACCACGCAGTCAACCTCTTTGAAAACCCGCGAAAAGGTGGTGGAGACCAGCAACAGGTTCAGTGCCTCCTGGGTGCCGTCGGATATCACATACAGATGCTCATCTCGTTTGAGGCGCTGGACCAGTTTATTTTTGCCGATGGCCTTGTCGTGGATGAAATGGGCCTGGTCCAGGATTTTGGCCAATACCGGATCTGTGCGGGTGTCGTGGAGGCAGACTTTTTTAAAAAACGGTTTCTCTTTGACCGCAAGAATAACCACGTGCCCCATATTGGCAAGGAACTGGGCAATGGCAATGTCCGCAACCGCATCTTTGGATTCGTCGGTGAGCCACAGGATTTTTGATTTTGGTGTGTGCACCAGTTCAAGCAAGTGTGCCATGCCGTTGCCGGTCACTTTGGCTGTTAACAGTTTTTTTATGGCCGACGTTGAAGGGACCCTGAAATCTTCATCCTGCCACAGGGTCGAGGCCGTCAAGAGGGAGAGGCGCCGTGTGAACTCTATCTCATTGACCTTTGTTTTAATCTGGTCAAGGGTTAAGCCTTTCATGTTTTCCGTTGCACCGTTCACTTCGTTTAACGCTTTTTTGAAGGATTCCGACACCATGAATCTGTATGCCCTGGCATTTTCCTTTTTTTTCAGGTTTTCATAGGGATCTTCGATATGGGTTCGGCTCAGGAAAATTTTATACAACCGCTTTTCAAGCCGGGAGGGGATGAGCAGGCGGCTTTGGATTTCATTATCGTATTTTATCCGTATCAGGCTGGACAAAAACTCCCGGTCATATTCCGAATCGATAAACGCCTCGATAATATCAAAAATTTTATCAAGTACTTCACGGTAGCGGTTTAACAGAAACCGTGGTCTTTTCCGGGACATGATTGCTGCAAACATGGCGTCGGAACACGGATAGAACCGTTCGTCATTTTCCGGATATACCATAAATTCCACCTGCTCCCTGGACCCGACCTTCATGGGGTAGGCAAATGGGTCAATATGGTTTTCAAGGAAAAATGCCGTGAACCATGCATTCTGGTCAGGCGTTGTGTTGACAGATTTGGGGCCGGCGTCACAGGATGCCATTTCATCTCCTTTGGGTCTTACAAAGACAGATCAACCAATGTTAAGAAATCCACTTGTCACAATGGGGTTTTAAAGTTCCCTGGTGCCCCTGTGACAGCCCGAGGATATTATCATGCCCGCTTGTGTTTTTCAAATTAGGTATCTGCTTGGAATATAGACCATTGCCCGGCGGGTCTGACTGAAACCTGAAATGCTTGACCGGGATTGGGCCCCGGGGTATGGTTGGATGTATGGATAAACAAACAGGGCTAAATATTTTAGGTCTTGGGCCGGCGGCCGACCGTACGGATGCCCGCGCAGCCTTTCGCAGGCTTGCTAAAGTCTGGCATCCGGACAGGTTTGCAACGGACCCATTAAAGGCAAAAAACGCCGAAGAAAAAATGAAACAGGTGAATGAAGCCTTTCATTTTCTGCTGCCTTTGCTGCCCAAAACCATTGTCGCGCAGGAAGATGGACAAAATTCTCCGGAGTTCAACCATGATCGCACCTCATCCCATGGCCGTAACAATTGGTTTCAGGGCTTTTTATCAACCCTGGTTGCCGGCTTAAAAAAACGCTGTAATGAAAAAAGAGAGGTCGACGCTCAAAAAACGGGCCGCTCCGGGCAAGCACCCGGCCCCGGACCGTATTGCCAGGCAGGCAAATCCGGCAGGGCAAGGAAAACAGCTTTCGACACCGTGTTTCAAAACGCGGTTAAGCGCAACCGGGCAGGGGCTGCTGTCCCCCGGAAGACCCCGGGAAAGAGGCCTGTCTATAGCCATGCCGACTATGGGTGGTACTTTAATTCGGTCCCTGCACGTTCACGAGCCGTGGGCTACCTGAAAAACAGGAACAGAGGGCCTGTGGAAGCGATCAGTCCAGTTGCACCGGTGAAAAGACGTTAATAATCGTGTTCTTAATACGGGCGGCTGACATAAACGCTAAAATTTCAGTGATGCCAGTTTTTCACCGGACAGCGCCACCAGGCTTACGCCGGTGTCGTCAATGACGGCGAAGGTGGCCATGCCGTTTCTGGGAACTGCAATGGAGCCTGGATTGAGATGGATGTAATTTTTCGTTTTTTCAAGTTCAGGCAGGTGGGTGTGTCCCTGAATAATGATATCCGTGCTCCGGGGAATCATCAGGGTATCCTTGTGCCCGTGATGCATGAAAATGTTTTTCCCAAAGGCTTTAAACGAGAGTTCGTGGGCAAAGCCTTTGCAGAATCCTTCCACATCGCAATTGCCGTAAATATAAAAAAGTTCAAAATCCAGGTCGTTGATCGTTGACCGGATCTGTTCCGGGGCAAAATCGTCGTCATTGTAGCTGCCATACCTTGTATCAAACAGATCCCCTGCAATGGCAACGGCGTCACCGGGGCCGGCCAGCGCCTTTACCGCCAGCCAGGCCGAAAGATAGCCGTGAAGATCGGAAAATACCAAAAGCCGTTCCATGATTACGCCGGCCCTTGAATCTGTTCCATGGCTTCAACGCGCTGGGCCAGTGGCGGATGGGAATAATGTAAAAACACATAAAAGGGATGCGGGGTCAGGTTGGACAGGTTGTCGGCACTGAGTTTCTTTAACGCTGTGATCAATGCCGTTGGTTTTTTGGTTGTCAATGCGGCGAAACGGTCTGCTTCATACTCATCTTTTCTTGAAAAAAACTGCATGACAATGGAGATGACCAGGTCAACCGGAGAAAAAAGAATGCTGAAAAACACAAGACCTGCATATATGGACGGTGCCGCCACATGAAATGCCGTAAACAGACTCTGCTGGGTGATGAATAAAGACAGAAGGTAAAAAACGACTCCCATCTGGAGAATGCCGAAAATAAGACGCCGCTGGATGTGCTTTTTTTTGAAATGTCCCATTTCATGGGCAAGTACACCCAGAAGTTCGTCTGATGTATGGGCATTGATCAGGGTGTCAAACAGCACAATACGTTTGTTTTTCCCAAACCCTGTGAAAAACGCATTGGACTTGGTGCTGCGTTTGGAACCGTCCATGACAAAAATCTGGGTCAAGGGAAAATCAATGGTTTTTGCATAGGCAAAAAGGTTGTCTTTTAATTCTCCGTCTTCAAGGGGGGTAAACTTATTGAACAAGGGCATGATCCATGTGGGAACAATGTATTGCACCCCCAGGATGAACACCGTGGTGACACCCCAGCAGATCAACCAGGCCAAAGGCCCTGTGCTTTCCAGGAACCAGAATATGGCCGACAGCAGGGGAATACCCAGTGCCATGGATAAAATCAATGATTTCAGCAGATCCAGAATAAACGTTTTGGGCGTGGTTTTGTTGAAACCGAATTTTTCCTCAATGACAAAGGTGGAATAGATGGAAAAGGGCAGGGAGATGATAAATTTGCATCCTGCCAGTATCCCGATAAACAGCAGTCCGCAACCAATGGTAGACCATCCGGTGTTCCTGACAAATTGATCAAGGGCACCGAATCCGCCCAGAAACCAGAACGCTAAAAGGACACCAAGATCAATGGTTGAGGTAATCGTGCCCAGTCGGGTGGTGGCCTTAAGATACTGCTGGGACTGCTCATACCGGTCTTTATCATAAACATCTGAAAATTTTTCGGGCAGATGTGTGGTCAGGCTGCCGATGTTCAGACGATCAGCCACATAATTCATTGTAAAGTCAACAATGAGGGTAATCAGAATAATGGTGGTGATCGTCTGCTCGGATAAAAACATGGGTTTATTTAGTTGTCTGAATTGATTAAATCCCGGAGTTTTCCGGAACATTTAAATGTGACAACCCGCCTGGCCGGAAGTGTCATCTCTTCATCGGTTGCAGGGTTGCGCCCTTTTCTTGCTTTTTTTTCGTTGACACAAAATTTGCCGAAACCTGAAATCATAATGTCTTCACCATTGGAAATAGTCTCTTTTATGATTTCAAGGAACTCTTCCATGACATCATAGGCAACGGTTCTTGACAGGTCCAGCTCATTTTGTATTTTTTCTGCAATAATAGTTTTGGTCAGTGCCATAATAGCTATTTACTCCTGCGGCACACAAAGCTCGCATCTGAATGATTAATAAAAACAGGTCCGTAAAATACTTTAAATGCTTCGGGATTGTCAAGATCAGGTTGCCCGGTTATTGTAATTTATTGCAAAATCAACATGATGGTTCTATTATAGCGACCGTGTAAATATCTTGGGTCTTGTTTCCCGGTTTACGGCATTGTTAATTGTTCCATAGTTTGTTATTTGTTAGAGAAAAAAATATTCATTTATCATGGAGAGAAAATGACACAGGTCTTATCCATCACACCCATAGATGGTCGTTATGCCCGTCTTACCGGCGTGCTTGCAAATATTTTCAGTGAGTCCGGACTGATTCACCATCGGATTCACGTTGAACTTAAATGGCTGAAATTTTTGATCACGGACTTAAAGGTCCATGAAGTTATAGGTGCTGAGCAGGACCTGGATCTGTCAGGTCTGGATGGTCTGATAAAAGACTTCAATGAGGATTATGCGCTCCAGGTCAAGGAGATAGAGTCCCGGACCAATCATGACGTAAAAGCCGTTGAATATTTTATCAAGGAAAAACTGGACGCTGCCGGACTTTCGCCCATACGCGAGTGGGTTCACTTTGCATGCACGTCCGAAGATATCAACAACACGGCATACGCCCTGATGCTTAAAAAAGGCAAGGATCTCGTGGTCGAGCTGCTCAAAACCTTTGTGGCGGAGATCGAGAAAAAAGCCCTGGTCTATAAAAGCGTTCCAATGATGTCCCGCACCCATGGGCAACCGGCCACCCCGACAACCCCGGGAAAAGAGTTCGTTAATTTTGCCTGGCGCTTGAACCAGGAAATTAAGGTCCTGGAAGCGACCAAAATCCAGGCGAAAATAAACGGGGCCACAGGCAACTATAATGCCCATCTGTTTGCGTTTCCGGAAATTGACTGGATTGCCGCATCCGAACGGTTTATCCAGGATTCCCTTGGTCTTGAACCCATTTTGTTCACCACCCAGATCAATCCGAATACAGGCCTTTCCAGGGTACTTCATGCCATGGTCCGGGCCGCAGCGGTCATGATTGATTTTGACCGTGACATGTGGGGATATATCAGCTTCGGATATTTCAAGCAGCGGGTGGCGGCCGGTGAGACCGGATCATCCACGATGCCCCATAAAGTCAACCCCATTGATTTTGAAAACAGTGAGGGGAATATGGGCCTTGGGATTTCCATGATGGAGCATCTGTCCGTTAAACTTCAAAAATCCCGTTTCCAGAGGGACTTGAGCGACAGCACCGTACTGCGCAGCCTTGGTACGGTATTCGGGTATTTTACCATTGGTGTGAAAAATGCCATCAAGGGCCTGTCAAAAGTGGATTTAAATCAGGAAGTGCTTGAAAAAGACCTAAACGATAATCCCGAACTTCTGGCCGAACCCTTTCAAACCGTTATGCGGGTATACGGCGAGGATAATCCATATGAGCGGCTCAAGGATCTGACCCGGGGCAAAAAAATTCAAAAAGAGGATTTGGCCCGGTTTGTGGATGGACTTGAAAAGGTGCCGGATGATGTTAAAGCACGTATGGGAGCCCTTTCTCCCCAGACCTACCTGGGACTTGCCGAATCTTTGGTGGACAGATATTTTGAAGAAAAGTTAAACGGGTAGAATATTATAGAGATCACTGTATAAGCTATCTTAAAATTTTTAAGATAGCTTATAGTTAAGACCGCGTCTAATAAGTTACCGGAGATTGACCGGCATTAAAGCTGGACAGGTACCAGGGCGCGGATTTGTATTCAAGACGGTTTAGTCCTTTTGTCTCAAGCACATTTACCGCCAAAGAGAAGGTGTGGTAATCCATTTCAATCTCTTCCCATCCCAGGTATTTGAGGCGTTTTCGGGCCTGGCAGTAGGACATGTTCGGATTGATCAGAAAGGCATTTGCCAGGCTGCGGATAAACCCGGGGATTAAGGGCATCTCCACCCCGTTTTCTAATAGTTTGTTTATCAGTTTCTGATCAATAATAGTCATGTTTCACCTAACCATTTGTTTTTACTGTTTTAATGCTTGAATTGACCGCTCGTTTTACACGTCTACCAAGCCGATTACACCCCACGATAGTTTAGATAAATGTTCAAGTCAAATCGAATTATGTAGAATTAACATAAAAATTGGAAAAGATATTATCCTAAATTAGATGGTTCCACGAATTGTCGGATTTTAAAAATTGTATTTACGCTTATTTGCGTCGTATTCTTTTCAAATTCTTTTGTTAGGAAGTTATTAAGTATGGCCCGGGCGTGGAATGTCGGCGGGGTAAAGTTTTCCTTTTTTTATCTATTCGGTGATGCTACTTTGATGTATGACCAAGTCAATGGGCAAAAAAGGATGCAGGATAAATGATAGGTGACGAACAGGGGCGGATGCTGCTGAAAATGGCGCGCGCCGGGATTGCTGAAGAACTCGGGGTTTCTGTGGATACAGCGCAGATTGATTTAGAGGCATCCTTTCTGGAAATAAAAATGGGTCTGTTTGTGACCCTGCATAAAAACGGACGCCTCAGGGGATGTATCGGCATCATAGAACCGGATGGGCCTTTAAAAACAGGGGTTCCGGAAATCGCGAGACTTGCCGCGTTTAAAGACTCTCGTTTTACCCCCCTCGCCAGGGAAGAATTTGACCAGGTGGACCTGGAAATCAGTCTGTTGTCTCCCCCTGAAAAACTTGAATACAATACGGCAAAAGAGTTGCGCCAACGGCTTGTGCCGTTCAAGGATGGTGTCATTATTGAAAAGGCAAGCAGACGGGCGATCTTTCTTCCCCAGGTCTGGGAACAATTGTCCGACGTCGCGTCGTTTTTATCCCAGTTGTGCCTCAAAGCCGGGCTTGATGCCGGTGAATGGGAGGACGGCAGCCTAACCGTCCATACTTACAGGGTGCATTCATTTTCTGAAAAAAAGTAGGCCGCCGGGGTGTAGCGTATATATGCGAATAGACGATCAATTACTGGATGTTATCTTATCCATCAAAGACAAAGATGAGCTGGCGTCTTTTTTTGAAGAAATTTTTACACCGGCAGAGTTGTCGGACCTTTCTTTGCGCTGGAAACTCTTAAAAGACCTGCATGCAGGGATGACCCAGCGCAAAATTGCCGAAAAATACGGGATCAGCCTGTGTAAAATCACAAGGGGATCAAAGGTGCTCAAGAAAGAGGGGGCTGTTGCACTTAAGGTGTTGGATTCAATAAATTAACAAGCTCTATGGCCAACTCGGACCATAATTCCAGATTCAGCCGGGCAAGCGTTGCCGTTTCATGCCAGGTAAAGCTGTGCAGCTCCTCGCCGGGCAGGTAGTTTTCGGGGGTTTGTGTTCTGATTAAAAAAACCGCTCCCATGTGAACGCTGCCCACAGGTGTGACATCTTCACTGATAATGCCGATGAATTCAATGGGGTCGTCGGCAACGCGCTGGGCCAACTCTTCCTCCAGTTCTCTTTGCATGCCGTTTTTTAAAATAGTTTCAAACCTGCCTGTCTCCGTGACATTGTCTTCCGGGTTGATATGGCCGCCGATGCCGATGGACCACAGGTCATGGAGTCGTTTTTCACTGCCCTGTCTGTTGTAGGCCGCAGTCCTGCTTCCATCGGCGGTCTGTAACAGAATATAGGGGATGATCTGTTTTTTTTGCCTGTCTTCTTCGGCAAGGTACCGGGGGATAAAGGAAAAAGCGGCGTTGGTGCAGGTGGCGGCAAACGTGGGGAAATCCATTGGAAGGACCGTTCTTTGGCAGACCCACGCTGCCGGAAGGTCATTTCGGTCAATACATAAGACCTTTTCTTGTTTTTTGCTCATAATCGTTGCCTGTATTTGTGTTATTATTTGTTCCGGTTGTAACATAAATGGTGCTCCAGGCATACCTTCGGCGGTTCCCATGGCCTTTTTTTTATGTCTATGATATGTGAAATTCATAATCATTAAACGATGAAGGAGAGACGTGTGCTTTATATCGGCAAAAAAGATATCGCAAAAATTGACCGTTCCCTGATTTTGAATGCCATATTCCATGCCTACGAGTTGCTTTTGGATGAAACTTATACGATGCCTGACCGAATTCACGTTCAGGACGGTGACAACACCCTTTTATTGATGCCCTGTTTTGAAAGCCGTTATTTCGCCACCAAGCTGGTATCTGTTTTTCCCGGGGCTCCCAAGCTTGGGGCACCTGCCGTCAACGGGATCATGACCCTGGCAGATAATAAAACCGGTATGCCCCTGGCTGTTATGGACGGGGCTGCGATGACCGCCGAACGTACCGGTGCCGTGGGTGGGCTTGGGGTGAAATTTTTAACCCGTGAAAACATCGAAACGGCCGGTTTGATCGGTGCCGGTGTCCAGGGACTGGCCCAGGTCCGGTATCTGCTGCTCAATCGCAAAGTAAGGCAGGTGATGATTTTTAATCGCTCAGCCGAGGCTGCCCGGGCAAAAGTTGCAATCCTTGCAAACGAGTATCCGGATGTGGGTTTTAAGGTGGCACAGACGGCGGACAGCCTGGTCAAAGCCTGTGACCTTGTGGTGGCGGCCACGACAAGTAAGGTGCCTGTATTCAGCAATGATCCCGAACTGGTAAAAGGGAAAACCTTTATCTCTGTTGGATCATTCCGGCCTGATATGCAGGAGTTTCCCGATGCCGTCATTGAAACGGCAAGCCGTATTTTTGTGGATACCCCCTTTGCGGCAAAGGAGTCAGGTGACCTCTGTCAGCCTCTGGAGCGCGGTATTGTCAAGGAATCACAGTTGCTTGCCTTTGCACAACTTGTCCGCGAACCGCTGGGCCTTGAACAAAAGGATGATCCGGCGATTCAAACTTTATTTTTCAAGTCTGTGGGCATGGCGCTGTTTGATCTGACTGTGGCATCCACAATCTATGAGTTTGCACTGAAAAACGATTTGGGTGTCAGGTTGGATTTTTAAGTGGGCTTTAAAAAGTAAAGATGGAGCGGGAAACGGGATTTGAACCCGCGACTTCGACCTTGGCAAGGTCGCACTCTACCACTGAGTTATTCCCGCTCAGCTGAAAGGCGAGTTACTTTTATAAAAAAAGCCGGGCCTTGTCAAGAAAAGATTTAACCAAGATTTATAAACTTTCAAATATTCAGGTGGTAAAACAAAAAATGAGTTTGGGAAATATCCTGGTCACGGGGGGCGGCGGCTTTCTGGGCAAGGTGCTGGTTAAGAAATTAGTGGATAAAGGTGAGCGTGTCGTTTCGTTTTCCCGGTCCAGGTATTTGGAACTGGATAACCTGGGGGTGTCCCAGATACAGGGAGATCTGGCCGATGCCGATGCCGTTGCCGATGCCTTACAAGGGGTGGACACCGTATTTCATACGGCGGCAAAGCCCGGTATCTGGGGGGCTTATGATGAATATTTCCGCATTAATGTCACAGGGACCGTCAATGTGATTGACGCATGCAGGAAAAATGAGGTGGGGCGGTTGATTCATACCAGTTCTCCTTCGGTGGTCTTTGATGACAAAGATATGCACGGGGCGGATGAATCGGTTCCCTATCCGGATACATATCTGGCCCCATACCCTGAAACCAAGGCCCTTGCGGAAAAAGAGGTGATTAAAGCGGCGGGGCAGGGGCTTTGTGTCATTATTTTGCGGCCCCACTTGATCTGGGGCCCCGAAGACAATCACCTGGTCCCCGGTATTATCAACCGGGCTAAACGTCTGAAGATCATTGGACCGGATACCGATCTTGTGGACACCATTTATGTGGACAATGCCGCCGATGCCCATATCCTGGCCGCTGAAAAGCTGGCCCAAAACCCTGATCTATCCGGAAACATCTATTTTATCAGCCAGGATGAGCCCATGTCCAAATGGCGCCTGGCCAATGCATTCCTGGCTGCCGCCGGACTGCCGCCCATCAAAGGGCATGTCTCCGCAAGGACCGCCTATGCGGCCGGGTGGCTCTTTGAATTCATCTACCGAACCCTGGGCATAAAAAAAGATCCCCCCATGACCCGGTTTGCCGCCAAGGAACTTGCCACCTCCCACTGGTTTGATATCAGCCGGGCAAAAAATGATTTAGGCTATCTGCCGAACGTCTCCACCCAGGAAGGTTTAAAACGTCTTGGGGCGTGGTTGAATCGGACATGACGTTTTCATTTAACACGTTTCGGGCTAAGGGTATCCGGGTGCTGTACAGGGCTGCCAAGGGGTATCAGCGGGACAGTTGCGCCTTGCGGGCCTCGGCGTTAAGTTTGTATACCCTGTTGAGCGTCGTGCCGGTGATGGCCATGGCCTTTGGGATTGCCAAGGGCTTCGGGTTCCGGCAGTTCCTTGAGGCCGAAGTGATGTCTTTGTTTGAGGGCCATGAGGAGATTGTCCAAAATATCCTGGTGTTTTCCAATAATCTGCTGGAGAAAACCCAGGGCGGCCTTATGGCTGTGCTCGGCGTTCTGGTGCTTTTATACTCCTTGATTAAACTGATGTTCCATATTGAAGACACATTCAACCGTATCTGGTGGGTGCGGGACGGTCGGCCGCTGATCAGAAAGCTCACGGATTATTTGACCATTGCCCTGGCAACAGGCCTTCTGGGGCTTTTGTCCGGATCAGTAAATTTATTTATGATTCCCCGCCTTGAATCATTCTGGGCCTATCTTGGTGTTCCCATTGACATTAAAGGCGTTATCTCCTTTTTTATCAAAGTGGTGCCCTATGTGATCACCTGGTCGTTGTTCATGTTTTTTTATGTGATCATGCCCCATAAAAAGGTAAATCTCAGGGCCGCCGCCACAGGGGCGGTATTTGCGGGTACCTTATTTCAGATTATCCAGACCGCTTTTTTAAAGTTCCAGGTCTTTGTAACAGGCTACAATGCCATCTACGGCAGTTTTGCCGCACTGCCCGTGTTTCTGATCTGGTTGCAGGTTTCCTGGGGGGTACTGCTCTACGGTGCTGAAATTGCCTTTGAGTGGGAGAATATCGGGCATGCAAAAATTCCGGATCTGACGTTAAATGCCATGAGTATCCGGGCCAGAAAACTTGCCATGCTGGAGATTGTCAAAGGATGTGTCCGGCGTTTTGCGGAAAAAAAGCCCCCGGCCACGGATGTACGGATTGCCGGGGAGTTGAATTTACCCTTGAACATCGTACATCATCTTTTAGAGATCCTGATGCGGGCGGATGTTTTGTATTCAGTCAATCGTGACGGCGATACCACCGGGTACACCCCGGCCATGGATATTGAGTGCATGAGTATTATGGATGTCCTTTGCGCCGTGGAGCACCAGGGTGATCCAAATGCGTATACGGCTGGTTCTCTGCTGGCCCAGGCCCTGGAGGAGAGCCTGGACGGGTTTGACAGGGCCGCCCGGAATTGTAACGGAGAGCGGCTGATCAAAGATATTTAAGAGCCGATCAGCCAAAAGCCGTGGTGATTTTGAAAAATTCCTTGATCTGCGGCTCCTGGGCCTTCAGCGATTCTATGATCCGCACCAATGTCGCTTCATTCACACCGATCTTTTTGGGTGCGTTTTTAATGGTGACGGGAACCGGGTTGCCCGAATGACCCAGTTGTGCTTTTTGTGTCAGATAGTTGGCAATATTGATGACCAGGGCATGATGACGGTATTTGACCGGCGCCGACTCCGGGGCATGATGAAATCTGCACGGCAGAATAATGGATGCCGGGAAATTCCACCGTGTCATCAACAGGGCCGATAGTGCCGCATGGTCAATTTTAAGCAGGCTGTTTTCGCTGAAATAGAGGGGGCGCTTGTTTTCCAATGCAAACTGCCGGACTTCATTATACTCTTTTTTAAAGTAAATGGAGAAAATGGCTTTGCCCATATCGTGGAGCAGGGCCGGGACAAAAATTTTGCCTGCAATGCCCGGATTGGTCTGCTTTGCCAGTTGTTTTGAGGCGGTGGCCACACCAATACCGTGGATCCACAATGCTTTCATATCAAGGGTTAAGCCCGATTTTTCCGAGACACTGGACAGGATTTCCATGCCCAGGGCAATGCCGATGATTTCATCAAATCCGATAACGGCGATGGCGCGTTTAATGGTCTCGACTTTATTTTTCTGGGCATAATAAACAGAATTGGCAAGCTTGAGCAGCTTGTTGGTAATACCGATGCCATGTGAAATGATTTTGGCCAGGTCTTCTGTGGTCGTATTTTCGTCGGAAGCCGCCTGGATCAGGTTGTTCACAACCGCCGGGAGCGTGGGTAAATCACTTTCCCGTTTTTGAACCATTTCAAGGATGCGTTCTTTTATTTCCATCAGATGCAGTCTACCTGCCTCCGGTTCAATGAAGCCGGGTGATGTTGATACTGCCGTTTGCCGCCATTTCGTCAAATTTTTTCCGTAAAAACTGTTTAAACCTGTTTCGCGTGGGGGGCCATAAAAGCAAAAGGCCGGCTGTGTCCGTCAACAGTCCGGGCGTAATAAGCACCAAGCCTGCAACGAGGATGATAAATGCATCCAGAAGATCTTCGGCCGGCATCAGCCCCTGGTTGATATTCTGGCGGACCTTCATCATGGTGTTCAGCCCTTCCATGCGCGCAAGGTAGGCGCCGATGAATCCGGTCAGGATCACCAGGATGATGGTGTTTAAGCCGCCGATGATCCCACCGAGATGGATCAGGATATATAGTTCGGCCACCGGAATCAGGGTAAAGCATAAAAACAGTTTGAACAGCATATAAAATACTCCTAACAGTCGTTTAACGGCCTGGTTTGTCAATGCCCAGGTCTGGTCCACAATAAAATGTGAAAGTAACTTAGCAACGTATTGGTACTTTTAGATAAACGTCAATACACATCTTAATGCATAATGACGATGAACCCGAATTTGTCAAGTCGGAACAATACATTGCTCACACGGCATGTGCCATATTGCCTGGGGTTGAATCCGTGTTGCTTTGGGGGGAAAGATGCCGTCCGGATTGCCACAGTCTATCCGGTACTTTTTGATCAACACCATGGTTTAAAATGTCGAGAAACAGATCTCTGGTTATTTCCTCGGCCCCCATGCGAAGCAGGTGGCCGGAGGTGACCTGGCAGTCAATCATACCGAATCCCTGGCTGTCCAATTCCTGGGCCAGTGCCACCAAGGCAACTTTAGAGGCATTGGATACCCGGGAAAACATGGATTCCCCAAAAAATGTTTTTCCCAGACTGATGCCGTACAAGCCGCCCACCAGCCGCCCACCCTGCCAGGCTTCTATGGAGTGGGCGATACCCATGTTGTGCAATGTAATGTAAGCATCAATCATTTCATCCACCAGCCAGGTGCCTTCATGCTTGCCCTGCCTGGGTTGGGAACAGGCCACAATGGTCTGTTCAAACGCGGTATTGATCCGAATGGAAAAACAATTCTTTCGAATAATTTTTTTCAGGCTTTTGGATACCCTGATTTTAGAAGGAAAAAGAACCAGGCGGGGATCCGGGGACCACCAGAGAATGGGTTCGCTGTTGGAAAACCAGGGGAAGAGACCCATCCTGTACGCAAGTGTCAAACGCTCAGGGCACAGGTCTCCCCCGATACATAACAGCCCGTCGGGCCTCGCCAGCCAGGCCGGCGGAAATTCAATGCTTTCAGAAAGCCTGAAAAGCGGCATCAGCTCGATTTGATGTTAAATGTCAGTTTTTCGCTCTTTAGGCCTATGGAAAGTTTACCTCCCTTTGCAAGCCGGCCAAAGAGAATCTCATCGGTCAGTTTATCTTTTATTTCGGCCTGGATCAATCGGGCCAAAGGTCTTGCGCCAAATTTGGGATCATGGCCTTTTTGGGCCAGATGGGTCCGGACAGCTGCTGAATAGCTCAAAGAAATGTCTTGCTCGATGAGCATCTCTTTAAGTTCTTTCATGTTTTTGTCCACAATCAGTTCCATTACCTTTTCGGACAGATGGTTGAACTGGACAATCCCGTCAAGGCGGTTTCTAAATTCGGGACTAAAGGTGTTTTTCACCGCTTTTATGCTCTGGGAATCGGAATTGGCGGTTTGTGATCCAAAACCGATGCTGTTTGTACTCATTTCCCGGGCCCCGGCATTGGAAGTCATGATGATGATTACATTTCTGAAATCAGCGGATTTCCCGTTGTTGTCGGTGAGCGTGGCATAGTCCATGACCTGGAGCAAAATATTGTAAAGATCCATATGGGCCTTTTCAATCTCGTCCAGAAGCAGCACGCAGTGGGGGGTTTTGCGGATGCTGTCGGTTAAGATGCCGCCCTGTTCAAATCCCACATATCCCGGAGGGGCACCAATGAGCCTGGATACGGCATGCTTTTCCATGTATTCACTCATGTCAAAGCGCAGGAATGTAATACCCATGTTTAGGGCCAACTGCCGGGCGACTTCTGTTTTGCCTACCCCTGTTGGGCCCATGAACAGAAACGATCCAATGGGCCTGTCCGGTGCCGCAAGTCCGGCCCGGGATCTTTTGATCGCCGTGGTCAGGGTGTCGATGGCATCGTCCTGGCCGAAGATGACGTCAAACAATTTGCCGGGTAAGGATTCCAAGGACGATTTGTCGGCTGCCGTGGTCACACTGGACACCGGTACCTTGGCTATTTTAGCCACAATCTTTTCAATATCCTTGGGACTTACACTTTTTCGCCGGCCGTCCGCCGTCAGTTTCAAAAAGGCGCCTGCCTCATCAATGACGTCGATGGCCTTATCGGGCAGGAACCGGTCATTAATATATTTATCCGACAGATAGGCCGCAGCTTCTATGGCTTTATCCGGATATTTCAGCCCATGGTGTTCCTCGTAACTGCTGCGCAGCCCCTTGAGAATTTCGATGGTTTCCTCAACTGAGGGCTCTGCCACTTCGATTTTTTCAAAGCGCCTGGAAAAGGCCCTGTCTTTTTCAAAGTGATTTTTGTACTCTTCATAGGTGGTGGTGCCCAGGCATTTGATGTCTCCGGAGGACAAGGCCGGCTTAAGAATGTTGGATGCATCCATGGAACCTGATGTGGTGGCACCAGCTCCCACAACCGTATGGATTTCATCGATCACCAGAAGCGCATTTTCCTTTTCTTCCAGGGCGGAGATAACGTCCTTGAGCCGTTGTTCAAAATCCCCCCTGTATTTGGTGCCGGCAAGAAGGGCGCCCATGTCCAGGGAGTAGAGTTCGCAGTTTTCAAGCAGATCCGGTACGGACTTGCCGTTTATCTGTAACGCCAGGCCTTCTGCAATGGCAGTTTTCCCAACGCCGGGATCACCCACAAGGATGGGATTGTTTTTCCGCCGCCGGCAAAGCACCTGCATCACCCGTTCGGTTTCAAGGGTTCTGCCGATCAACGGATCAATTTTTTTGTCCTGGGCCCGCTTGATCAGATCAGATGTAAACAACGCCAGGGGGTCTTTTTTCTTCGGGCGCTTGGGCTTTGGATCGGCCTGCTGGAAAAGCTGCTGGGGCTTTTCTTCCCCGGACAGCTCTTTTTTCTCTTTATCCCCGTCGTGGGAGATGAGCCTGAGTACATCCAGCCGGGTAATGCCTTCGGATTCCAGATAAAATGCGGCATGGGAATCTTTTTCCTGGAAAATGGATGCCAGGATATCCCCGAGGTTCACCTCTGATTTCTCCGCAGATCTGGCGTGGTTGATGGCGCGCTGGATCATGCGCTGGAAGCCGATGGTCTGCTGGAGCACATACTCTTCACTATTTTCTATTTTGGTCAGTTTTTCATCAAAGAACTTTTCAAGATCCTCTTTGATGTGATCAGGGCTGCCCCCGCATTTTTCAATGGTTTCAAGTCCGGATTCATGATTGACTATGGCGTAAAGAACATGTTCGACACACACGTACTCATGTCGTCTTTTCTTTGCTTCACGAACGGCAAACCCGAGAGCTGTGGATAGTTCTTTGCTGATCATATACCATTTACTCCTTTTCCATTGTACTTTTTAAGGGAAACCCTTTGCTGCTTGCCAGATCGTGTACCGTCTGAACTTTTGTTTCAGCTATTTCCCGGGGATAGATGCCGCATACGGCCTTTCCCTTATTATGTACATTAAGCATTATTTGTGTGGCTTTTTCAAGAGATTTTCCGAATACCTGAACCAGGATATCCACCACAAACTCCATGGTTGTATAATCGTCATTGTGCAAAAGCACTTTATACATGGGCGGACGATCCTCACGTGTGTCCTGGGATATTTTAGGTCTGGTTTTGGAATCAGTGGCTGTCATACCTTAACCCTTGGGAACAATTGATGTAATAAATGTTCCAATGTGCTGTAAATTTAAGTTCATTTTCGTTGTGGTTCGATTTTGTGTACTACAGACCCAAGAGCGTTCACTGGCCTTTACTGTCCGCAGCATTTTTTATATTTTTTGCCTGATCCACAGGGGCAGGGATCATTTCTTTGAACCTTGTCAGCCGCTCTTTTGATCGGCTGCTTGGCGGCGGATTCGTCAGCATGGGAAGAAAAGGTCAGGTCCTGCTGCTCTTCCTGCTTCATCTCCTCAACCTGGGTGGGGGAGGCAATTTGAATTTTAAACAGGATATCCACCACCTCCTGTTTGATCCGGTTCATCAGATCCTGGAACATATCAAAGCCTTCTTTTTTATAGATACGCAGCGGATCCTGCTGGGCATATCCCCGAAGGCCGATACCTTCCTTTAAATGGTCCATGTTTAAAAGATGCTCTTTCCATCTGGTATCCACGGTCTGCAGAATAATAAACCGTTCAACGTGGCGCAAGATTTCAGGGCCGTACATCTGTTCCTTTTTCTGGTAATGGTCCTGGGCCGCGTCAAATATAAACTGCCCAAGCTGATCGGCTGAAAAATTATCCTGGACAGGTTTGTCCAGGGATAGATCCATATTGAACTGCACCTTAACGGCGGTTGAAAGTGCTTCCAGGTCCCACTCTTTAATGGGTGTTTTGTCTAGGACAAATCCATCCACAAGGTCATAGGCGGTATCTTCCATCATATCCCGGGCCGCCTGTTTGAGGTCCTTGGATGTCAGTGCCTGGCGGCGCTGGCGGTAAATGATCTCACGCTGCTGGTTCATGACATCATCATATTCGAGCAGGTGTTTTCTGATCTCAAAGTTGTGGCCTTCCACCTTGGACTGGGCGTTTTCGATGGCTTTGGAGATAAATTTATGCTCAATGTGCTCGCCTTCTTCGATGCCCAGACGGTCCATGACCGCGTGGATACGGTCACCGCCGAAAATTCTGAGCAGATCGTCTTCCAGGCTCAAATAGAACCGGGAACTGCCCGGATCACCCTGACGGCCGGACCGGCCCCGCAGCTGGTTGTCAATACGCCGGGATTCATGGCGGGATGTGCCCAGAATATGAAGGCCGCCCAATTCCTTGACCCCTTCGCCCAGCTTGATGTCAGTACCGCGGCCGGCCATGTTGGTGGAGATGGTCACAGCCCCTTTCTGGCCGGCATTGGCCACAATTTCCGCCTCGGCCTTGTGGTGCTTGGCATTCAGGACCGTATGCTTAACCCCTTTTTTCTTGAGCTTTTCGCTGAGGGATTCGGAGACATCAATGGAGATGGTGCCCACCAGCACGGGCTGCCCCTTTTTGTGCAGCTGGATGATCTCCTTTATGGCGGCGTCGTATTTTTCCTTTTGGGTTTTGTAGATCAGGTCGGCCCGGTCTTCGCGGACCATGGGGCTGTGGGTGGGGATGACCAGTACATCCAGATCGTAAATTTTTTTAAATTCTTCCGCTTCGGTGTCTGCCGTTCCGGTCATGCCCGACAATTTGTCATACATCCTGAAGTAGTTCTGGAATGTGATGGAGGCAAGGGTCTGGTTTTCATTTTCAATTTTAACCCCCTCCTTGGCTTCCAGGGCCTGGTGGAGACCTTCTGAATAGCGGCGGCCACTCATGAGCCGGCCCGTGAATTCATCGACAATGACGACCTGGCCGTTTTTCACAATGTAATCCGTGTCACGTTTGAATATGACATGGGCCTTTAACGCCTGGTTAAGGTGGTGCAACAGTTCAATGTTGGCCGGATCATACAGATTGTCCACATTGAGCAATTGCTCTCCCTTTGCAATACCGTCTTCGGTCAGAGAGACGGTTTTTGATTCTTCATCCAGGGTATAGTCGGTATCTTTTTGAAACGCCGGGATAATTGTATTGGCCTGGGTATACAGGTGGGTGGATTTTTCAGCAGGACCAGAAATAATTAAGGGGGTTCTGGCCTCGTCAATGAGAATGGAGTCCACCTCATCCACAATGGCAAAGTTCAGATTCCCCTGGGCCAGCTCCCCGGGATCAAATTTCATATTGTCCCGCAGGTAGTCAAAGCCGAATTCATTGTTGGTGCCGTATGTGATGTCGGCGGCATAGGCCTCTCTGCGGTCCTGGGCGCCCATGTCATGTATGATCACCCCCACGGTCAGCCCTAGGAAATTGTATACCTGGGACATCCATTCCGCGTCACGTTTGGCCAGATAGTCATTGACCGTCACAATGTGAACGCCTTTGCCCGTAAGGGCATTGAGGTATGCGGGCAGGGTGGACATCAAAGTTTTACCCTCACCGGTTTTCATCTCTGCAATGGTGCCGCGGTGCAGTGCAATGCCGCCAATGAGCTGAACATCATAGTGGCGAAGCCCAAGGGTCCGTACCGAGGCTTCCCTGACCAGGGCAAAGGCTTCGGGAAGAATGTCGTCCAGGGTCTGGCCCTTGGCCAGTCGGTCTTTAAACTCAGTTGTTTTTTCACCGATCTGGATATCCGACAAGGCCTGCATTTGGGGTTCAAATTCGTTTATTTGGTCAATGATAGGTTGAATTTTTTTTAGAATCCTGTCGTTGCTGGATCCGAAGAGTTTAGTAAGAAGAGTGAGTACCATGTAAACGCTGCCTGTTTAATTTAGAGGTCATTTAAGTTTGTCAGTACAACATATTAAGCATTCTTCCAGGAAATAAAAGGAAAAAAAAAATTCGTGCCCATTTTCCGGCGTGGGCACGAATTCTCGTTTGGGGCAGAGCAAAATAAAATTGATATATACTAATTAAGGATATATTTCGTGGGATTGACCGGGGCGCCGTTGACAAGAACTTCATAGTGAAGATGGGGGCCTGTGGTTCGGCCGGTATTGCCTAAGGTGGCAATGACCTCTCCGCGTTTAACCTGCTGGCGTTTCTTTACCAGGATATCCCTTAGATGGGCATATTTGGTGGTTTTTCCATATCCGTGGTCAATGATGATCACGTTTCCGTAGCCGTGTTTTCTTCCGGCAAAGACCACTTTACCGGCTGCCGTTGAAACGATTTTAGTGCCCAGTCGGTTGGAGATATCAAGACCTGAATGAAAGGTCCTTCTGCCGGTAAAAGGCGATTTCCTGTAACCAAAGGGCGAGGTGATAACACCCGAGACCGGCTTTATGGACGGGGAGGCGGCCAGGATGTTTTTCTTTTGCTGTAGTTTGTCTATCAGGTCATCGAAATCTAATTTTTCTTTATCCGCAACGGATCTGATCTGTTTTACCTGGTGGTGCATTTCACGTATCAACGCGTTATGGCGGGTGTCAAGGGGCAACTCCCGGGCAAGATCTATTTCCGACACACCGCCGATACCCAGAAGGCCCGAGGAATGTCCTGATTTGTCAATGTCGGCAATGAGTCGCACCTGGCTTTCCAATTGCCCAAGTTTTGTGAGCTGTTCTTTTAATCCCTGAATTTCTCCGGCAAACAGTTGAAGCTGACGTCTCTGGTCCTCAAGTTCTGTTTCCTGGCTGGAAATGGTTTCCCGCATGGCCCTGTTGTTAAGGTCCGTGCGTTTAAGCAAGTAGTAATCGTGACCGAAATAGGAGATTGTTCCGGCGCAGATAAGGAAGAGAAATATAGAACAAAGTAAAACCGATTTGTTCAGCGAAATTTCCCTGATCCTTGAACTGTTACTTGAATGAAACCATATTTTGATTCGACTCTTCATCTGCATATAGATACAAGTTTTTTAACATCCGTGTCAAGTGAAAATGCGCTTACAGCGGGGTTTGCACCCAATCCAGCCCGGCTTTTTCGTCAATGGAGAACATAATGTTCATATTTTGAACTGCCTGTCCGGCAGCACCTTTGAGCAGGTTGTCAATGGCTGAAATCACTATCAGACGGCCCGATTCAGGTTCCAGGTGGAAACCGATATCGCAACAATTGGTACCCTTGATGTGGGACATGTTGGGAAATTTTCCGCCAGGCAGAATCCGGATAAAGGGTTCATTTTCATACCATCTGTTAAAAACGTCGCGAATTTGTTTTTCGTCGACACCTTCGCGAATTTGAGCATAAATGGTTGAAACCATGCCCCGGGTCACGGGTACCAGGTGGGGCACAAAGGTCAAGGAGACTGCCTGTCCGGCCGCACCGCTCAACACTTCGTTGATTTCAGGGGTGTGTCTGTGATTGCCGACTTTATATGGGCCAAAGGCTTCGTTGACCTCACAAAAATGGGTGGCCGGAGAAAGGGAGCGGCCTGCCCCGCTGACGCCGGATTTTGAATCTGAAACCAGTCCCTGGGGGGAAATCAATTTGTCCTTGAGCAACGGAATCAGCGGCACAAGGATGGATGTGGGGTAACACCCGGGATTGCCTATTATCCGCGCATTTCTGATCTGTTCCCGGTTGATTTCACACAACCCGTAAACGCTCTCTTCCAAAAGCGCTGGAGCGGTGTGGGGCTGATATACCGCTTCATAGGTGTTAAGATCTTCAAATCTGAAGTCCGCTGACAGGTCTACCACTTTAATGCCCTGGTCTATAAGTTGTGGCGCAAATGCCATGGAGACCTTGTGGGGAAGGGCTAAAAATGCAACATCGACGTGACCTGAGAGCGTTTTAGCGTCAAAGGGTGTACATACCAGGGATTCGAATCCGCGCATGGACGGATAAATGTCGGTAAAGGATTTTCCCTGGTACGAGTTCGAGGTGACTGCTTCAAGACTGGCCTTGGGGTGGTTGGAAATCAGTTTGACCAGTTCCAGTCCGGTATAGCCTGATGCGCCTATTATTGCTGTTTTAATCATTTTCTTAAGTCTTTAATCTTAATGTTTAAATTGAATATTCTGCACGCCGATTTCGTCTTCAAGTGTAAAATTTTTTACCTGCAACCACATATATCGGTAATTTGCGCCCAGACACTAAGATAAAATTTAAAATTGTGCAAACCTTAATTTGATTATTCGGGGCAATTTTCCCAAGAAATATTTTTGACGATGAAATTGTTTTAATGGAATTGTAACGAAATTAAAAAATAACCTTAATAAAGCTTATAAATCTCAAACATTTTAAAGATATAAATCTCAAGCATTCTTAAAAATGAGTAGCGTTCAATTTGATCGATAAAAATTGAACCCATAACTCTGATAAAAAAGCGTAAGCAAAACAGGGGAAGGGGGGACCCTCCCCTTTAAATTAATTTGCGTCAGGAGAGATTTATGAAGAAAATGTTAGCAGGTATTTGTGCGCTTGCGGTGGGTGTTTTGATAACAACCGGCATATCCTTTGCCGGGGAGCTTGTCCTCAAGGGGTCTACAACCGTCCTTCCCATTGCCCAGAAGGCGGCCGAAGCCTATATGGCCGATCACCCCGATGTGAAAATTTCCCTTTCCGGGGGCGGTTCGGGCAACGGTATCAAAGCCCTGATCGACGGAACCACCCACATCGGTAACGCCTCCCGGTTTATCAAGACCAAAGAGGTGGAAACAGCCGTAAACCGTGGGGTTTATCCCGTACCTTTCAGGATCGCCCTGGATGCGATTATTCCGGTGGTTCATCCTTCCAATTCAATATCCAAATTGACCATGACCCAGTTAAAGGAAATTTACCTTGGGAAAATCCGAGACTGGAAACAGCTCGGCGGTACGCCGGGCAAAATTGTTGTGATATCCCGGGACAGCTCTTCAGGTACCTTTGGGGTTTGGAAGGAACTGGTTATGCTCAAGGAACGGGTGGTGCCCAGTGCCCTGACCGTACCTTCCAACGGCGGAATTGTTCAGGCCATATCAAATACCCCCGGTGCCATCGGATATATCGGACTTGGATATTTAAATAAGGATCTTAAAGCACTCACCGTTGATGGTATTGAGGGCACCGAAGAGAACACGCTGAACGGTACCTATCCCATTTCCAGGGCATTGTTCATGTTCACCAACGGCTGGCCCGAAGGCGACACCCTCTCCTTTTTGTCTTTTATCCTGTCAAGAAAGGGCCAGGATCTGGTGAAAGAGGCCGGCTCCATCCCATTATTCTAACCTTCTGCTTTAGCATGATTAAAATCCCGAGGCCGAATCTTCCTGTGGATGATGCAAGAAGTTTCGGCCTCAATAACGTGGCGTGCAACTTACACATGAAACGGCATTCTCATGAAACGCAAACTTACCGATAACGGCATTCATTCTGTTTTCTTTCTTGTGGCGCTGTTCTCCATCACCGCCCTGGGATTGATCATGGTTTTTTTGTGTATTGAAGGCGTTGGTATTTTGTCCCATGTCAGTTTGTGGGATTTTCTTTTCGGCCATTATTGGTATCCCACGGATGAACCGCCTGATTTCGGTATTCTGCCGCTGATTGCAGGTTCATTGAGCGTTACCGCATTGTCCGGCCTTATGGCTGTTCCCCTGGGGATCATGACGGCGGTTTACCTGGCGGAGATTGCCTCTCCCAAAGTGGCAGAGGTGGTCAAACCCATTGTGGAGCTTATGGCGGCCATGCCGTCGGTGGTGATCGGATTTTTCGGCATGGTGGTGGTGGCCCCTTTTATCCAGGACCTGTTCCATATTCCCGTGGGGCTGAACCTGTTTAATGCCGCATTGATGCTGGCCTTCATGGCGGTTCCCACCATCTGTTCCATTTCCGAGGATGCAGTCTTTTCAGTTCCCATGGCGCTGAAAGAGGCCTCTTTTGCTGTGGGGGCCACCCATTTTGAGACCATTGTCCGGGTGGTTATTCCCGCCTCTTTGTCCGGCATCTGTACGGCTGTGATATTAGGGTTGTCCCGGGCAGTGGGTGAAACCATGGTGGTGTTGATGGCGGCGGGCGGGGCTGCCATGATTCCGGGTTCCGTGTTTGATCCGGTGCGGCCCATGCCGGCAAGTATTGCCGCTGAGATGGCCGAAGCCCCCTTTGGCAGTGAACATTACCATGCCCTGTTTGCCATCGGCATGGTTCTATTTTTGTTCACCTTTGCGTTTAACATGATTGCCGACCACATATCCTACCGCTTCAGGCAGGTCGGCGAGGCCTCTTTATGATCAACGGCAGACGAAAGATAATCCAGAACCTTGCCTTTATTCTCATCCGCCTGGCGGCTTTCATCAACGGTGCGGCCCTGATGGTGATGATCTATTTTATCCTGGTGCGGGGGGCCAAGGCCCTTTCATGGGCGTTTTTCACCCAGGCCCCCCGGGACAGCATGACGGCGGGGGGGATCTTTCCCTGCATATTGGGCACTTTTTTATTGTGTCTTGTCACGATTTTTATGGCCCTGCCCATTGGGGTGGCATCCGCCATCTATCTGAACGAATATGCCACCCAGGGAAAGGTTGTGCGTTTGATCCGGCTGGGAATCAATAATCTGGCCGGTGTGCCGTCCATTGTTTTTGGGCTCTTCGGGCTTGCCTTTTTTTGTATCGTTTTGAAAATGGGTGTATCCATTGCCGCCGGGGGGATGACCCTTGGCATCATGACCCTGCCGGTGGTCATCGGGGCTTCCGAAGAAGCATTGCGGGCCGTACCGGATACCTACCGGGAAGCCTCCCTGGCCGTAGGGGCATCCAAATGGCAGACCATCCTGCGGGTGGTTTTGCCCAGTGCCTTTCCGGGCATTATCACAGGTTCCATTCTCGGCATGAGCCGGGCTGCAGGAGAGACCGCCCCCATTATGTACACCGGTGCCGTATTTTTTACGCCGGAACTGCCGGGGTCTGTTTTTGATGAAGTCATGGCCCTGCCGTACCATATTTATGTGCTGGCCACAGCCGGGACAAACATTGAGGCCACCCGCCATCTTCAGTACGGCACCGCCCTGGTGCTCATTGCCCTGGTTTTTGGCATGAACGCGTTGGCCATCTATTTAAGATCGCGAATGAGGCGGAAACTGAAAGGATAAGTTTGCTGTATGGAACCGGTTGTTAAAATGCGTACCCGCCACCTGGATTTTTTTTACGGTGATTTTCAAGCCCTGTATGACATCAGTATTGATTTTATGGAAAACCAGGTCACGGCATTGATCGGTCCGTCGGGTTGCGGCAAAAGCACATATCTGCGCTGCCTGAACCGGATGAATGACCTGATTGCCGGCACCCGGGTAAGCGGAGAGGCCGTGCTGGGCACCGAGAATATCTATGACCCGTCCGTTGATGTGGTGACCCTTCGGCGCCGGGTGGGCATGGTGTTTCAAAAACCCAATCCTTTTCCTAAATCCATTTTTGAAAATATTGCATATGGCCTGCGGGTAAACGGGGTTAAGAACAAGTCCGCCATCGCCCGGCAGGTTGAAGAGAGCCTGAAGCAGGCCGCCATCTGGGATGAGGTTAAAAACCGCCTGGACAGCTCCGCCTTGGGGCTTTCCGGCGGTCAGCAGCAGCGGCTGTGCATTGCCCGGGCCCTTGCCATTGAACCGGAAGTTTTGCTCATGGATGAACCGGCATCCGCCCTGGATCCCATTGCCACCCAGAAAATCGAAGAGTTAATCACCCAGCTGTCAAGCCGGCTGTCCATTATCATTGTGACCCATAACATGCAGCAGGCCGCCCGGGTATCCGACCGTACCGCATTTTTCTACATGGGCAAGCTGGTGGAAATCAATGATACCCGGGTGCTGTTCAGTGATCCGGATTTCAAACAGACAAAGGATTATATCTCCGGCAGATTTGGATAATGGTTACCGGCGACTGATTTTGAGTGACAATCTATCTTCTGATTTTGTTCAATACAAATGTGCCTGTAATATAATGCTGAAAAAATTCTAACACTGATAATATAGTTGAATACGGACTGTGTATTGGGTGAATTAAAGATTCATATATCCTGATTTTATACCAAAAGGCGCTTTTTATGGAAACCGTACTGATTGTTGATGATGAAGAGGATATTGTTGAATTGATTCAATATAATCTCTCCGACCAGGGGTATGCCGTTCTCACGGCATTGTCAGGGGAGCACGGCATCTCATTATCCATTGCCCATACGCCCGATCTTATCATTCTCGATCTGATGCTGCCTGGGATCGGCGGCCTTGATGTGGCAAAATATTTAAGGCAGAAAGAGGAAACAAAAAATATTCCCATCCTCATGCTCACCGCAAAGTCAAGTGAAACCGATATCATCACAGGCCTTGAATCCGGCGCCACGGACTATATGAGCAAACCCTTTGGGACCGAAATGCTTATGGCCAGAGTCCGGGCGATTTTAAGGCGGCATGTGGCGACGGTGCCGGTCGTTGCCCAAGAGCACGAGGAACCTTTGGAGAACGGACTTGTCATAAACCGGAACAGATATCAGGTCACGGTAAACGGCAAACCTGTGAACCTCACCTTGACGGAGTTCCAGCTGCTCTCTTTTTTGGCCAGTAAAAAAGGGTGGGTGTTTTCACGCAACCAGATCGTGGATGCCATACATGGAACGGATTATGCCGTGACGGACCGGAGCATTGATGTCGTTATTTCAGGCCTGCGTAAAAAATTGAAACCCAAGGCCCATGTCATCGAAACGGTTCGGGGGGTGGGGTACCGTTATAAAGAGTGAGCGTGTAACTTTGTACACCTGAACACACTGGTCCACGCCCATATTCAATATTATCTGTCAACCTGTAAAACCTATACCGGTGACTCATCGCCGGTTTGCTTTTTTATGACGGGTGCTCCGTAGCTTTTAACCCCCGTTAAATATTCCTCTAAAAATGAAGGTATATGCTTTATCGAAAGTGTAATCCGGGTTAATTTTTTATGGAGGATGTGCTCAAAATGAAAATTTCGTTTCCTTTGTTCTTCTTTATCATTTTTATATTCATCTTTTTGGGCTCGCCGGCCGTTGCCGAACTCAAAATCTATCAGTTCCCGTCATCGGATCAAACCGCACAAATTGAATCAGACAGGCAAAAGGTTATCGTCATTTTAAAAGAAAGCCGTGACATCGAACAAGCAAGGGCTGCAGGTCGACTTAAAGATAAAGTCGGAAGAAAACAGCAAAGAAAACGGGTGGCAACCCTTCAGGCCCAGGTAATCGACAAGATCGATACAAGCAAAATGAAAATGGTCAACAGGTTCTCCTTTACCCCTGCTTTTTCAGCAACTATTACTGCCGAGGGAATCGAACAGTTGGAAGCCTTAGAGGACGTAGTCGCTGTTGAACCGGACCTGATCGTCCACGCCCATACCACCCAGGGGCTTGGGGTGATGAACTCCGGTGTGGTCCAGCCGGCCTATTCCGGCAGTGGCGTATCCATTGCGGTCATTGACACGGGTATTGATTATACCCATCCTGCATTGGGGGACGGCGGTTTTCCCAATGACAAAGTGATTGGCGGGTATGACTTTGGGGATGGAGATGCCTCCCCCATGGATAGCAATGGCCACGGCACAAGCTGTGCCGGGATCGCGGCGGGTGATCCCGTGACAAGCGGAAGTTATGGTCAGTATGCCGGTGGGGTGGCGCCTGGCGCAAAACTTTATGCATTGAAGATAGTCGAGGGCGGCAGCAGTGAAGCCACCAGCTCAACAATTATCAGCGCCATTGAGTGGTGCATTGATCATCAAAACGATAATGGGGACTATCCCATTAAAGTGATCAATATCAGTTTTGGCGGCGGCGAGTATACATCTCCATGTGATACCGACAATTGGGGCCGGACCACCGCCCTTGCCGCCACGGCGACCAATGCCTTGTCTGCCGGTATTACCATCTTTGCGTCTTCGGGCAACAGCGGGTATTGTGATGCCATTGCCTCGCCTGCCTGTGTTTCGGACATTGTTTCCGTGGGGGCTGTGTTTGATGCAGACATCGGCGGTGTGGGATTCTGCGTTGATCCAAGCTCTTGTGCAGACAATACGGAAAGTTACCAGGGGTGCAGTACCGGTACCGTCGCCTGGTCATACTCAACCCGTGCCGATAAAGTGGTGCCCTATACCAATATGTCCGGCGATCTGGATATCCTGGCTCCCAGCCATAATGCCGCCACAGCAGACCTTGACGGCAGCTATGATCTTGATTTCGGAGGCACGTCTGCGGCCTCACCGTATGCCGCAGGGGTGGCTGCGGTCATGCAGAGTGCCGTGATGACCACCCATGGATATTTTTTAACCCCGGCCCAGGTTAAAACCAAAATGATCGAGGCGGGTGACGCCGTTGCGTACAGTGCAGCCGGCATCACCACACCCAGGGTAAACCTGGGGAATACAGACATTGATGGGGACGGTCTGCCGTCTGAGTGGGAAATTCTCTACATGGGAACCATTGAAAACGGTGCTGGCACGGATATCGACGAAGACGGCTTAACACAGCTCGAAGAGTACAACAACCAGACCGATCCGACAGCAGCGGACACGGATGAGGACGGGATGCCGGACGGATGGGAGGTGGACAACACGCTTGACCCGCTCACCGACGACAGTACCCTGGACCTGGACGACGACACCTATACCAATGTCCAGGAATACCTGGCCGGAACCGACCCCGCAGACGGTTCAGATCACCCGATCCCGGTTTCTGCAGGCAATTCCCCGTTCCTTTTTTTGTCTTTCCTGATATTGCTGGGCATTGGGGGTAAATTAACCATGTGCCGTCATAAAAAACCGATGGGTGTATAAGTATGTCCCGGTAATACGGTTACCAGGCTGCTGTTTGAAAGATGACGGGTCAGCTGGTAATCCTGAAGATCCCTGCTGGAGCTGATCTCACCGAATTGGCTCTCGAGCATTGTTGCAAGCTCGGAATCATCTATGCATCAGGGTATAGCTGTTCGGTCAGGTATGCCCCGGGGCCGATCTCTTGAATTCGGGACAACGGTTCCGGCGTGGCGCCAACGGTGATGCGATTGACAAGTTGAGATCCATTAAGCGCTGAATCCAGGGTATACAACAGAACCGTCCGGCTGCCTGTATTGTTTGCGGCATCGTATGTACAAACTGTACTCAAGACCCCTGCATCGGTTGAGATTTCAGCATCGTGCACAACCAGGTTCCAGGTGCCGTCGCTGGAAAATTCCACAGGTAAATTTTCCACCGTGAGCCCAAGGTTGGAATCGATAACGGACGCAACCAGGTGAGTCACCCCGGTATGGTCCGAAATTGTACCGTTTTAAGGTGTGTTTTTAAATTATTGGCAAATGATCTCGTATTTTTATCCTGTGGCTTAACCTTTTGCCGAAGTCCCTGGACTGAAAAGCCGACAAAGGCAGCCCCGAAATAGGGACTGCCTTTGTTTTGTTCATTTATGTATAGTCGATGACTACTTTCGTTTGATGTTTACCAGCCCGATACCGGACAGGAGCAGGGTGCTTAAAATAAGTCCGTACATTCCCACGGCAGGCACGGGTGCTGCCGTAAGGGTGGTAAATGACCATACCGGGGACTGGACAGAATCTATCCCGTCATCCACCACTGCATACCAGGTATATGTGGTTCCTTCGGAAAGCCCGCTCCAGACAATGGATGCCGTTCCTCCGGAGGTTACATCCCCAACCGTATGGATCAGATTGCCGTTGCCGTCATAAAAAGAGACATCCACGGCACTTGCATCCGAATCAGATACGGTGACGCTTAATGTCGGGCTCAACCCGACATCTGTCTGGCCGTCGGCAATACCTGATTCTTCCAGTTCAGGTGCCTCCGGGGCATTATTGAACAAGACTTCGGCGTCTGCCCGAATCGGCGCGTCTTCAACATTGCCGTCATCGTCTGTTGAAACGGTATAAAATTCATAATACCCTTGTCCTTCGGGGTAGGCGAATGCGTGGCGCCAGCCGTCACCGGCGGTGGTGTCTGTTCCGATAGACGTCCACGCGCCCCAGGTGAGTCCGTCCAAGGCATAACGGTAGAAAAATTCAACCTGGGTAACTTCCCCGGTCGAACCGGTCGATCCGCTTCCGGCACCGAATGTCTGGCCGGCGTTCACACCACCGAAGGAATCGGCAGCGGCACTTAGCCATGTGAATTCCTCATATGTCGTTCCGGTTCCGGAGAGTTGAAGGGAATACCCGACCGGCGTGGTGTAAGTTTCGGATACCCCGATGTTGGTACTGACCATCCCCGCCGCCGGCCCGTCAGCAGCGGTAAAGCTCCCCTCGTAGCTGAGGAACTGGATCACGGAACCGCTGTCATCTACCAGGGCAAGGCCGTCAGGCCCACCGTTCTGGATACCGGCCTGGGAAAAACCAAGGGTGCCGTAGCCACTGCCCGCATCGGTGATCGTACCCGAAAGTGTGATGGTACCGTAACTCGCACCACCGTTTCCGTTATAGAGTTCAATATGCCAACCGGTCAAATCGGTGCCGGCCGGTCCGGCAATTTCGATCGCCTCGCCGGTATCGGTGCCTGCGTTGTCGTAATGGATTTCATTGATGAAAACGGTGGTTGTGCCGCTGCCCGATGAACCGGACTGGACATCGCCGGCCGTGGCACTCAAAGAGAGCGACGTGCCGGACTGTTCATAGGGCGCAACGGCATCCACCGCTGATGTGGAAGGATAGCCTATCACCGGAATGGTGGATGCCGGTATCGCAGTGTTGCATCTAAAACGGCGGCCGTCATCTCCTTCATAGGTATTTACACCGGTCAGTTCAAGGATATCACCGATATTGCCCGGCAATGCCTTTGTATAATAACCGTCCTCCTGGTAGACGGTTATTTCCTGGTCGGCCGAATCCGTAACCTGGGAATCCCCTGTCTTTTCAGCATAGAATTTCACATAGTGATTCTCATGTTCTTCATCCCAGAAAGAATCGATGGTCCCATGGTACTCGGCCCGGGCCAGGGTTTCATCGTTACCGTAAATCACGAACTGCTGATCCGCCCCGTAGATGCCCTCCTGGTCAATGAATTCCGGGGTGCCGTCATAGAAACCGCCCTCACCCCAGACCTCTATGATGTCACCGGTCTTGAGCAGGCCGTCGGGAAAACCAAGATGGCTGCGGTACAGCATAATTTCGGAAAACCGGTGTGCCATATTGATGGACCCGTCGGTATTGACCAGTTCGGAAAGACCGTAGCCGGTGCGCCGGGCCAGGGTTTCGGGCATGGCTTCGATAAACCGGATAAATGCATCCTCATGATAGGGCTGATTTTCACTGTCGGCAATCATGGTGACCACGGCCTTGAATCCGCCGGCAAACTCGGTATTCAGATCGTAACGGGGGGTAATGCCGTTGGGATACATGGGATTGTTCGGTGTATTGTATTGCGCGGTAAAATCAACCACGCCCTCCCGGATCGAATAATTCATATCTTCCGGTGTTGTGTCGGAAAGTGCATTTTCCGGGTGGTCATACATGTACTCGCTGACGGCAACATTGTAGGTACCGGTCAGGCTGATGGGGCTCCCCTGGTAGGTGATGGCGGAGATCAGACCATCCTGGGCGGTTACCAGCCAGTCGTCAGAGATCGAGGTGCCCACGTAATCCGACTGGATCCAGTTCCAGATCTCCTGGCCGGTCATCTGCACCCGGACCATATTGTCGTCGGACCAGGGATAGGCCTCGTAGATTTCGATATAGGTGATCTCCCCGGCGGCCACGTCCCGGCGGATTCCGCCGCCGGACTGCATGGCCAGATCAACAGGCATGCCGAGCTGACCTGCTTTCCAGACCATTGAATCGCAGATCCAGGCACCGGCTGCGTTGGTGGCGGCCCAGGGGTATTCACTCACGGTCCACCATTTGTCCTTGTCCAGGGTGAGATCCACGGCCGAATAACCGATTACATCGTAAATACCGTGGGCCGGCGCCGGATCCTGGTCGTTGTATTCGGTGATCAGACCGGCGATCAGGGTTTCCATGTCCGAATCAGGAACAATCTCACTGTTGCGGATCACATGCTTCTGGGCCTGGACGTATTTACCGGCACCCGTGACTTCCAGCTCTCCGATATACTGCATGTATGAGGCCGCTTCGGCCACCAGGGTCTTGCCGTTCATATTGCTCGGCTGCCAGACCCGTTCGGTCCAGGTGTGCCAGTGGCCCGAGATCACGACCTCCGGCGGCAGCACCCCGCCGGCGTCGGCAATCAGGGCATCGTCCCCGGCCGTCACCCGGCTCTGGCCCACATGGGAGAGAAGAATGACCACATCGCACCCTTTGGTGGTTCTCAGATATGACACTTTGTCTTTGACGTCGATGGTATCGGCGTCGGAATCCTCCCAGACACATTTTTTAACTTCCACGACACCGACCAGGTCGGACCCGAGAAAGGAGGAGGAGTCGGTGGTGTAACCCAGAATCCCCACCTTCGTACCGTTGACCGTTACCGTGACATATTCGGGGAAATACGGCGTCCCGGTAACCGCATCATAAATGTTCATGGAGATGGCGGGAAAATTGGCATTGTTCTTCATATTGTTGAGCATCTGGGCGGAATTCACGTCATGATTGCCCACCACCACGGCATCAATCCCCCGGCCGCCCAGCAGCTTGAGTTTGCGATCCAGTTCGTTGTAAAAATCGATCATGCCGCCGTTTCCCCGAAGATCTCCAATCGGGTTGCCCTCGGAGATGTCCCCTGCGTCCATAATCAGGGAATCCGGGCTGCCGGATTTGAGTTCAAGCAGTTTGGTGGTAAAGTAAGATGCTCCGCCCACCCATTCCATTCCCACGGTGTCCTGGGTATCCGGCACATCAAACTCATGGGGCAGCAGGCGGGAGTGCATATCGTTCATGTGAAAAATTTTGAATCCGCCTGTGGTGGGCCAGTCGCCTGTGTAATCAATACGAAGCCGGGGGGCCAGGGACGAACCATACTCCTTGCCGTCAAAGGCATACGTCCGATAGGGGTCCTGCCCCTCGACCGCCGCCTTGACCACGAGACTGATGACCATGTCACCATTGTCATCCACCTCGGTTTGAACAAAGCCCGTAACATCCCATTCCACCCAGTAATCTTGGGTATTGGCAGTCATCTCCTGACCGTCAAGCGCTGCCGTCTCATAGGAGGGCTGTGTGTTCCAGGTAATACCGGTTTCTGTCCAGGCGTCGTCGGAACTGCCGTGGACATTGGCGGTCATATTATCAGCCGTATCGGATTTCCAGCACCACATTCGCAGCTTCGCGGAATTGATGACGGCACCGGCCGGGATCTGGCCGGTCAGGTCGAATTTGACCCAGGTCCTTTCGTTTTTGTAATACCCGCCTGACGCGCTGGCGACATGCATGGCAGTCTGGCCGCCGTAATTGCTGGTGGGATACCCTTCCACCACCTGACTGTCCGCCGCCGACCCGATATCGACCACCCCGGCAAACACCTGACCAGCAGAGGCAATAAAGAACAATAGACAAAAAAGCGGGAGTAGCTTGGTTTTCATGATAAGTTCCCTTTCAATAAAAAAAAGGGACAGAGGGCGTTTTTAACCTCCCCACTGTCCCTTATATTTAATTATAATTGTGCCTAACTAATCTGTCTTTTGATGCCGGCCAGGCCGATCAGGCCGCATCCCAGAAGGATTAGCGCGTTGGGTACAGGCACCGTTGAAGCGGTTGCCGGAGTAAGAATCGTTGCTGTTTCCGGTGCGGTGATGGTCAGATCGTCAATCCAGACGGTATCACCGGCACTAGAGTAAGTTCTGGCTTCAATGACCAAGCCGTTCTGGGTACCTTCGGCGGAATCAAAGGTCCAAGTATACTCCAAATAGTTCCACCCACTGACATCGCCGTAACTGTAGTTTCCGCTTGCGCTGGCGACATAGCTGTCAATGTTTGTTTCGTCGTCGGTATAATGTCCCCAGATACGACCTGAAGGAGAAGCACCCAATGTGGTATCATATACCCAGAAACCTGCCGTAACCACGTCACCGTCGGTGAGGCCATTTATCCAGCCGACAAATGCCTGGGGAGTACCGGATGCACTACCGTCAACTAATTCCAGAGCGCTATCACCACTATGAACAATATCCTCTTGGTTTGTGGCAGTGATATCTTTATAACTACCTAAGATTGTACCACCGTCTTCCCAGCCGTAACTAACCTCATATGCTTGGGCACTTCCTGCCATCAAAATCATTGCTGCCAATACTAAAAATAACCGTTTCACTTTCTTCTCCTTAAAATTTTCAAAGTCAAGTTCCTATAATGATCTGGTCCCAGGCAGCCGGCCATCTTAATTTGAGCAGGAACTCACGGTTTAAGACCCCTAAAGCTTTCCGTCCTCCGGTCACCCGGAGTTTGGCTTTATACTGAAGACTTGCAACTGGATAGCATTTTTATGTGAGTCAAAAATGACCTGAAAATTAAAAATTTTTAAAGGCGTTGTTAGAAAGTTTGGCGGTATTTTAGTGCGGTATTCTGATTTAATTAAAAGGGCCTAACAGTCCTTTCTTTTGATGCCTGCCACTCCCATTAGGCCGCATCCAAGGAGGATTATTGCATTGGGGACGGGCACCGGAGAAGCTGCACCAGAAGCTGTAACGGTTCCGACAAACTGTACATTCGTATTGGTGCCGCAGCTATCGTAGTTCGTGATACGGAAAGTACCGGTGCCGGCTGTCGCACCATAACCATTGGCCCGGGTATCACCGTATTCAGACAACCGGATGTAAAAATCACCGGAAACGGCATCCAGTCCGCTCAGGTCGATGATGTTGTTTTCGTATACTTCACCTTCCTGTGTTAGGATCTCTACGGGCGTAGTGAATGCATCCACAGAAATATACACACCAATGGATCCGGGACCGGTGTTGGAAGATCTAGTCCCGAGCCACAACTCGGACAATGTAATCTCATAACCGTCTGCCACAGAAAAACCGAATTCTATATAATCGCCGGCCTCTGAACCCTTCCATCCTTTTGAATTTAGAGAATCAGCCCCTGACCTTCCCCCTAATCCGTCACCCCGAACCATATTAAAGGCTTCAATGTAATCAAGCGTCCCCCCGGCGGCTGTGTACGTCTGGAAACCGGGTTCTCCGGACATGTCCCAATTTGCCACAACCTCTGCCTGGGCACTGACGGCAATTAAAAAAACAGCTGCCAATGCTAACAATATCCGTTTCATTTTCTTCTCCTTAAAAATATTTAATCAAATTTTAAAATAATCTGGCCCCAGGCAGCCGGCCGTCTTAAAAGTTTGAGAAGAAACTCACGGTTTAAGACCCCTAAAGCTTTCCGTCCCCCGGTCTCCCGGGGTTTGGCTTTATTACTGATGGCACGCAGGTGATTATCAGTTTTATGTGAGCTGAAAATGAGTTGAATATTAAAATTTTTTAAAGGAATTATTAGGAAGGCCACGCGGGTTTTTAGCAACATATTGATCTTTTTATTTAAGATCAATGCAGCCCATGAGATAAAGAAAGTTATCTGTTTCCGGAATAAAGATGGAATACCATTGGAAAAATGGGTTTGATCATAAGCTCGGCCACCTTCTGTAGGGGCAATCCCCTGTGGTTGCCCCCGTTAGGGCAGGCACAGGGACCTGCCCCTACAATGGTCGACGTTAGAACCAAGCCCGGAAAAATAAAAAAAGCAGGGCTGGGGCAGCCCTGCTTTTTATTGGATATTTTTTACTCTTCTTGCCAACCCCATAACCCCCAAACTGCTCAGTAGCAGCAAACATGAACCTGGAATCGGCACAACCGTTATTGTACTATTGTTAAATGTCGTAATCGTAAGTTGAACGCCATCCCAAAAGTCTGCTGCTTCGTTGAGCTCAAGCAGACTTGTTCCTGTCTCTTTGCCTGAAAACGTTAGTGTAGCCAGGCTCCATTCCGGGTATGGCTGGGGATTGGTTACGATCTCGCGTACCGAGATATTGACCCATCCAGGGCTCCTCTCATAAATCTCCGTCTCATCGGCTTCTACATTTAGGGTTCCTCTTCCAAAGCTCAAGATCGTTTCATCATAAGAAATCTCAACCCAAAACTCAGTCAATTCAGGGTCATCAACCAACCCGCTGAGAATAATATCAACCTCTGCGGTCTCTCCGATTCCAATTGTCTGCTGTGAAGGCGCAATGGTTAAGCTCATGTCTGCGTATGCAGGTGCGCATGACAACAACAGTATGAATGCCACAGCTAATAAAAATTTTTTCCCCATAAACTTTTCCTTTTTTTCAACTTTTAGTTTTATTGACAGTAATATAAAAAAAGCCCAATAGATGAACTTTTGATGCTTATTGTTTCCCTGTTCTTCGATCCAGGCCATACACGCCGATGGCTAAAATGATAAGTGCGGTCAAAAGCAGTCCGGCGATACCTATGGCCGGTACCGGTGTCACGGTTTCAATACCGAGCAGGTCGTTTTCGTCATCGCTGTCCACATCCCCGTCATTATCCGCATCAAAGGCGGATAAGCAGTTTACGGCATCATAGGGGGCGGGTGGGGCAGGTGTAACACCGGAACCTGCCATGCAGAATTCAAAGGCGGTCTCATCATCGGCGTCGGTGAAGACATGGGTTGTTGTGTCAACGCTGTCGCCGTCATTGTCAAAATCACCGTCTGCGGCAATGTCCACCACGGTCACAATAAATTCATCCACCGTTTCAGCTCCGTCATTGTCCTCAACCTTTACACGGACAATATGTTCTCCTGTTGTGCTGAACCACGCAGTGCCTTCGGTGCCTTCATCGTCATCATAGGCCCCGTTGTCATCCAGGTCCCAGGCAGTGGTAATGGTGTCATAGACCCCGGGGTCGGATGCCTGAACTGCATAGGTAAATATTCTGCCTGCATCCACGGTCAAATCCGAAGTTAAGTCGGTGATCACCGGGGGCAGGTTGTTCACAACAACAGTTACGGTGCCTGCATCCACAATCGCTTCATCATCTTCGATCCGGGCGGAAAAGGTGTAGGTGCCTTCGTCCTCGAACAAGACGGCGTGTTCCACTGACCCGGACCCCGTGGCATACCCGATCTCTTGGCCTTCCAGCCAAAAAATCAGCGGGTCCTGGGCATTGGGATCCTCGGCGGCTAGGGTCAGAATTGATTCCTCTCCTTCGTTGACCTGGGCGGGGGCGGCTGTCAAGACCTGGGTGACTGTGGGTTCAACATTGGTGACGGTGTAGGTGAATGATACCGTAAGCATGGGGCGTTCCGCCGTGGAACTGTTATTCGATGACTTGATCTCAACGCCGTCGTCGCACCAGCTGATATCCTCGGAGGTGATGACAAATCCGTAATTGGCGCTGCCGTTGGACCAGTCCCGGACAGCGGAGGTTACATCCACAGTGCGGCTGTAATCACTGTCCGGATCATTGTCGCCTGCAAAAGAGCCTAGAATGGTGGTGTCCACCTCCGAGGATGAACCCGTGGAGATGCCGCTGCCAAGGGAATTCCAGGTTGAGGATTCATTCCAGTCCCTGGCGAGCCGGTGCACATTAAAATCCAGCCCGCTGCAGCTTGGTGAATCCACATCGTCGACCAGGGTTATTGTCATCACCGCGTTTGTAATGGTTGCACCCAAAGGAATCCGGGTGGGGGGATCGTCACCCTCCAGCACTGCACCCTGGAAGATATCACCGAACTTCAGCAGCCCCTGGGCTTCATCATCACCCCACAGTGAGTTCTCCGTGTCGTTATCCACAACAACGGTGCCGCTGCTCCCATAGCTTGCGCCGCTGTTATTTTCACTGACATAGGTATCCACGGCGCCGGCGTACCCGTCAACCCCCTGCCGGAAGCTCAGGACCGGTGAATTCGACGTGTAGTCATCAAAATTGACGGACAAAGTGAATTGGCTGTCGCCATCGGTTTCGTAACTATTCCGGTAGGAAGAGTAGGTTTTGACATCTATCCGGTCGTCATCGGGTTTGATGGTATTGATGCGCAGGTATCCGTCACCGCCGTTGTCCCCATCCTGGTAATCCGCCAGGACCTCATGAACCGTCAGCCCGAAGTTGTTGGTGCTGGTCTGGCGGTATTCTGCATGGTTGTGACCGCAGTAGACCATGTAGATCTGCCGGTTGGCCGCCACAAAATTGTGATAGAAACTGTCCGCGGGAATGCCGTCATCCCGGTAAGCGCCTTCAAAGGTGTAGTTGAAATCATCATACCGTCCGGCCCCGAGTATGGACCAGTTGAACAGATAACGGTGGGTGCTGACCCAGGTCGGTTTGTCCTGGTTGTCGTTAAGGATCTCCTGGGCCCAGGCCAGTTCCTGGGGCGGTGTTTCAACCAGAATGTGCATGAACAGATACCCTTTGCCATCCACCGTGACGATCTGGTAATTGCTCAGGCCGCTGGGGGATGCCCCGCCGAACCAGGATTTGTCTGCATAATTATCCGGTGAAAACCGGGTAAGATAGTTCTCGCCGTCGGGGTCATAGTAATCGCCTGGATAATGAATGTCATGGTTGCCCACACAGGTCCCGTAGGGCATATCCGCATTATCCAGGATGTCCATGGCGTTGACTGCGTTGGCCCACTCAAAGGCGGTTGCCGCATTGTTTACAATATCTCCCAGATGGGTGACAAATTGAGTGTTGAGCGTATTGGCGCTGTCCACGATCCACTGGGTCTGGCTGGTGTAGATTTCAGGATAGTGTTCACTGTAATTCTGGGTGTCCGGCAGGGCGATTACCGTGAAATCCTCTGCAACAGCCGGCTCTGTGCCTGATGTGTATAAAATGGTTGCGGCAAAAAGGGCAATCAGTGATTTTTTCATGTTTTTGTCTCCGCCGTTGAAACGTTTGCCATTGTTGGGGGTGTCCATGGTCTATTTTGTCTGCAAAAGATCGGTGCGGCCCACTTTATAAAGACGTTGTTCCAGTGCTTTTTGGGTGGCAGGTTTTGAGTCGAATGCCATGATATTTTGTATGAGATCTTTGGCTTTATCATTTTTTCCGGTGCCCGCCAGGGCCTGGACTAACCCTGTGGCGCGCTGGACAACAAAAGAGCGTGTGCCCCGGCCGCGGCCCTGTTCCGCCGCTGCCGGCCGCAGAATACGATTGCGCCGATACTGAGCCACCTCTCCTTTGAACGCCTGGGCCGGATCAATGAGTTTGATCACCTCCGGGTAACGGCCCTGTTCAATCAGGTCATCAAACAGAAAATCCAAAAGCCCGTGGCGTGCAACGCTGTCCTGGGGAAGCTGATCAAAAAATTTTTGGGCCCGGGCCTGGTTTCCGCGCTCGTAAATCTGTACAAGATCCTTGGACAGGCCGGCATCATCGGGTTTGAAGGCCACGGCTGATTCGGCACTGTCCAGAACGTTCTCTAAAAGATCCTGGATTTCATTACTGCTTTGGGCAAATTGGGCAATTGCGGCAAACACCTTGGGGCGGCGGCCCAGAGCAGCCAGGGATGTGTTGTCGATGCACTGCCTTGCACACCATGTATAAATCCCGGCGGCTTCCCGGGTCCGGCCTGCATTGCCCAGGGCTGCGGCCAGCCGCTCCCGGGAGAAAAAATCCTCTTCCCCTTTGCTTTCAAGATTGAGCCGGGCCCTTTCCACGGCATCCTGTCCGGTGAGGATTTTATTGAGTGTCGCGTTGAGTACCGGTACAGGCAGGTTTGCATCTATATGTTGAATCAGCGAGCCGTCCGGGTTGATCAGCAGGATTTGGGGCGCCGCAATGTCGTAGTCCCCAAGTTCGTCAGCATTTTCAGCGGCATCCAGTTCCACGATCACCGTTTCCCGGACCAGCAGATCAATCAGGTGGGCATTGGCATCGCCGGGCCACCTGAAAAACTGCAATCGTTTACCCCCGGCAGCACTCACATGCACGAAGACAATGCGGTACTCCTGTTCTGCATATTCAAAGGCCTGTTCAAGGTGGTGGGCATGGAACGGGCTGCCGTAATGGCCCGGGTGGGCATGGCTTATGCTGTGTATGCAGAGGAACAGAACCGGCCAGAATACAGTCAACAACCGAAACGCTCCCGGGATATGATGAATTCCCAGGGAGATGGGGCTTTTCGACAAGATACCGGGTATCAGAGCAGAAAAACGCCGGGGTAAAAAGAAATCTTCTTTCATGACAACACGTCCTTTCCTGTATCCAGCCTTAAAACCCGGTGCCTGCCACGCCCGGCAACAGGTGGGGTGAAATGATTTTTATGGTTTACAGAAATTTACAATTACAGATTACATATGATGTAAATATTTTTAGGGGTTTAGCGGAATTTAAAAAAAGTGTGAAAATCGTGTGAGTGTCCGGCAGGCGGGGTTTTATGGCGTACCTGTCCGTTGTGTCTTTGGCCGTGCGGTGCCTATTTTCAGCCCCTGTTCATGGGCGGGTAGATAAATATAAAGTTTTGATTGTGTTGTGTCGTGTGACTTGCGTTAACAAATGGCGACGTCTAATCAACTTCACATTTTAGATTAATCAATCAAACATATTAAAATCATATCTAAAGGGCTGTTTTTCCGTTGAGAGGTTTTTACCTCTTAGGTTACCCGGAACTGGATATATTGTTTTTAGAACCACTGAATTTAAAAAGCCGTAACGATATGACAAAGGAAAGGACTAAGGTATGAACAAGCGAACGTACCCATTAATCAGTGTTCTTGTTTTGATTTTATTCCTGGTTGCCGGGTGCGGCAGCCCGGATGACAAAAAGGCTGCCTTTTTAAATAAGGGTAAAGCCTTGATGGGAAAAAAAGATTATGCCAGTGCGGAGCTGGAGTTTAAAAATGCCGTCCAGATCGACCCTGAATATGCAGATGCCTTTTTTGAGCTCGGTCAAGTCGAAATTGAAAGGAAAAATTATAAACGGGCCTACCAGATGTTTGACAAAACCCTGCGGCTTGATCCTTCCAATCTCCAGGCCGAAGTTGAGCTTGGCCGGCTTCTGCTCGGGGCCAAGGAGAAACTTAAAGCCGAAGAATATGCGGCGCATGTCCTTGAAAAAGATCCCACCCATGTGAATGGACGGCTGTTGATGGCCTCCGTTCATTTTGTCAATAAGGACTATGACAAAGGAGAACAAATTTTGTCCGGCATGCTGGCCGAAAATCTGACCCGCCCCGAGATATATATGATGATGGCATCCCTGTCCGAAAAGGATAAAGACCGGGCCGGTGCCAAAACGTTTTTAGAGCAGGGCTTGAAGGAAAACCCGGAGAATGTTCCGCTCCTGGTTCGTCTTTACAAGGCTGCCGCCAGGGATGAACAATTTGATGCGGCAGAAGGCTATCTTAAGAAAGCCATTGATCTTGAGCCGGATCAAATTACGCTTAAACTGGCGTTGGCCCAATATTATCTGGTGCAAAAAGATGAGCCTAGTGCGGAATCCTATCTCAACGGCGTGGTGGATGCCTCTGATGCCCAGGGTTCGGTTGTGATGCCGGTTGTCAATTTCTGGCTGGGCGCAAAAGAGCCGGAAAAGGCGGAAATCCTGCTTAAAAAAGTGATTGCCCACAGCCCCGAAAATTTTGATTTCCGACTTTTTCTGGCACAGATGTATACCAACACCGGACGGCTGGATGAGTCAGAGCAGGTATTAAAAGCAAACCTGGAATTAAATAAAGATCCAGGCCATCCGGGTATTATAAAAACCAAGATGAGCCTGGCCAAACTGATGTTGGCCAAAGCCCTGCCCGAGGATGCTGAAAAACTGGTGGATGAAGTTCTGGCAGAAGATCACAATAACGTCGAAGCCCACGGCCTTAAAGGCAACTTTTACCTGAACCGAAGGGACGGGCTCAATGCCATATCCGAGTTCCGGGTGGTTGTAACGGAAAAACCGGAGCTTGTTCAAGGACATCTGAACCTGGCCCAGGCGCATCTGATAAACAAAGAGCCCATGCTGGCATTGGATGTTCTTGAAAAAGGCCTTAAGGCAAACCCGGAATCCGATAGAATTCTCATGGCCCTGGCCCGGATGAAGATGGTGGAACAGGACACCGCAAAAAGCGAAGAATATCTTAAACAAATCGTAGCGCTGGCACCGGACAACATCAATGCCCTCATCAACCTGGGGGATTTTTATACCGGTACCAAGCAGTATGATAAAGCACTGGCCCAATTTGAACAGGTCAAAACCGTTCACAAGGATTCGCCGGCCGGATATATCAAGACAGCCAATGTGTATCTCAAACGCAATGAAGATGATAAAGCGCTTTTGGAACTCAAGGCCGGGTATGAAAAATTTCCGGACGCCGCCATGCTGATCTCCCAGTTGTCCCAGCTGTATATGAAAAAGAAAAATGTGCCCGCCGCCATCGCTTTGTGCGAAAAACGGCTTGAAAAAAAACCCGAAGAAGCCTTTAGCTGGAACCTTCTGGGCGGCATCTATTTTGTAACCAAGGCCTATGACAAAGCAGAAACCCATTTTGAAAAGGCCATTGAGATTTCTCCCGAATGGCAGAAACCATATGAAAACCTGGCACAACTTTACCTGTTCCAGGGAAAAAAAGAGAGTGCCGTTGCAAAACTTGAGTCCGCCATCAAACAGAACGAGAAAAATAAGGAAGCCTGGATGCTTTTGGGCATGATCCATAAAGGAGATGAAGATTACCAGGCGGCCGCAACGGTGTTCAAGCAGGCCTTTGATGCCATCCCCTCCCTGTGGTCTGCGGCCAATGATTATGCCTACATCACGTCCGAATATCTGGCCGGCCAGGCGGGGGATCTTTCCGAAGCCATGGCATATGCCCAAAAAGCGGTGAGCCTGAGCGGCAGTGCCGGGCCGACAAGGGATACCCTTGGGTGGATTTACTATAAAATGGGGAATTACGAACTGGCCCATGGCGAACTTAAAATGGCCCTTGCGCAACGGCCGGATCACTATATCGTCAATTATCATATGGGCATGGTGCTGGAAAAACAGGGGCGGCACCAGGAAGCTGCCACCCACCTTGAATCTGCATTGGCCAAGAATATGGACTTTCCCGGTGCGGAGGATGCCAGAAAAATAGTTGAGCAGTATGAAGCCGAGACGGGCTCAATTAATTAAGATCACACGCGTAAAACAGGTTTAATTGACCAAGGAGCACAAATGGAAGGAAACGCTTTTTCACTGGAAGACGCCATTGATATTCTAAAGCATAGACGGGCAGCCTATCTATTGCCGTTTATTGTTATTGCAATCATTTCGGTTTGCGTCGCATTGCTGCTGCCCCCCGTATATCAATCCAAGGCCACCTTGTTGATCGAAAAAAGGGAAATCCCGGCGGAATATGTCACGTCTTCCATCACCACATTTGCCGAAGAACGGATGCAGAGTATCCATGCACGGATTCTGACCTCAACACGTCTTCTCGAACTGATTGAAGAATTTGGACTTTATCCGGATTTAAAGGAAAAAAAGACCACGGATGAGATCATTGAAATCATGAAGGAAGATATCAAGCTGGTTCCCGTGAATGTGGAAATTGCGGACCGCATGTCCGGGAGGACGGCGACGGCCACCATTGCATTCAATCTCTCCTATCAAGGCAAGAATCCCACAAAAGTGCAGAAGGTCGCCAACACTATCACCTCCCTGTTCCTGAAGGAAGACTTGAAAGTAAGAAAGGAGCAGTCCTCGTCCGCCTATGATTTTCTTTTGGTCGAAAGCGACAAGGTTAAAGCGCAGATTTCCGAACTGGAAAAGAAAATGGCGGTATTCAAGAAGGAAAACGTTGAGTCGCTTCCTGAACTGTTCCAATTAAACCAACGGACCCTGGACCGCATTGAAAGGGATATCGAGTACACCAAAGAGAACCTGCGCAACCTCAAGGAAAAAAGAGAAGAGTTGCAGGAGCAGTTGAACAACACGCCGGTTTTCATGGAAGATACCGAGCTTCAAAAAGAACAGAAATACCAGGATCAAAGACGGCTTGAAGCGCTCAAAATTGAGCTGGTCAATTTAAAGACCGAATTTTCAGACCTCTATCCGGATGTGATCAAGACCAAACAGGAAATCGAAAATCTGACCCTGCAAGTAAAAGAGTCAAGGAAGGAAGAGAAGGAAAAGCAGAAAAATCCTGCCTATGTCACCCTTGCCTCCCGTCTGGCCGGTACGAAATCCGATATCGCCTCCACCCTTAAAAAAATAGAGGAGATGGAAAAACAGGCGGATGACAGCCGGCTGCGCCTTGCCATGACCCCCGGCGTCGAGGAAAAATACAATGCCCTTGTGGCCGAAAGAAACAATCTGTACATGAAGCATACTGATCTGCAGGCAAAAATGATGGAGGCCAAAGTCGCCCGGGAACTGGAATCCGAACAGAAAGGAGAGCGGTTCACCCTGGTGGAACCGGCACGGCTGCCTGAAAAACCCTTTAAACCCAACCGGCTCGCCATTGTACTCATTGGGATCGTTTTAGGTGTAGGCGCAGGTGTTGCCCTGGCCGCCCTGATGGAGTTTTCAGACTCCTCTTTTAATAACGGGGAAGCCTTGTCAAGGACCATTGGTTCCCCGCTCCTGGTGGAGATCCCGATTATTGTCACCAAAGAGGACCGGCGAAACAAGAACCTAAGGCGCTTGGCAATGGTTACCGGTATGGTCTCCACGGTTCTTCTTGCCGTCTTCTTGTTTGATCACTTTGTCATGGACCTGGCCGTTTTTCAGGCCAAATTCGGGCGCAAGTTTCTTTAAACGGCCAAGGGGCGACCTGACATATCAGTTGCCAGGCGCAGCCCACAAAAAATTTTGAAAGATCTAAGTGACTTAGATATACTTTCTTATAGAGGAGTAGATGAAAAATGACCCAGGAAGCAGTAATGGAAAAAAGCCACCTCCAGGACAGGATCGCCCCGTTGTCCTTTGACGCGCCGGTATACGAAAAATCCCGGGAATATCCCATTGATCCGGACCTTGTCCTGAAAAACCGGGGGATTTGCATCAACCCCGACGCGCCCGAAGTTGAATACTATAAGATTCTAAGAACCCGGATTCAGCAGCAGTCCAAAAAGAAAAAGTTGAATACCCTGATGATCACAAGCCCGAATAAAAACGAGGGCAAAACCATCACCAGCATCAACATGGGGTTTATTTTCGCCCGGGAATTCAATCAGACCGTGCTTCTCGTGGACTGCGATTTCAAGGGTCAGGATATCCATAAATACCTGGGGATTGAAAATGACCGGAGCCTGATCGATTACTTTCTCCACGGCGTTCCGTTAAACGATCTGATTATCTGGCCGGGGATAGACAAATTGACCCTGATCTCCGGAGACGAAACGGTGGGCAATTCCACCGAGATCCTCTCTTCGGAAGCCATGGAGTCGCTTGTGGCAGAGATGGGGCAGCGGTATTCCGACCGGTATGTGTTTTTTGACGCCCCGCCGGTTCTCGAACGTTCCGAGGCCATTTCCATGGCCCCCATGATGGACGGCATCATCATGGTGGTTGAAGCCCGGGTAACGCCCAAGGCGGACATTGAAAAAGCCGTTTCCCTGCTGCCGCCGGATAAATTTTTGGGCTTTGTTCTGAATAAAAAAGGGTGATTCGAATTCAGCCTGAATCCCAAAAAAAATTGATACAATTTTTGCCTTAATGGCCACCAGGCAAAAAGCCCAAGTGCTTTTCACATGAGCGGAAAACGAGCAAAATTAAACAGGCGGGCAGCCCGGGATACGTTCAATACATCACAACACCATCTATTGTCGGCCCGAAAGCAGCTGCGCGCGTTCATATGGTCTTTTTTGATTCTGGCCGCCCTCATCTTTATTCCCGTCAGCCTCGTTCCCGAATCCTGGTACGGTCCGCTCAACCATTTGACGGCAAATTTTTCCGCCGTTTTCATGCGGATGATGGGAACAGCACCCGTGGTCCGGGGAACGAATATCCGTCTGGACGGTTTTGCCGTCAATGTCATTTCCGAATGTTCGGCCGTTCATTTGATTGCGCTGTTTACCGCTTTTGTGCTCGCTTTTCCGGCCGGCCGGATCCAGAAACTGACCGGTATCGCAGTCGGCGTTGTATTGATTTCACTGCTCAACGGCATCAGAATTGGTGCCGTCACAATGATCGGCCGATTTTTCCCAAATTTATTCGATGTGTTTCATATCTACCTGGGGCAGTTGGGCATGCTTTCCACTGTGGTGTTGTTATGTCTGCTCTGGTGCCGCAAGGTCTCCGATCCTGACTTTCTGGAAAAGCCGATCCGGTTCTTTCTTCGATTTCTTGCCTTTTCCTTGGTTCCGTTTCTTCTCTGGCTGCCGCTGAACCGCGTGTATCAAGGCATGGTGGACGGTTTTGTTGAAAAGGTGTTCTCCGCAGCCTCCTATAAGATAGTGATACCCCTTGGCCATGATTATTATTATCAGTCATTCAGCCTGGTCACCATGGCGGGGCTTTTGCTTGCTGTTAAACATGTTAACCTCACCACCCGGCTGGGCTGGTTTGCCTGTGGGGGAGGCGTGCTGACACTGCTTCAGATCGCCATGCGTATCTGCAACACGTGGATTGCGGCGTTTCATATGCAATGGGCGGCAACCATCTCCCAGATGGTTTATTTTTTATGTATTCAGGCTGTCCCCCTGGGGATTGGACTGGTCTTTGTGATGAAAGCCCGAACAGAAAAAATAAAATAGTTCGTTTATTATTTTTCTAAAATTCCACTAAAAATCCACTAACTATTAAAGCGTATAAAGAATCTAAAGTTTGAAAAAGCCACACCCCGGGTAACCGGGGGTCGGAAAGTCATCAGGATCTTGGATCTGTCTTTAAATTTTAACAGGGATGAAGCCGGGCAAAAAGACCCATCGTCCAAAAATAAAAATTAAAGAAGGCAGAGCAAGACAGCCGGACTACCAAATTTTAAAAATTTTTTTTTAATTTTTTTAATTTAGGAGATGAAAATGAAGAAATTGTTATCTGTTGTTTTTGCATGTTTCATGGTGTTTGCAGCTGTAGATTCCGCCCTGGCGTTCACTTCCGACAGCCTTATGCTGGCGGTTTACAATGCGGACGACAATGAGGTTGTACTTGATCTGGGCAGTCTTTCCGGTTTGGATCTAACTGCACAAAACGTAACTCTGGCCGAAGCTGGGTCCTTTTCTTTGAGTAACTTTGGTGATTCTATCTCTTCTTACAGCGATCTTAGTGTGGCTGTTTTTGGAAATAGCGGTGTTGGCTCTACAACTGCTAAGTATCTTGGCATTACAGAAGACGTTGACGTTTCATACAATAAAGGTGCCTACACCTCATTTGAAACCGGATCTTCTAGCATTGCGCTTGCTGGCGCTGATGGTTCTTTCAGCACCAGATTATCCTCAGATCTGAACTCTTACAATATAATCATGAACTCCAACGGCACTCTGCCTGGCAATTTTCGCGGTTTTTTAGCTGACACTGATTTGGGTGAAACTTCCCTGGTTGAAGATGGTTATGTGGAACTGTACCTTCAGGAAACAGGTTTTACCGGTGGAAGAACTGGATATTTCTACTCTGACACCGTTGCTACCATTCAGATCTATTCTAACGGTACCGTTATGCTCAACGCCTCTGCCTCTGCGGTGCCTGTTCCAGGCTCCTTGACGCTTCTGGGGATTGGCCTTCTCGGACTTGCCGGTATCCGCAGAAAATAAGTAAAGTGTTTCAATCTACCGCGTTACGGGTAGATCTCATAAGTAAAATGTATATTTAAAATTAAAGGGAAAAGCAAATGTTTAAGAAGATCCTTAAAGGCCTTGCAATTGGCGGAACCGTCCTTGCCATGGGTGCAACTGCCCAGGCGGCGGATACCATTAACATCAACATTTACGGTGCATCTGCCCAGTATAAATTCTGGACTGCCGAAGCCCCCGAATTCCTGAAGAACAAGCTGGGGTGCAGCACATCAGATATCTACTCTGCAAAATCCAAAGCAAACAAATACGTTAGAGACGGCGTAGAGTATGACATCTCCCGGGATGCAGGTGTCTCTGTTTGTGCCGGTGGTGCGATTGCAGGCACTTCCATTACAGGTGGCAGCGGTTCCTCAGTCTTCAATGGCGACACCGTGGTTGTTCGTTACACATCAAAAGCGTCCTATGACGGTATCCGTGCCGTAATGGGCCAGGCCACAGATCCCGATACCGACGGCTGCTATGCTGAAGCCGGTGCCTATGGGTACCGCCTTCAGGCCAACCTGGATGGTGCCGGCCTTGTTGCATACGGCGGAACCCCCGGTGCTCTGGATACGCTGAGCTGCCAGGATGTCACCATTGGTGCCTCTGATGTGGCTGCTAAAACCTTTAACCAGACCACATCCGGAATGAAATACGGCAACTCAACTGATGCGACCAATGTAGCGTACAGCAATTCTGTTGTGTACGGCACCAACCTGGATGATCCCGAAGAAAAAGGGTTCACGGCATCCCGTCCGATTGTTGTGCCCTTTGCCTTTTTTGCCGGCACAGGTGTGCCCTATACCAACATGACCCGTGAAATGGCGGTTTCTCTGTTCAGCGGCAATGTTGCTGAATGGGGTATGTTTGACGGATCTTATGATCCCAATGATGAAAGCACCTATAACACGGTTGTGCTTTGCATGAGACATGCCGGATCCGGTACGCTTGCAACTTTAGACGCAGCGGTTATGCGTGGTGATCAGGGGCTGGCACAAACTGAGAAAACCTATGATGATGATGATGTAATGTGGGGCGTATCTCCTGCGGTTTATTTCAATGACGGGTCTTCCCAGCTGATCGAATGTATCCAGCAGGCGCATGCAGACGGATATGCCGCAGTGGGATATGCCGACGCTGATAAGTGTGGAACAGACGGAACCAGCAAAACCAATGTGTTCCGCATGACCTGGCAGGGTGAGGACGGTTATGCTGCAAAAATCAAATACGGCGTATATGATTTCTGGTCAGCACAGTGGATGTACTACAATGAGACCGGTGATACCCTGACCGCAGTTAATCACTTAATTAACTTTGCATCAGATGCTGCCAATATGCTGCCCAGCAAAGCAACCTTCTGGGCTGCCCAGGGTGATATGCAGGTGTCCAAAGGTACTGATTATACCTATCCTGTAATGAACTACACCGCAGAATAGACAGAAGGCACACATCCTGAGGGATTGTTGTTTTGTAGTAATCCCAACGCGTGTGGTTAAATAGAAGCGGATCTGATGACTTCAGGTCCGCTTCTTCTTGTTAGGCCCAAGCTCAAAATAGGTCTTTGAATTTAGAAAAAACAGGTTGGGTGGTTTTCCTCTGTTTTTTTTAGGCTTAATTCTAATTTTTTCCTCACCAAACACTAAAAAAGAATTGTTATTAGTCTGGGGCTTTAAAAATTTATTGCCGATGCGCTGGGCATATATACATGTTTGTTTAGATTTAACGATAAGGTGGCGTAGTGAAGACGTTTTATAAAATCCGGCCGATCTTGTTCCGGCTGTTTGCAGTTGCGGCAGGTTTAACCATGATGTCCGGTTGTGCCGGCATCACATCATCCGGAGATCCTGTGATCTTGGGGGAAAAATTGCATGTGGATTATATCTGCGCTATTGACGGCAAAGGGCTTGTGGATACCAGCATTAAAGAGGTGGCCCAGGATCAGTCCATCCGGAAATCAAGAATATTCACAGAAAGACAAGCCTATTTCCCATTATTGATCACCGCCGGCCGGATGGAATCAAAGAAAGAAACAGGAACGATCCTGCCTTTTTACCAGGTGCTGCGGGATCAGATTGACGCAGGACTTGTTGGGAAAAACAAAAATCTGTTTTACGAAATGATCTTTGACCCCGGTGTTTTTTCAGGGGTGAGTAAGCGCCAGCGCTACGATGCTGTAGACCGGGTAAGGCAGGTTCCCAGGACAAGGGTGTTAAATGCTGACAGATATAAAAAGGACCACGGCGAGGCACCTGTGGCAGGGACCAAATTATATACCGATGACGGGCAGGCCTATGCAGAGATTACTGCTGTGAACAACGGGAAATATACGCTTAAATTGATCATCAATGAGCATCTGGTCAAAAAAGTTCCCTGGGGAACGGCCCGAATTGAAGGGGACGATAAAAAGGCAACGGTAACCATTGATTCTAAAGTCGGTATGCTGGTCCGGGACGGTTATCGCATTGGCCGGGTGGTGGAAATAACCGACAACACCATTGTTGTGGATTATGGTCATCCTTTTGGGGGCTACCCTCTGAAATGCCGGGTTAAGGCCTTTAGTGAAGATGATGCACAAGCACGGACAGATCAAAAGGAGGATCTTCAATGATGAATCCATGTAAGCGCCTAAGGGGGCAATCGGTTCTAAAGATTGTGCCGATATTTTTAATGCTGTTACTGATCCCGGGCGGGGCAGGGGCAAGTGGTGCCGGGGGCATAAACAATGCGGATGGGCAGGATGCGTCAACCCAAAGGCCAAGTGATGAACAGATCAAGATCTTGAAAGAACGGATTCAAAAGGCTGTTGATGCAGCTCAAAAAGCCGGGGAGACAAATATAAATATAGATCTTGATGCGCTTTTGGGCGAAGTGCAAAAAGATGATCTGGTTTCCGTCAACTGCACGACCTATATGGATGGTCAGGTGGTGTCCGGGAGCAAACCTGTGGCTTTTACGTTCATTGCCGGGGAAAAGACCCTTGTGCCTGGGTTGGGATTGGCGGTCATTGGAATGAAAGAGGGCGAACATCAGACAAAAGCAATCCCTGCGGAACAGGCATATGGAGAAAGAAAAGCAGAAAAAATTAAAAAATTCCCACGCCTTCAAAAGTTCCCGGTCACAATGAAGGTGATTACCGCAGATTATCAGAAGCGGTTCAAGTCTCTGCCGGCCAAGGGGGAAATTATCCAGGTGAATCCCTATTTTAAATCAAAGGTGCTTGACGTTGAGGACGATTTTATTCAGCTGGAAAATCTTGCTGAAGACGGTCAAATCCAAGAAACCGATTTGGGAAAAACAAGCATTCGGATAGATCAGGGTGTGATTGAAATCCGGTTGGACCCTGTTATGGGAGCTGATTTCTTTCAAAACCAAAAGCGGGGATGGATTACCGATATTGAGGATGCCAGTTTCACCGTTGATTTTAACCATCCGTTTGCCGGAAAGCAATTTGTGCTTGATTATACCATCCTATCCTTACAAAAAGCATCGTATTTTACGGATATCCATCTTCCCTGGATAGATGACTATGACCAGGGACTCCAGGCGGCAAAGACCCAGAAAAAAAATGAGGTGCTTGTATTATATGCGGACTGGTGCCAGTGGTGCACAAAAATGTTTGAGCACACCTTTGAGGACCCCCGTATCAAACAGCTTAAAGATGAATTTATCTGGGTGAAAGCCAATTCAGACAAAGATGAATCCTTAATGGCCCGTTACGGACAGGATGGGTTTCCCATGATTGTGCTGTTGGACGACAAGGGAACGGTAATAAAAAAAATAAGCGGTTTCAAGGCTGCACCGCAGTTGCTGCCGGAATTGAAACAGATGATCAACCATGATTCTGTTAAAGCTGATACTTGATGAATTGTAATTTTTACCTGAAAAAGAAAACTTTCTTAAAAAACGGCTTCCTCCTTTGCAAAACAGTATTGCTGGTGATGCTGATTGCCGGACAGATTTCTATTCCGGCCGACCTGCAGGGAAAGGAACTGACCTTTGATATTAACTCCTTTTATATTGAAGGCAATTCAGTGCTGGAAAAAGAAGTTTTGACCATGGGAATCAAGGACTATATGGGACAGGGGAAAACAGCCGGGGATGTTGAGGCAGCAAGGGATGCCCTTGAAAAATTGTACCATTCCCTTGGATATCCCACCGTTCTGGTGAATATTCCCGAACAGACGGTCAGTGACGGTGTCGTGAAGTTCCAGGTCATTGAAAGCCGAATTAAACGGGTACGGGTGAAAGGAAATAAATATTTTACCCATGCGTATTTGGATCGATATCTGTCCGGGATCAGCCCCGGCGAAATTCTTTATCTGCCCAGAATTCGAAAGGAGCTTGCCCGGGTGAATCAGAACCAGGACTTGAAAGTTTCCCCGCTTCTGATACCGGGCCGGGAACTGGGCACCATTGATGTTGAACTTAACGTGGAGGACAGTCTTCCCCTTCACGGCTTTTTGGAGCTCAACAACCGCTCGACCCATTCCACCACCGACCTGCGGCTCAATGGTATGATCAGCTATGACAACCTGTGGCAGCGGGGGCACTCCATGAGCCTTCAATTCCAGACCTCTCCCGAAGATACCGGCGAGGTCAGGATGTTTTCCCTATCCTATTCCATGCCTTCCATTTTCAATATAGATCATCTGATGGTGGGGTACTACATTAAATCAGACAGTGAGACGGCCTCCGGCGAGGGCTTTGACGTCATCGGCAACGGGCAGATGGCAGGATTCCGCTATATGGTGCCCTTGAATGGTATTGGCCGGTACGAACACAATATAGCGGGTGGATTTGATTTCAAGGATTTTAATGAAGACTCCCTTGGGGTTGAAACCCCGATTCAGTATCTGCCTTTCAATATTGCGTATAGCGGATATGAGTCCGACAAGTCCGGTACAACACAGTTCAGTTTAGGCATTAATTTTCTGATTCGGGATTTTTTCGGCAACGATAAAGAGGCGTTCGCCAATAAGCGGTACATGTCCACAGGCAACTATCTTTATGTGACGGCGGGCGCGGAACGACGCCAGAAACTGCCCTGGGACTGCTCTTTGTTCGGCCGTCTGGACGGACAGTTCACCGGGCAGCCGTTGATCAATAATGAACAATACGCTGCCGGAGGGGTCAATAGTGTCAGGGGTTACATGGAGTCTGAAGTGATGGCGGATAACGCACTTCATGGCACCCTTGAGGTGTTTGCCCCCAACCTGATACCTAAACTGACATTGATCCCTTACCTGTTTTATGATTTCGCATATCTTTCTTTGCATGATTCCTTGGAAGGCCAGTTCAGAAACACGTTCATTCACGGAACAGGTCTTGGGGTGCAGGGAAACTGGAAAAAAATGATTGAATATAAAATGGACTGGGGCATAGCCCTCAAAGATACCGATGATACCCAAGCCTATGACCAGCAGATTTATTTTCAGGTCAAATGGCGATTTTAGACTAAATTGTAATTTAGCTTAAAAAGAATAAGGAAAGAAGACAATGAAAGCCCGGTTTAAATCTAATGTTTTGGCAGCCGTGTTGCTTTTTCTATGTACCCATTTAACCTTTTTTCCGGCATGGGGCTGGGCCAGGGCGTTTGTGATCGGCGCGTCCTCAGTAACGGCCCCGTCCTCAACCGCACTTCCTTCGGGGGGGGCGTTTACAAATGGTTCCGGAAGTATTTCCTCCGATGAAACAGCCCACTATTTACAGGTAAATCAGGAGTCAGACAAAGCGATTGTAGCATGGAACACGTTTGATATTGGCTCTGCTTCAACGGTTTATTTTAAAAACGGCACTACAGGGACTACCCTGAACAGGATCGGCAGCAGCAGTGCGTCAAAAATATTCGGGACCCTGAATGCAGACGGCAATGTTTACCTGGTTAACACCAACGGGGTTCTTTTTGGGAAAACCGCAAAAGTGAATTTAAGATCGCTGGTGGCAAGCTCCCTTGATATCACCGATGACGATTATTTAAATAATAACTGGAATTACAAGGCGGACGGCTATACCCCCGGGGATGTGGCCAACTACGGCACCCTGACTTCAACTTCCCAGGGGCGGATCATGCTTTTGGGCGGTAATGTGGAAAACGGCGGGACCATTTCTGTAGATGGCGGTGAAGTGATTCTCGGGGCGGCCACTGAGTTTGAGGTGACGGAAAATCAAGGCAATGAACAAAATCAGATCGCATCAGATTACAGCGGCACGGCAACGGTGACCGAGGGTGGCAAGATCCTGGCCGATGTGGGGGAGGTCGGCATTTACGGTAAGATTATCCGCCATAATGGTAAAATCCGGGCCATGTCAACTGTGGAGCGCGGCAGTTGCATAGAGCTTGTGGCTACGGAGAGTATCACCACAGGTTCTGCCAGTGACATTGATTCCGGCGTAACGGAGAGTGAAGAGATCTCCACGGATTCCCCTTTTAACGGGCGATATTTTAAGATGTCCGGGCCGGCACAGGAGTACAATCTTTCGGATTCGATACAGGAGAGCTTTGAGCTTGATTCACCAGTCAATATCACCCTTAACGGTGATATTGAATATCCTTCCGGAGAATTATTCATTAATGCCGGAGACGGCGGTTCAATTTATATCGGATCCGGTGCGAACATAGATCTCAGCGGTTCGTGGGAGACCCGTCAAGCCATTGATCAGGTCATTTCCGCCCAGTTGAACTCGGAAGAGCTAAGGGATGAAGAGACCCAGTCTGACGGATACCTTCTAGGGCAGACAATCTATGTTCTGATCCGGGAAGGTTCAAATATCGGAAACCTAAGTGAGCATCTGAAGAATTTGAGCCTGACCGCCCTGGAACAAAGCGCGAAGGGGGGCACTCTGGATCTTTACGCCGGGTCGGGCAAAATAACGGTTGCCGATGGTGCCGGCATTGATATATCCGGTGGCGGGACAATCTATAACGCCGGGTATGTCCAGACCACGGTGCTGGTCTCTTCCGACGACGGTGAATATGACATTGCCGACGCACCTGATTATTTAGAATATGTGGACATTATCAATCCCGATGAGGACGGTACGCCTAATAATCTAAATTATGCGACGTATGTGGGCGAATATGTGGTTGGCGCGAATGCCGGTACAATCAAACTGGTGGCCAAACAGGTGATTTACGAGGGCAGTTTGAGGGCCGCAGCCACCATCGGGCAATATCAAGTCAATTCCGCCGAACTTACCGACGATTTAGGGTATACCAAAACAGCCCATACCGTCATCCCCGAGGCCGGCACCCTGGAGGTGGGCATAATCCCCTCTGCAGCCGCATATATCGACATGGATCCTGTGGTGCAAAAAATTGTTATCATGGATGAGACGCCATCTTTGGAAGATGATGATGACCGGGACGGGGAGACATGGCTGTCAGATGACCTGCTCAGTGATTCCGGCCTGGGGGTGGTAAATTTGTACGCCACGGAATCTGTTACCATACAGAAAAATGCCCGGATCAGCCTTGCGGCCGGTGGCAGTTTAACAGCCAAGGCCCGGCGGATCACCCACGCAGGAGAGATAAGCGTCCCTGCCGGCACCGTGAGCCTGACCATCGTCGATAATAAATCCTCCAAATATTCCCAGGGCACCACACCCAATGACGATTATATAGATGTCGGACCCGAGCGCATTGAACTGTCATCCGGCAGCGTTATGGATGTCAGCGGAGAAGCCGTGACGGAAAGTGAAGAGGAAAACAGGGAAACCGTGGTTCAGACAGACGCAGGTTCCATCTCTTTGTCGGACACTACCGTGGACGGTGAAGGTGTCGTGGTGCTCAGCGGATCTGAGTTAAACCTGGATGGGGGCTACCATATTTCCGACGGCGGCAGCCTGCTGGACGCCGGTGATGCCGGGACATTAAGTATTACCGGGGCTGCCATCATTCTTGAAGGCAGCGTATCCGCAATTTCTTTTGAGGGGCAAGAAGGGGGGAGCATCAATCTGTCTGCATTGTCCGTCAACATTGTTCCAAGCGGACAGGGCATTGCTTTGTCCGGTTACTCCTCTGACAATACGCTGCCGGATGCGTTTACCGGCCAACTGGTCCTGGAAGACGGATTTTTCAAAGATACCGGTATCACGAAGATCACTATTTCATCGGCCTACGACCTTGTGGTGGCTGACGGGGTTGCACTTGAACCCTCCCTGGTGAAATTTACCTCATTGGGATTGGGCAGGGTCGGCCGGACCACCAGCGCTCTGGAGAATATTTCAGATTCGTCCGTCTCTTTGACCGCAGGCAGTGATGACTTTGACGACCATTTAAGTCTGAAGCAGAATAAAACGTTGGTAGACAACGCCACATTAACCACAGGGAAGAACTCCTCCATCACGGTATCCCCCGGCGGCAGTATTGAACTGTCCGGGAGGGGCGCAAATATTTCCGGTACGTTCACCGCCCTGGCCGGAAAGATCAACCTTAAAACCCAGTCCACAATTTTATCCCTTTATATTAACAGTGATGCCCGTTTTTATGCCATGGGATACAACCGGGATACCGGGGACCTTCTTGATAATAATATTGTCTACAAAGTTGAAGACGGGGGCACGGTCTCCCTTTTGTCCGGAGGGGTGCTTGTGATGGAAAACGGAGCGGCTGTCGATGTGTCCGGTTCAACACCGGTCACGCTTTTGAAATCCGGAGACAGGTACGAAGAATTAGTTGCCTATCAGGGGGCTGCAGAACCCGGGAGCGTGACGCTCTCCTATGGATTCAGTAAAAATAACCAGGGCAATGAGACCGTGATTGAGGGAAGTTTCTACGGGTACAAGTATTTAGACTCCCTGCGCGGCGCATCATTCAGCGTGGAAAGTTCAAAGTCATTAACCATTGCTGACGGATTATTGAATTCCCTGGATGATTACGGGTTTGACAGCCTGACGCTTGCAAGCGATATCAGCATCGCATTTGACGGCTCCCAGACCATTGACATGACGCGGCAGATTATTATTGACGCGCCGGTTATCTCTGCCCTAGACGCAGATAACATCGTTTTAAACAGTGCGTGGATACAGCTTGAAAATACGTATTATCCCGGTGAGCTTGAGGGCCTTGATTCCGGTGCCAGCTTGACCCTGAATGCGGAATTTATAGATATTATTGGTGACATCAGGGCCGATGGCTTTGCGGATATCTACTTGAATGCCCAAGATGATATCCGGTTGACAGATACCTTTTATCGTTATGACAACGGCGACGGTACCTGGAGCGGGCTTTTTAAAACCACCGGAGATTTGACGCTGACATCGGCACGTACATACACCACCACAGGTTCCTGGTTTACACTGAAGGCCGGCGGGGATATTTATACTGAAAAATCCGGAACCGAGCGTTCTGACCCCATTTATTCCGCATATGGCTGGCTTACCGTAGAAGCCGCAAATATTTATCACAACGGGGTGCTGGCCGCACCCAACGGAAAGATAACCCTGTCTGCTCTGGGAGAAGATGCAGATGATGATATCTTGGATGGCCGTGTCTATCTAGGCGCCGGCAGTGAGCTGTCGGTGGCCGGCAGTGGGGTTGCCGTAAATTACGGCCTATTGGATGATTCTGATCTGACATGGTACAGCAACTGGGACAGCAAGACAGCCGGCAACCAGATGGCTTATGATAAAGAGATTACCGACGAGACACTGGCAGAAAAGACCATTGATATTGAGGGGCTTGAGGTGATTGCGGGCGATGGCGCCTCAATCAATCTGGATGGCGATGGTGTTGTATTCGGGTATACGGTGGTGGCAGGCCTTGAAGGCTCCTACGATCCCTTAAGCGTGTCCGGCACCTACGTGATTATTCCCGGGGTGCTTGGCGATCTGCCCGGAGAAGCCGTATACCTTGAGGGCAATGACGATATTGCTGCAGGTATTTATACCATTTTACCGGAATCTTATGCCTTTCTTGAGGGCGCCGTTGTTATTGAATATATGGGTACTGCCGATGCGACAAACCTTGTGACCACAAGTTCCGAAGGCTACAGTGTGGTCATCGGGCACGAAGCAGACAAGAGCACGGGACTTTACGCTTCCCAGTGCCTGTTATATACGGTTCGTTCCGCTTCGGACGTTTTAAGCGAGGTTGATGTTGAGGTTGAAAGCATCACCACCGGCGATGCCGGCAGCCTGGTCATTGATGCCCCAACCACCATATTGAATGCCACGATCTCCGCCCAGGCCTTGAGCAGCAGCTATACTGCCGGCACTATTACCCTGAGCGGTACCAACATTACAGTGGGGGCATCCAGTGTGTCACTGGGCAGTGATTTCTCTTATGACAGTTCAGCCCTGGATTCTGAATTGATCGGCAAACTCTATGTCAACGCCACCCGGTTGTCCGAAGGCAATTTCTGGTCTATTTCACTGGGCAGTGAAGACACCACCAAAACGATTACACTGGAAAGCGGTGCTGAACTGGAAGGAGAACAGATTTCACTTGTGGCCCAAAACGATATTACCTTGGAAGCGGGTGCTTCAATTCAGGGCGCTGGTGACGATGCTCTGGTCAGTCTGACATCCACCCAGGGCAGCCTGATTTTTGAAACCGGTTCGTCTGTGGCATCGGATAACGCACTATCCCTGGACCTCCAGGGGCTGTCCACACTCCAGAACCTAAGCGCTCAGAAATCCATCAGTATTACCTCCGACACGCTTTGTCTGGTGGATGAGACTGCGGCGGTCAGCTCCGGGTTGATCATTGAAGAATCTTTTTGGTCGACCTGGGGGGCGCTTGAAGAAATTTCACTGACAGGTACCACCGAAATCGTACTTGCCGGCACCATTTCGCTGGATGCCCAAAATGCTTCTGTGACCCTTGATACGCCCAATCTTGTTGCACAAACCGACGGCACCCGGGCGACCATAAATGCTGAAAGCGTCAGTATCGTGGATTCCCAGTCCACAGCCCTGGATGAAGATGGGGTATCTTCCGTCACCGGCGGGCAATTAACAATTGCAGCGGATGAAATTTATGTCGGAAACGGAAATGTAGATACCATCGGGTTTGGTGCGGTCTCTTTGAATGCCGTGCAATCCGTTACATTTCTTGGCAGCGGCAGTTTGACAACCAACAACGGGGATCTTTTGATTGATGCCGATGTTGTGACAGGCGCCTATACATGGGTGGAAACCGATGACGAAGATGAATATGAAGCCCTGGATTTCAGCGTGGATGCCGGTACCGGGCAAATTGTTCTGTCAGACAGCAGCAGTGAGGACGCCTGGGAATCCAATGACAATATCGGCGGCAGCCTGACATTCACAGCCCGCCGCATTGAAAACGCCACCAGTGTGAATTTGAACTCCGGTCTGATCTACTTTATCGCCGAAGGTACCGGAGAGGATGACGGCATATATATAAATGACGGGGGCCAGGTCCTGGCCAAAGGCCGTGGCGATGCAGACAACAATTACGACGGGGGAACCGTTGTCTATGAATCTTCTGCCGCTGTTGAGCTGGCCGACGGTTCCCTGACCGACGTCTCTGCAGGCAGTTACGGTGATGCCGGCACCGTCATGATCTTAAATCCGGACAGCGCACTTAGTATTGCTTCGGTCAGCAGTGGCACACCGGTGCTGCTTGCCCAGGCCCAGAACGGAGACGGCGGCTCCTTTATCATGGATACCCTGGCCATGTCCGATATTTCATCCCTGGCAAATGTTCTCAGCAGCGGCGGATTTACCCAGGAAATCAGTCTTCGTATGCGGACCGGAGACGTTCTCCAGGATGCGTCAGCAACCTTCACAACCCATGCATTTAAGCTTTCTGTGGATGAGGGCAATATTTCCATAAACGGCGGTACCATTGATGCTTCCGGCCAAGAGGGCGGTTCCATTGAATTATATGCAGGGGGTGACATTACCATTGATGGTGCCACCCTTTCAGCCAGGGGAACCGCCACCGGGGCAAGTGGTGGAGAGGTGGTGCTGGCATCCGGTGTTGTTGAAACGGATAAAGGGGTTTTGACCGTCACAGACTCCACCATTGATGTATCAGCGGGCAGTGGCGGCACAGATGGAACGGTCTATTTGCGCGCTGCCAGAAATGACGAAAATACAGATGTAAAGATCAATCTAAACGGTAATCAGTTTACCGGGATCTCCCAAATTACCGTTGAAGGCGTGGCGCGATATAATGACAACGCTTTAACCGGCACAGATGTTCAAACCAGCGGCACCTGGTTTAAGAAGAGCGACGCCTTTATGGACAATGAGAGTGCGATTGCATCAAACCTTTTGTCTGGAAATTCAGGCAGCGTGGATACCATCTCCATTGTGCCTGGGGTGGAGGTCTACTATGACGGGGATATGACCGTATCCTCCCTTGACCTGTCAAGCTGGCGGTTCGGGACTGAAAATAAAGTGGCGGCAGTGTTGACCTTAAAGGCTTCCGGAAATTTAACTATCACAGGTTCGGTAAAAGATGCTGAAACATCAAGCAGCAGTATCAGAACCGGCAATATTGCCGACAGTACCACCATCAATCTTTCTGCCGGGGCTGCATTGTCCAGTGCAGATATCCGCGCGGTTGAAACCAACGCTGCCAATCCGGCAACACTGACGATCAATAATGGAAGCTATATTTATACCGAGTCGGGGGATATTAATTTTGCTTCGGCCGGCGACACGGTGATCGGCAGTATGCCCTCAAGTTCGAACAATGTTATGAACAAACTTAGCATGTCCTATAATGTGGGCTCTTACGCCGGGACCATTACCGGGTATACCGGGGGGAACCTTCAAATATCAGGAGGGGTTATTCAGACCGCCACCGGCGATATTGAACTTAAGGTGGCAGAGGATCTGCTTTTAGAGGATGACGGGATAGGTAATATCGGCACCATCCGTACCATAGGTGAAGTGGCTTCGGCTGAAGCAATTGCAGAAGCCGGACTGGGTCGGTATGCCAGCTTAGCTTACCGGTGGTATGACATGTATGGCAACGGTGGCAGTATCAGCATTGATGCCGGCGGCGATGTTGTCATGTCGGCGTTGAATTCCGATGCCTGGGACACCAAAGTCTATCAATATGAAGATACGGGTTCGCGAAGGCCTACCATATCATCATATTATGGATGGGCAGCCGCCTATGGTACGATCTATGACAGCAGCGTCAGTGTAACACAGGGTATCGCCGCCATGGGCGGGGGGGATGTAAGTATCAGTTGCGGCGGCGATTTTTATGCCCAGACAGGCACTTTTGGTGAAGGGGATTTAACAATCAGTGCCCGGGGGGATATTAACGGGCGGTATCTCAATTACGAGGGGGCCTGTACCCTTGAAAGTTATTCCAATATCGGGAACGGCTATGACGGACAGGTCATAGAGGCGTTTGATTCACAGATTGAGGCGACAGCCCAGGGGAATATCACCCTGGCCGGGGTGGTGAACCCAACCCTGGTAAATCCTTCTATTAGTAAATCGTCCGTCTGGAACATGACATACAGTGAGGATGCCTCCGTTACCCTGACTTCGGTAAAAGGCTCAATTTATATCGGAGGCAATCTTGATTCGGATCTGCAGATGATATCGACCCGTCTTAATACACATCTCCTGCCCGGGACCCTTTCCATGTATGCCGCCCAGGATATTATACTGCAGGGAAATCTCTGGCTTGCTCCATCGTCCACCGGGAACCTGACACTGGTTGCGGGTAACGATATTACCGGAACAGGTGAAAGTGAGACAGCCGTCTATAATAGTATATACATGTCGGACGCGGACGCGGACAGCATTTACGGGCTTCACGGTATTAACATTGACGGGGTGATCTCCTCGAGCCTTATTGAGTCAAATTCAAGTGTTATCCATGAAGCGGACTATACCACTGCCGTAATATCCGCCGGAAACGATATTCTTAATATTCAACTGTATATCCCAAAGTCCGCAACCATTACGGCGGGCAGGGATATCGGCAACATGAGCTATACCGGCCAGAATCTTCGGGCCAGTGATGTCACAACAATTTTTGCAGGAAGGGATATTTATTTCGATGCGCCCGGGAGGGATGACGACAGAGAAGAAACTATGAGCCTTACCCTGGCAGGTCCTGGGTTGAGCATTATCCAGGCCGGCAACAGCATTGACCTGGGTCAATCCGCCGGTATTCAACTGGTGGGCAGCGGCGAGCCAATAGGGGCAAGCTCTGCGGTGAATTCCTATCTGCCGGAAGGGGAGAATACACTGCTGCTTGCTGCCGGTGTCAATTCTCTTTTAACCAAATCTGCCATGGATACATTCTTTGATGCCTTGCGGCAGGCGGCCATTGATTATTCTGCCGCCATATCAGACGGCGATGATGATCTGGCTGATGAGGTTCTGGCACAGATTCGGGAAAATTACATTGATCCCATTGTGGGCACTGCCGGCGCAGGAGACGGCAACATCAGCCTGGTGAACTCCACCATCTACACATCCGGCGGAAGCGGCAGTATTTTGATGTTTGCCACCGGCGCCATTGATGTGGGACTGTCTTCGGTTGACCCGCCTCCAAAATACAGCACTTCTTCATCCGGCTCTGACAGTAGTAAAACCTCCGGTATTTTCACAAGGGGCGGCGGCGATATCAAACTATTTGCCTCGGGCGACATTAACGTGAATCAGTCCAGGGTCATGACCTTTAATTCCGGGGATATTGATATCTGGTCCGACCACGGGAATATTAATGCCGGCATGGGATCAACCGTGGCCTATGCCTCATCTGATACCTATACCGTTGTTGATTATGACGGCACCAGATCGTTGCAATATAATCCTCCGGCAACGGGTTCGGGAATCCGTGCCACGGCCACGTCAACCGATGAACTTGGCGATGTATATGTAACCGCCCCTGACGGTATTATTGACGCCGGAGAAGCAGGGATTGCCGGGAACAATGTCACCCTTGCCGCACTTGAAGTCCTTAATGTTCAAAATATTTCCGTTACAGGGGTTGCCACAGGATTTACCCCGGCGTCTGAATCATCTGCCTCGGTTTCGGGGTTGTCCGGTTCCGGCAGTGTCGCGGACAACAGCATGATGAACGAACAGGCTGCAGCCCTTGCCGGGGAAAAAGAGGATGAAGACAATGATAAAAAATCCTACAGCGTTGAACCCAAATGGGTCAGCGTTGAGGTGACTGAGTTTGAGGATAACGATCAGGGAGATGCCTGATGCGTTTATTTCAACAGGCTTATTGATAACAGATAATAAATGAGAAAATCACGACTGGAGGGTAAGAAACGGTGAACGGTGTTTGTGGGAAAACTGTGAGAATATCGGTTTTGATGTTGGTGCTGTCATGGTCCATGACCTTGGTCAGCGCGCATGCCTGGTGGAATGAACAGTGGACGCTGCGCAAAAAAATTTCAATTGATACGGCGTCCCAGGCCGGCGGTATCAAACAGAACCTGGCGGATTTTCCTGTTTTGATTCGCCTGCATTCCGGGAATTTTGATTTTACAAAGGTTAAGGAGAACGGTGAAGATTTAAGGTTTGTGGACGCCGATGACAAAACATTGCTCAAGCATCATATTGAAATGTTTGATGCCTTTGATGAGATTGCCCTGGTCTGGGTTAAAGTCCCTGCGGTTTCTGCAGGAACTGTTCCCGGGGCCATCTGGCTCTATTATGGCAATATAGAGGCTGCTGCGGCAGATGATCCGGCCAACACCTTTGATACCCTCTACCAGGGGGTCTATCATTTTAACGGGCTTGAAGGCCTTCCCAAGGATTCAACCAGTTACGGGATAGAGCCAGCTGAATATACAGGCGGCTTGGGCCTTGCCGGCGTGATCGGAAACGGGGCCACATTCAGCGGCGCCGGCAGTGTGTTGCGACTTGCCGACAATCCTGCGTTTAATTTTTCGACCGGTCTTACGGTCTCTTTCTGGATTAAAATAAATGAGATCCAGGAAGATGCGGTCCTGTTTTCCAGGGGGGGCGAAGATTCGGAAATTGCACTGGGGCTAGGACCGGACGGTTTATTTGCCGGTATCACGGCCGAAGGTAGTGTTTATCAGACCGAGCCGGCCATGGCGGTATCCGTGGGCGAATGGCATCATGTTGGCCTTGTTCTTTCGGCAACCGGACAGATGGATCTCTATGTGGACGGAGAATCAGGGCAGCCTTTGAAGACCGGAATTGCCCCTTCCCATTTCAGTGGTCCGCTCAGCTTTGGCTCGGATATCCAGGGTAATCGTTCTTTCATGGGGGATATGGATGAGTTGAGAATAACCGGCGCCCCCCGTACTGCAGACTGGATCAAGGCCGGGTTTATCTCCCAGGGACCGGCCGGAAACTTTGCCGTTGTTGCCCTTGAAGAATTAAATGAAGCGGCGTCCGGTATGCCGGTTTTCTACCTGGCCACCATTTTTCAGAATATCACCCTGGACGGTCTGGTGGTCATCGGTATTCTTATCGCCATGGGAGCCGCATCCTGGGTGGTCATGATTATGAAAGGGTTCTTTTTGTGGAATACATCCAAGGGAAATAAGGCGTTTATGGAAAAATATGATGCCCTGGAAGCGCCCATGGCCCTGGAAGACCAATCAGACCTGTTTGTAGGGTCCGGGCTCTACAACATATATAACGCCGGGTGCATCAGCCTTAAGGAACTGGCAGGGATCAAAAAGAGTACACAAGAAACCCTGTATGAAGATGATGGAAATAATGTACCTCCGCCAAAACCGTCCCTTTCCGCCAAGGCCGTGGAAAGTGTCAAAACCGTTCTTGAGCGGGGGCTCAATGACGAGTTGAGCCGGCTCAATGCCTGGATGATTGTTCTGATTCTGTGTATCTCCGGCGGTCCTTTTCTAGGGCTTTTGGGAACGGTCTGGGGGGTTATGAACACCTTTGCCGCCATGGCAGAAGCCGGAGAAGCCAATATTATGGCCATTGCACCTGGTGTCGCATCCGCGCTTGCCACAACGGTATTTGGGCTCCTTGTCGCAATTCCGGCGTTATTTGGTTACAACTTTCTGACAGGCCGGATTCGCACCATAACCGCCCAAAGCGGGCTGTTCGTAGATCAATTCGGCCTGAAAGTTGATGCGGCTTACGGGGAGGAAAAATGAGACGCAACCTGTATACCCAGCAGCAGTTTGACAATATTGACGTAAGTCCCTTGCTGGATGTGGCCTGGACTTTATTGGTGGTGTTCATTATCGCGGTGACGGCATCGGTGCAGGGCATTAAGGTCAATCTGCCCAAGGCAAGCGATGTTCCCAGCCTGACAAAACCCAAAACCAAAGCCATTACCATTGATAATCGAGGGCAGATGTATCTGGATGCCTTTCCTGTAACCATGGCGGAACTTGAAACCAATCTGCGGGCGCTCAAGGCTGTGGACCCCAATTTCCCGGTGGTGATTAAAGGGGATGCCAAGATTTTTTACCAGAATGTTATGGATGTACTGGATCTGTGCAACAGGCTTGAGATTACACAATTGGGGCTTGTGACCCAGCGACTGGTAAAATGACGGATGAACCGCACAACGAAAAATAGAGTAATGGCGGCAGCCGTTGCCGCTGTGGTGGTAATCTGTATGGTCATCCTGGCGGTTTTTGTCTTTAACATGCTGCTCAAAGAGGACCAGGGAAAAAAGAAACGGCAGATTCAAAAAATTACCCTGGTAAAACCGCCGCCGCCAAAACCAAAAGAGAAGCTGCCCGAGCCTGAAATAAAAAAACAGGAAGAGGTGATTGAGCCTGAGCCTGCTGAGCAGCCGCCGGATGACATGAAGGATCTTGGGGAGGACGATGCCCCTGTCGGAGATGATCTCGGGCTTGATGCCGACGGTTCAGGCGGGGGAGACGGCTTTGGTCTTAAGGCAAAAAAAGGGGGGCGCTCCCTGATTGACGGCGGAAAAATCGGCGGGGGGGGCAGTCTGCTTCGCCAGTATTCCTGGTATACCCAAATCCTCCAGGACGAGATCCGGCAAAAGGTCAATAAAATTTTGGAAGAAAATGATGAAATTCCACCGGGCAGGCATCGAATGATGTTGAGAATACGGCTGGATGACATCGGAAACATTGTTTCTTTGTCGGTGTTTCAGTCATCGGGGAACGGTAAAGTGGATAACATGGTAGAACAGGCAATTACCGGATTTAAAGTCAGTGAGACACCACCGGAAAAGATGCCTAGGGCAATGAAAATAAAGGTAACCTTTAAGAGCTGAACATGAAAAAAATGACGCAACATAACAAAAACAAAAAAGAATCGTTTCGAATCGTGCCGGCTGCTGCGATCTGCTGTCTTTTAGTTGGATTTCTATGGGCTTTCTGTGTTTTGCCTGCCATGGCCAAAGAAGAGACTATTCCCAATGGCAGTTTTGATACCACCGAGGCCCTGATCCAGTTGTTAAAGGAAAAAGGAGTCATCAATGATAAAGAAGCGTTAAGTTTTCTTGATAGGCATCGGAAGAAAGCCAGGTCAACGGGTCAGACCATTACGATTTCTTCTCCGGATGATCAGGAGGCGTATTTACAGCAGTTGTCCAAGGATGCCACGCAAAAGGTTACCAATGATTTGAATAATCTCAAGGAAAATTATGAATACCGGTCCCAGGATTTAATCAAAAAAAATATTCTTCTGGAGCGTGAGGTGGCCCGGCTTGAGGAGATTGTAACCGAAGAACAGATGCCTGCCCTGCAAAAATCTTCATGGGCCCAGAGAATTAAATTTGGCGGCGATATCAGAGTGCGTCATGAGTCTGTGATGTATGACCCGGATAATGCAAAGGATATTATGGATGTTAACGACCCTGGTACAAACAATAATATTAATACCACCAATGATCAGCATCGCCAGCGTGTCCGCCTGAGATTCGGGGTTAAAGCCAAGCTTATTGATCAGACAGAGAAAAATGTGGGAAAGGTGGAGGCCGGCATGCGTGTGGCCACAGGAAGCGTTGGAAATCCGGTATCCACGAACCATACCCTGGGGCATGAAAGTAACAGCAGGTCGGATATTGTTTTAGACCGGGCGTATGTGAACTGGAAATATAAGCCCAGAGAAGAGATATGGGGGGGTAAATTGCCCCAGATCTCTTTGACCGGCGGTATCATGGAAAATCCCTGGTTGTCCTCTAATTTAATCTGGGACAGTGATCTGGGTTTTGAAGGCGTTGCGCTGAATTTTGTGACGGATACCCTTGAACGCAATCCGTTTCAAGCGTTTGTAACCATGGGGTATTTCCCCCTTGAAGAATCAGAGTGGAGCCAGGATGACAAGTTTATGCTGGGTGGACAGATTGGGTTCAGCCATCGTCCCTGGTATGGATGGAAATATAAACTGGCTGCCGCATATTATGATTATAATAATGTTTCCGGCCAGGCGGTTACAGGGTATCAAACCACGGCCACCAGGCGTCTGGTTGAGTCCATGTCTCCCAAATACATGCAAGGGGGCAACAGTACCTTTACAATGGATCAAACCACCCTTGGTACCGGCGAAGAACGGCAGGAAGATCTAGGTCTTTTGGCCGAGTTTAGATTGCTTAGTCTGTCAGCCCGTCTGGTGAACAGCCTTTATTTTCCTATTCAGGTTCAATTGTATGCAGACTGGGTGAAAAACCTGGCCTATGACGCCCAGGAGATGGCTGACAAGCTTGGGGGGCTTTACACAAAAGAACAAGTTGAGGAAGATTCCGGAGATACCGGTTATCAGGTCGGTGTAAAAGTAGGGTATCTCAAGCCCAGGGAAAGATGGGAGTGGAATGTCTCTTTGGCGTATCGCTATCTTGAAAGCGATGCAGTCCTGGATGCATTTACGGATTCGGATTTTCATCAAGGCGGCACCAATGCCCAGGGGTGGATACTCGGCCTAGAACTTGGGCTTTATCACAATCTGTGGCTTAAAGCCCGCTGGATGACATCAGATGAGATTACCAATATGGAGAACAGTGATGATCAAGACAGTGACTTTTCCGTTGATACGCTTCAAATTGATCTGAATGCTGCCTTTTAGGGGGGTAAACTGATGAAAAAAATATTCTTCAGAAGTATTGCAATCCTTTTGATCATGGCCGGCATAGCAGGTTGCGGATATTTATGGAACGTCAAACAAGGCTTAGAGGAGCAGATTGGCACTCTTGAAACCGATTTGGATTTATCCCAAAGAAAAACCCGTGCTGCCATAAAGAAATATAATCAGGAGAAAGCCAAAGTTGCCACCTGTATGCGGTCAAAGATGGTTGTTGAGGCCCAGAAAGCAAAACTACAGAGAGTCGCCAAAAATCTTGAAAACGAAAAAACAGCTCTTGTCGGACAGGTCAAGGGTCTTGAGCAGCGGTTGGTACAGCACAAGTCCATTTGTGAACAAAGAGTAGACAAACTTAAAGAAGCTTACAAACAACTTGCCGATAGCAGGAAAGAAATAATTGCTAAATATAAGGAGCTTGCTGAAAAAAATCGCGGTCTGTCAGGTCAGATTGTTCAGCTTGAATCCCAGAAGGCAGAACTGTCATCAGAATTAAGCCAGACTGAAAGCAGGCTGACCCGCAGTCTGAAGCACAACGAAAAATTATGTGTAATTGCCGAAGAACTGACAAATAAATACCGGGAAAAGACCAATGGATCAGAGCCATTTACCAAAATTGAAATGGTTGAGCTTGAACATATAATTCAAGATTATCTTAAACGCATTGATAAAGAAAAGATTATAGAGCAATGAGATGAGGCGTCAAGCATATGGCGACTGTTGTTCCGAACAATTCATGGGCACTTTTAAGGCGTTCGTGACGAATTAAGAAAGAAAGGACAGATGATGATGTTAAAAAAACAACCCTTGAAAAAACTTAGCCTTCTGGCGCTTTTTTTGGTGATGGCCTTTTCGTCCCAGGCCGTTGCGCTCTCTTTTTCCGGTACAAAAGTGGGATACGTTAATCTAAACCGCTTGGTAAAGGAGTCCAACATGGGGCAAAAGGCAACTGAGCGGCTTAACGAGCTTCGGCAGAATAAAGAATTGGACATCAGAGAAAAAGTTAAAGAGATCAATGCGATTAAGCTTGAACTTGAAGCGGGTGTTGATGATCTTAAACTTGAAGATAAAAAAGACAAAGTTGATGATCTGAATGTCTTGGTAAAAGAGTACAAGCGGATGCAGGCCGATGCCAAGGAAGAAATTGAAAAGCAGAACCGGGATCTTGTGGCTGAAATCCTGAAAAAGGCTGACAGTATTTTAAAAAACATTGCCAAGAAAAAAGGATTTGGCATCATTCTTAAAGACCCGAAAGTGGTTGGATATCTTGACCCGGATCTTGATATTACGGATGATGTTCTCAAGAGTCTTAATAAATTGTGATTGGACGCAAAGTCAAACATCTGCGCTTTGCATTTGATAAACTTTTGCTTCATAATTTAACTTTTCATGGAAGTTCAACCAGGGTGTGGGTCTCGCCATCCAGGACGCCGTCTATTATTTTACTGATGATGTTCCAGTCTCCGCCGGCAAGGCCTGCCCCTATTTTGGGATAGCCAATGCGTTTGCCGCTGAACTGTTTTTCCAGTGCGGTAAAAACCTTTGCCACGGCATCGTAATCTACCAGTACCCCGTCCCCTGAATAGTGGTACTGGGTGTAGGCATTGACCACATACAATCTGCCGGATGGGGTGTTGATGCATGCCTTTGAATAACTGCCAAGTTTGGATCTGTCTCCGGATACGGTTGCACGGTCGGCTTCCCAGGCTTGGGGGAACTGGGAACGGATCTGTTTGGCAATTCCGGCGCCCATGGTGCAAAAACAGTTACAGCCGTGGACAATGAGATCAAATTGTCCTTCTTTGGCCAGGTGAATTAGATCGCCTTTGATGCGTTTCATGGCACATCGTTCCTCAAATTAAGTTTAAAATTCAGTTTCAGAAATTAATGGGTAATTTTTTATAACAAAAACCATGGAAATAAGAAACGGGAAACGCAAATGTCCAGATTTTAAGTTTAAAACTTGCAATGGGAATCAACTTTTTCTATATTCAGAAGGATTATTGGCAATATTAGCCATGGGCTGACCTGGTCTGTCAACACCTAAGATAGACGGCACTCAACAAAAGTTGAATGATCTGCCTTGGCTACACAGATTTCCCATAAAAAAATATAAACAACGAATGGAGGCGAAAATGAAGAAAAGTGTTGTAAGTCTGTTGGCGTTAATTTTTTGTATGGTGATGGTTCTTCCTTCGGCATATGCCAGGACCCAGTTCGTAACAATCGGTACCGGGGGGCTTACCGGCGTTTATTATCCCACCGGTGGCGCTATTGCCAAAATGGTCAACAAAAAAAAGAAAGAGTACGGCATTCGTGCGACGGTGGAGTCCACCGGCGGATCAGCGTTTAATATCAACGCGATCATGAGTGGCGATCTTGAATTCGGCATTGCCCAGTCAGACAAACAATTCCAGGCGATGAAGGGCCTTGCGGAATGGGAGGAAAGAGGCGCTCAGTCCGATCTTCGATCCGTTTTCTCCATTCACGATGAAGCGGTCACATTGATTTCCGCAGTTGAAAGCAATATTAAAGATGTTGCAGACCTAAAAGGGAAAATTGTCAACCTTGGCAATCCCGGTTCCGGCCAGCTCCAAAATGCCGTTGAAATTTTGCAGACCATCGGCCTTGATCCTGAAAAGGATGTTACCGCAGAATATATAAAGGCCTCCGAAGCCCCCAGTATTTTGCAGGACGGCCGTATTGATGCGTTTTTCTATACGGTGGGCCATCCCAATGGTGCGATTAAAGAGGCAACATCGGGTGCCCGTAAGGTGCGTTTTACTTCCATCACAGGGGTAGACAGCATGTTGGCAAAATACCCCTATTTTTCAAAAACCGTCATTCAGGGGGCCATGTACCCGGGAGCCCAAAATGATGGGGATACCGAGACCATCGGCATGAAAGCTACATTGGTTACGTCGGCCAAGGTGCCCGAAAATGTGGTCTATGCAATCACCAAAGAGGTGTTTGAAAATTTTGAAGAGTTCAAAAAACTTCATCCGGCTTATGCGACATTGACCAAAGAAGGCATGTTGACAGGTCTTTCCGCGCCGCTGCATCCGGGTGCAGAAAAATACTATAAAGAAGTTGGCTTAATGAAATAAATCTTTAAGCAAGGGGGCTGGGAGCAGGAGTCGTCTTGTTTTTCGCCCCTTTTTTATTGTTTAAGGCTGGCCGTTGACATGTCAGGTCAGCCCATGGCTGTTATTTAGCTAAATTTTTACCATTATTCATTTGAGGGCGTAGATGAGTAAGATTAGAATTGATAAGGTGGAAGACGGCTTGGATGAAGCCAAAAGGCTTGCTGAAGAGGAAGAGGGAATCGGGCGCAAACCTTATGGATGGCAAAAGTATCTGATTCCGACAATTGCCGTTGCATGGAGTTTGTTTCAGCTCTCTTTGCCAAGATTTGTACTTCTCGATTCGACATATATCCGCGCGATTCATCTCGCATTTGCCATGGTCTTGGTGTTTCTTAATTATCCTTTACTGAAGAAACCCATTTTCGGCCTCAAATATTTCGCCCAGCACAAGCGGATACCGATACTGGATATGGGGATTGCCGCCTTTGCCGCGTATTGTTCGTTGTATCTTGTCATTAATTACGATCAGATTATTTCCCGGTACGGCTCACCCACAACCATGGATATTGTGGCCGGGATTGCCTTGGTTGTCTTGCTTCTTGAGGCTGCCAGACGAACGATCGGCCCGGCGCTTCCCGTGATTGCCGGCGGGTTTATCGCCTATTCGTTTCTAGGGCCCTATATGCCCGATTTGATCGCTTTCAAGGGTACTTCCCTGGGGCGTTTTGTCGGGCAGATGACCATGTCGACCGAAGGGATTTATGGTATCCCTCTGGATGTATCGGCAACCATCGTATTCTTGTTCGTATTGTTTGGTGCCATGCTGGATAAGGCGGGAGCCGGTCACTATTTCATACAACTTGCGTTAAGTTTACTCGGTCGTTTTAAGGGCGGGCCGGCCAAAGCGGCCATCATGGGTTCCGGTCTGACAGGGCTTGTTTCCGGTTCTTCCATCGCAAATATTGTGACAACGGGTACATTTACCATACCTATGATGAAAAAAGTTGGGTATGAGCCTACCAAAGCTGCGGCAATTGAAGTTGCGGCGTCGACGGACGGGCAGCTGGCACCGCCGATTATGGGTGCGGCGGCCTTTATTATTGCCGAATATGTGAATGTGCCCTACATTGAGGTGGTTAAAGCAGCTGCGGTCCCGGCGTTTGCGTCCTACGCGGCGCTGTTTTTCATCTCTCACATTGAAGCTTCAAAAGCGGGAATTAAAGGGCTGTCCAAAAATGAACTACCTCAATTTTTCAAAACGTTGTTAAGTGGTGTCCATTTTTTAATTCCCCTTTGCATGTTGCTTTACGAATTGATTGTTGTTCGTCATTCTCCGGAGCTTGCTGCGTTTAACGCTATTTTGGTGCTGGCTGTTCTTATGATTTTTCAGCACCCTTACCTGGCGTATCGAAACAGCGAACCGATTCTGCCGGCATTTAAACAGTCTTTTCTGACAATCCTGGAGGCACTTGCTTCCGGTGCAAGAAATATGGTTTCCGTAGCATTGGCCACAGCCGCGGCAGGTATTATTGTAGGGGTTGTTGCCCTGGGGCTGGGCAACCTTATTTCTGAAATTATTGACGTGCTTTCCATGGGCAATGTCTTTTTAATGTTGGTCATCACAGCGGGAGCCAGTCTGGTGATCGGTATGGGGCTGCCGACCACGGCAACCTACATTGTTATGGCCGCATTGACGGCGCCGGCGATTGTTACAATCGGCGGGGCCCAAGGGTTTATCGTTCCCTTGATGTCCGCCCATTTGTTCTGTTTTTATTTCGGTATCCTCGCTGATGACACGCCACCGGTTGGACTTGCGGCCTATGCCGCCTCTGCCATCGCCAAATCTCCGCCCATTGCGACGGGTATTCAGGGATTTATGTATGATATCCGAACAGCAATTTTGCCGTTTATGTTTATTTTTAATTCCGATCTTATTTTACATAATGTGAATTCATGGTCCCAGGGCATATTGATATTTCTTATGGCCTGTGTCGGCAACTTTGCCTTTGCGTCGGCAACCCAGGGGTGGTTTGTGGCCAGAAATAAAAAATGGGAAGTGCCGTTGTTCCTTTGCGTGACATTTATTTTGATGCGCCCGGACCAGATTGCCGCGTGGCTTGGCATCCCCCATGAACAGCGATACTGGACATATTTAATTGGATTGGCAATTTACGGTGTGCTTTATTTAATGCAGCGGCCTCGAAGCGCCCGGGATGAAGCGGCCATCGAGCAGGCAAAGACAGAAGCATATTAAAAAACGTCTGTTGTGTGAAGGAGAAATCACCGTGTCAGATATTAAAAAAGTTCTTGTTCCGATTACGTTTTCCGAATTCTCTAAAGAGTTGATTGATTATGCGGTCGGTATTGCCCGGCCGCTCAGCGCAGAAGTTATTTTTATCAATGTGATTGATGAAAGAGATCTTCGGGCGGTGCAGACCATTACCTCATTCGGGTATGAAGTTGATGAGACCCATTACATTCAAGAAATTGAAAAACACCGAATCGGTATTTTAGAAGCGCATCTCAACCGGATCGACTACCCGGATGAGAAGATGCGGTTTGTGTTTAAAAAAGGCAGGCCCGCCGCCGTGCTGCTGAAGTTTGCGATGGAGGAAAAGGTGGATCTCATTATCATGGAGGTTAAGGGTAAATCTGAGATTCTCCATGCTCTAAGCGGGTCGATTGCAGAAAAAATGTTTCGCTATTCACCTGTGCCGGTATTGTCCTATCGTCGCAAAGAGATCGCGGACAAACTGTTAAAACGAATCAAAATGTGATTTTGTCTCTGGTTCTGTTGGGGGGATTGATGCAGTTATCTGAAAAAATAGAATATGGGCCTTACCCCCGGTGTTAGCCTTTATGTCTATCTGTGAAAAATTTATAAGAGAACCCGTCAATGCCGTTTCCCACGGGGCCGGGGCCGTTATTTATGCCTTGAAAAGACCCAATCCCTTTCCCCGGATTCTGGGGTTTCACGAAATCTGGCACGGTTTTGTTATTTTGGGTAGTGCCGCCCATTTCTGGCTTTCTTTTAAGTATTTAATGTACATCTAACGTCTCTTTTTAATAACAAAAATTTAACCACGGAAATCACGGACGACACGGAAGATTGCCGCCTGTGAATTCTGTGGGTTAATTGTCTTTCATCGTGTGTTGTCCCCGCCGGGTCATGGCCGTTATTTATGATATATTGGTTATTCGCGTTGCATTCATGACGGGTATGTCTTAGTTTTATGTTTTGTATGAAAGCAATAAAAGGCGTGCTTTATTGTTTTGTTGTGGGGCGAGCCCGGGTGTTGACAGGCCCGGTCGGCCCATGGGCGGTATTAAATTTTATTCAGGAGATTTTTTGTGGACGTATATGAAAAAGAACAGATAACGGATTATCCTCATTTAAACTTTATTCGTGCCAGATATAAAGACACTGCCGGTGCGGATAGAACATGGTTGTATGCGTCCAGGCAGAGTTCGGCCGCGCCCGATGCCGTGGTCATTGTCCCGTTCCATCAACAGGAAAATAAATTGATTCTTATCAAGCAATTCCGGGTGCCCCTGGGCGGATTCCAGTATGAGTTTCCCGCGGGCCTTGTGGATTCCGGAGAACCTATTGCCGAGGCCGGCCGGCGCGAGTTGTACGAGGAGACAGGCTTGACTGTTGTGGACGTGATAAAGCAAAGCCCTGCCATCTTTTCTTCATCGGGAATGACGGACGAAAGTATCAGCCTTTTGTATGTCACATGCAAGGGTGTTGCAAACACCGATCATACCGAGGCATCCGAACAGATTGAGGTCTTGATGCTTTCCCGGGACGAGGCGGCCGAGTTTATACGCCGGGACGATCTTCTGTTTGATGTCAAAACATGGATTATTCTGGAACGGTTTGCTTCAACAGGCCGGGTGGTATAGGGCCAGGTCCGTGTTTTCAAATTTTATATATTTTCTGGCAGCCCTGGTGATTTACACCACGTCGGAACTGTTTGACAAACCGTCGGGGTTTGATCCCGGGGCACTTGGGTTCTGCCTGGCCTCAACAGTCGGGTTTGTCCTGGCCTGCCGGATCTATTTCAATCGCCTGGCAGTCCGGGGGCGGGCCTTGCCGGCGCAGGCGATTGACCAGCGGGTGAACACTGCGATTTCACGGTTTTCCATTGGGGCCCTGGTATTATTTGCCGTCAATATTTATGGATTCCGTGTAAATCACCTATTGTCAAATTTCGCTCTATTCCAATGGATCCCCACACTGGGGGCGCTGCTGTTTCTCGGACTCTTTCTTTTTTATCTGATTTTGATATGGAACTTTGCCTATCAGATCCAGAGGCGTTTTTTTCCCGATTCCTTGACCAAGAAAAGTTTTATCCTTTCCAATGTTGCCTTTTGCCTGCCTGCCATGCTGCCGTGGTGCTTTCTGTCGCTTTTGGCCGACTGTCTGGGGCTTTTACCCTTTGACGGACTGAACCGCTTTTTAAACTCCACAGCAGGAGAAGCCGTTTATATCCTCTTTTTCGTCATTGCCATATCCGTGTTCGGACCGGTGTTGATCCAGCGGCTATGGGGATGCCGGCCCCTGGCACCAGGGGTTGACAGGAATCGCATTGAACGAACCTGCCGGATGGCACATCTTAAGTACAGGGATATTCTGGTCTGGAACCTCTTTGGCGGCGGTATGATCACTGCCGGTGTGATGGGGATTGTCGGCCGGTTTCGGTATATACTGGTGACACCGGCTCTGCTTTCCTGTCTGGATGATGACGAAATCCAGGGGGTTATTCTGCATGAAATCGGTCATGTATATCACCGGCACATGCTCTTTTATCTTTTTTTCTTTGCCGGGTTCATTGCCTGTAATTTTGTTTTTTTTGAGCCTTTAATGCTCGTTGTTTATCTGATCAACCCCCTGCATGAAGGGGCTGCGTTTCTCGGCCTCAATCAGAATACGGTCCAGGCCGCCATTACATGTATTGTCCTTATCGGGTTGTTCGTTCTTTATTTTCGGTTTATTTTCGGCCTGTACATGCGCCTTTTTGAGCGCCAGGCCGATCTGCATATTTTTAAATACACGGCTTCACCATCGGCTTTGATCTCAACTTTTTATAAGATCGCGTCCCTAAGTCGCCAGTCCATTGATAAACCCAATTGGCATCATTTCAGCATTGGGCGCAGAATCGGGTTCCTTGAAAAATGCCGGATAAATCCGGATTTGATCCAAAACCACCATAGAAAAGTTAAAAAAATGATTGCCGGGTATCTTCTTGCTGCCGGGATTATTTTTTCCATTGGATACAGTGTGAGTTATGGTGCCCTGAACCCTTCTTTTTCACGATTTGTGGCCGTGAAAATATTGAGCCGACAGCTGGCACTGGACCCTGATAATTCAGATTTATATGCCCAGGTGGGTGATTTTTATTACGATGCCCTGGCCTATGAAAAAGCTGTTGTGGCCTATGAGAATGTTTTAAAAATTGATCCGGTGAATGTCCATGCCTTGAATAATCTTGCCTGGCTTTTGGCCACATGTCCGGACAATTCGTTCCGCAATGCCCCCAGAGCCCTGGAACTGGCCCGGCGGGCCGTGGGTATAAGAACAGAGGCATATATATTGGATACCTATGCCGAAGCCCTGTTTTTAAGTAATTATAAAAAACAGGCATTGGCAACGGCAAAGCAAGCACTTGAATCGGCGACGGATAGAAAAGGATATTACCGCAGGCAGGTGGAACGGTTTGAAAACGAACTCAAGTAGCGTTAAAGCACGGGAAGGAAGCTCATGCCGGCGATATGCACCGCCTGTTTCACAAGTCTGTCTCCCCGTTCCTCGACGATCAGGGCCATGGTATCTGATAGAATAATCAGTTTGCCAAAGAGCCGTTCAAAGCTTAGATTGGGGATGTCCCCTTTCACGGTGTTGGTGACCAGGCATAGTTCGCCTGTGGATGTATGTCTGTTTTTCAGACGCCACACCAGGATTTCAATATTCCTGGCTGAGTTGTAAAAATTCTGGGCGGTGAGAAAATCAAGCATGAACAGGTGGCATTTGCCGTTATATGCCGTGTGCATCATGGTGAATAATCCATACATGACCGCATACACCCGGTCTCCCTCATAATCGGGGTCAAGGCCCGCCAGCATGGCCTGGGTTGAGCTTTTGCCTGAAAGATCGGGTTCCGGAGGCGGGACAGGGCATCTGAACATGTCGGAAATCCTGGACGCTATTGTTGCTCCCGGGGTTTTAGCCAGTTCCCCGGGATTCATTTTGTATAATTTTTCGGTAAGTGTTTTTAGAAGCGTACGTGTCTGGTCAATATAGATATCCGACACCATATTGATATCGGATTTAGCCAGGGTCTCAACACCGAATTTCGATGAGATACATCCGGCCCATAGGAGTGAAATGCAGACAAGAACAATACCGGCAACCCACCTAGGAAACGTGTGCCGTTTGAAATTCCTCAAGCCCCTGGTGCATTGTTTTGACTGCCAGCTGGATACAATGATGCTTTTTTTCCGGTATACTTTCAAGAACCCTGAAAACATCTCCATCATTAACTTCTAAAGCCTGCTCAATGGTTTTGCCCTTTACAAGATCTACTGTTGCCATTGCCGCAGAGATGGCGCCTGCACATCCTGTGATCTCGTATTTGGCGTCCTGAACAACTTCGTGTTCATCAACTTTTAAGTAGATCTTCATTGTATCACCGCAGGAACCAACTTTAAAGGAAATTTGGCTGGCATCTTCAATGGCGCCCATGTGTTTTTTTCCAAGGTAATATTCAATAGCCGGATCCCCATATCCGGCGTCGGACAGCATTTTGCGTTCTGAATCCTGTATTGTAATTTCTGTGACCACTTCATACATCCTTCAATTGTATGCCCTTACCAAAAACAAATATTTTATCGGGCAATGAAATAAAATATTTTTCCCGGTACATAAATAAATAACCTTTCTAAAATAATGGATTCCATTTTGATGTCAAGGGTAATGACTATTTTCGTCCTATTGTTTTTACGATTAGCCCTGCGATATGGTACGAAGAAAGACGTCATCGTCACCGGATTTTACTGCCCGGGTCATGGTCTATGCTTGGGATTCCGTGCCCTGAAAATTTTTTTTTACTTTCCCGGCACTTGAATTTTTTTAATGGATTTACCGAGAAAAAAAATTTTATCTGCGCTATCCTTTCGTTTTTTTGCATAAAATCTTTAAAAGTACTGCAAATAGGGCTTGTGATTATAGCCAGTTATGCTATCCTATATCGAATATTTCAACAAAGTCAGCCATTAAACAGCTAAATGTTGTAACTTAAATATCTTATTCATTGTCATTTTGGTTAAAGGAGATTCGTTCATGAAAGAGTTGATCAAACTTATGGCGAAAGCACTGGTTGATGATCCTGAACAGGTTGACGTACAAGAGATTAAAGCCCAGCAGACCCTTGTACTGGAATTACGGGTGGCTAAAGAGGATTTGGGAAAGGTTATCGGCAGAAAAGGAAGAACAGCCCAGGCCATGCGCACCATTCTTTCCTGTGCCTCTGCAAAGGAACAAAAAAGGGTTATTTTGGAGATTGTCGAATAGATCCATTCTGATCCTGTTTTAACTTAAGATAGAAGTTTCGTAATAAACTGCAATTATATGTGTTTCGCCGTGGGGCTGGGTGTGGATCATTCAGGGCGCTTCATGGCTGCGATTTAAATTTACCCTTTTGGGAAGCCATGAGAATTTCATCTTCCTTGGTTCAATGTGTTGCCGCAATATGCCGGCGTTGTCGCTTTGGGCCCCTTGAAGCTTAAATTCTCATGACTTTTACCCTGTTGGGAGTTCTCCTCATAAGTAATCTGTTGTATTCATTTTCCATCGGTTTCCAGCAGCGTTTAAAAATGGCTCCCGTTACGGGACGATTAAATTCCGAGAAATTATACCAATAATATCTCATTTTGTGATATGGGTAATTTCCATATTTAACTGTCCGTTGTTTTGATGAAAGGGATAACGCCAATGCAAGTAATAAAAAAAATGTTGTGTTCAGTTCTGTTTTTTTCCCTGATCTCTTCTGTTTCGGTCATGGCTGCCGACAAAGGTAATTTCAGCGTCAAGCCGGTTACGAACCATGGCAAAAAATGGCGGATTGGATATTTTGAAGGCGGTGAATACGTTAATTACCAACTCAATTTTCTGGGGATTGTCAGGGGATTGATGGATATGGGATGGATGGAAAAGGCTAAAATCCCAGAACAGTCCGGTGAACAGACGGCTCAATTGTGGCAGTGGTTGGCAACGGGCACCCGGAGCCGGTATATTGAATTTGTCAAAAACGCACATTACACAGGGAACTGGGACACCCCGCTTATTGAAAAGATGGTGCCCCAAATTATTTCCCGGCTGAACAACAAAAAAGATATTGATTTGATTATCGCAGCCGGTACCAAGGCAGGTCTCAAGCTTGCCGTAAATGATCACCACGTCCCCACCCTTGTTATCTCAACCACAGATCCCCTGGCTGCCGGTATTATTAAAAGTGTTGAAGATTCAGGGTTTGACCATGTCCATGCCCGGGTAGACCCCTACCGCCATGAACGGCAAATCAACCTTTTCCATGAGATCATCGGATTCAAAAAACTCGGTATTGCCTACCAGGATACCGAGCAGGGCCGAAGTTATGCGGCCCTTGACAGTGTAAAAAAAGTAGCTGATGCGCGTGGGTTTGAAATCGTTCCTTGTTTTACTAGTGATGAAAGCGCAGATATTAGAAAAGACGAGGCGAGTGTTAAAAAATGCTTTGCCACGCTGGGAAAAACCGCAGACGCCATTTATGTGACCACCCAGAACGGTGTCAATGCAGACAGTATTCCCGATCTTGTGAATATCGCCAACAAATACCGGATTCCCACTTTTACCCAGTCCCATTCCGGGCAGGTGAAATATGGTTTTCTAATGAGTATATCCAGGGCGAACTTTCAATATGTCGGGCGATTTTATGCCCAGACCATGGCCAAGATATTTAATGGGGCTAAACCCCGGGATATCGGCCAGCTGTTTGAAGGCCCCCCGAAAATTGCCATTAATTTAAAAACTGCCGAGTTGATCGGTTATGACCCGCCGGTCGATGTTTTGACTGCTGCAGATGAGATATTTGAGGAAATTGAAACTCCTAAAAAATAGGGGGAATACTTTAAAAAACCGGAATGCGTCCCGAAAGCTCCCCGGCACATGCCTGGGCCAACATGTGCTGCCAGTTTGCCCGGCGGGTAATCGGGGCATCTGCATCTTCAAGTGCTCCAAAAAGGCCTGCTACATGGGCCTGGGTCACGTTCAGGGCCAACGCTTTGTTCAGATCGTCCCTCGTGATTGCGCCCCCTTGAATAATTTCAATGGGACCTGCCGGTAACAGTTCATTGGCCGGGCCTTGCCTCATGAATGCCAGCATCCCGTCCTGGTAGAGATTTGTGGTGATGTCTCTTACAATCTTTGCATGTTTAGCATCAGCCTGTGCCTCAAGGCAGTCGGCAATACAACGCTTCATCCGGGCCAGATATGCAGCCTGGAATACGCCGCCCACACAGTTAAATCCCCTGGCAAAACAGATGACCACAAAACAGGTGAACAAGGAGGGCAAAAGCGTTTGGCGTTCAAGTGCCAAGAGAAGTTCTTCCCGGGTAAAATTCATGGTAAAGAGATCCCCCCGGTCGGTTTTGCCGGATAGATAAAGTTCGCCGTTTATGGATTTTAGTAAAAGGGGAACCCGTCGTCCATCATTATCAATACCCCAGAAAAAAATTGTGCCCGTAGCCGTTCTCTCCGGTTTTCCTACTGCCGTCTGTCTGAAATTCAGCTGTTCAGCCTGCCAGCAGCCGGGACAGCTGTCTAAACAGCGGATAAGCCTGTCACGCAGTGTGCGGTTAAAAAAGATGCGGCAGACAAGACTGTTCTCCTGGTTCAGGTCATTGGCCAGCAGAGTGGCGGTGATGTTTTCGATCTCCAGGTAGACAATATCGGGTGGGGGCTCGCTGGTTTTAAGCATGCGTTTACCAAGCCGCTGATTGACGATCATGACTTGGCCTGCGTAACTGGTTTGGTTTAAAACCGCATCATCGGCATATTCATCTTCCAAAAGATTTAGAATCGTTCCGGCCGTGGTGCTGCAGATTAAGTTTTTGTTTTTCCACGCCTTTGTTGTTTTTACGGCCCGTTGCTGCATGGCCAGTGTAAAGGGTTTTGCTCTGCTGACCATGGTTCGCTTTTGACTGTCCGGAAATATGGGCAGCCTTAAAGGCAACTTTTTTTGTACACCAGAACCGGCTGCATAGACCAAAATCCCCCGGGCAAAGGTTGAACTGTTAAGAGGGACGTTGCCGAAACAAAAAATCGGGATGGTGGTGCCCCCGCATCTGCCGGTGAGAATCCCTGCACCGTAAATCAGGTTGCCCTGGACGGAATTGGCAAAATAATCGATGCCAAGGTGCGTGGTGGTCATGATCGTGCCCGATGCCGTCACGTCATTGGCCGTTCGCATGGCGATGTCTTTGCCTAGTACTGGGCGAATTTGATCGAACACGGCCTGTTTGATGTCATCCCTGGACTGTAACCCTGGAATCGGGTGGCAATTGAATCGTTCGGCATATGCGCCAAGGGGCATGTGGCCCTCGGTGTTAAGGATGTTTTTAACCACGGGAAGCCTTTGACAGACCATCTCCAGATATTGCCATGCATTGTGCTGTAACTGTGTCGTCATAAATTATTTGTCTATCCAACAAAAATAAAGATCAAGGTGAAAATCAGGTAGGCGGCTGCCGTAACGGCGATGCCTGAATCAGATCCCATGGTGATGAAAAGCCATCCAAACAGAATGGGGCCGGTCACCTGGCCCAGACGCAACACCGCATTTAAAAGGCCGATGGCTTTACCGCTGCCCAGTTGTTTGGTGATGTTAAAATCCAGTACATATGCGCTTCTGACCGGGATCAGGCAGGCGGAAAGACCCAATAAAAAGATGGAGACCGTAACGGAGACAACGCCGGACGTCTCTTTGAAAAAATAGAAGTTGGCAATGCTCAGACTGCCGATGAAGCTTCCCATGACAAGGTATCGTTTTTTGTCCTTGGCGTGCCCCACTAATTTTGAGATAAAGGGCGCCACATACATCAGGCAGATGCCGTAAATCATGAAAATTCTGCCGATATCGGACTGGGACACGCCAATGCCTTTCAAGTAGATGGGGCTGTAATAGTTCATGAATCCAATGAGCACGATATACCAGGGAAGCCCGTAAAATACGATCAGTGCAAAAATTTTGCGGTTGAACAGGAAATTAAAAACAGATGGTTTGCTGGGCAAGGTGAATGTCTTTCCCTCCGGATGCGCCAGGGACGCATCGGCGGCCGGCTGGGGGCGTTTCATGGCATCTTTCATCGTGAAAAAGGCATATGCGATCAGCAGCATCAAAATCGTGCCGCCCACCAGAAATACCGGGGCATAACCGATGCGGTCGGCCAGCATCGCCCCTGTGGCCCCGCCGCAGATACTGCCGGCATAGACCCCGGCCCACAGCTGGGCCATGCCCTGGGCACTGTTTTTTGTTGTGGTGTATGCAATAACAAATCCCTGGGCCGCCATCAGGGACAGCCCGTAGCCTGTGCCCACAAGTCCCAATGCCACAAGAAAATACAGAGAAGATGGGGCGAGCCACGCACAGATAAACCCTGTGCCCGATAAAAACAGGCCGATCAAAAAGGGTTCCGCCCACCCGCGCTTGTCACACCACGCACCTGATACCAGCAATGATATGGACGTGAACAGCATTTGCATGGAGATGGGAAGGCCCATGATGATATCTTTGGAGAGCCCCAGCAATGGATGGTCCGGGTTATATAAGGCCGCCATGTGAAGGGGGAGAAACGAAATACAGGTGTCCACCCCGAAAAAAAGTATGAAGGCCACCGGGCGGATGGTTGTGTAATGCACCTGGGGTTTATGCCCATGGGCCGCCCCCGTGATTCGGCGTTCAATGAACTGGCGTTCAAGGATCAAAAGCTCCACAAAAAAGAAAATTGAGATGACAAGCACTGTGATGGAATCCAGTGCAATGGCGCCAAGTTCCTTGAACATGACATCCATTGAGATGTGAAGTGTTAATTTACCGACCAATTCATCGGTTTTCGGCGTTCGTGAGGTCAACAGATCCCGGGAGATCGTGTAGCCTGGATGCGCACGCAGATACGGTGTTTTGATGCCCTGGTTTTTTTTGTTTTTCAACGTTGTCGGATTATCCGTGCCGTGCTGGGTGGCAATGTACAGGGGGTGCCCCTTGGCATCGGATATGGTAATGCCTTCAAGTTCAGGACAGACGGCAATGACATCCCTCAACTTCTGGTCCATTTTGCTCATTTTCCGGATATCCAGACCCTTTGCCAATAAATATTCAATATCCTGTTTTAACAACCTCGACATGACAATATTCTTCTGGGTGGAGATATCCAGAAAATGGGTTTTGAATTCAATGAGATTGAACAGGCTCAATATGATCTGGGACAGGCAGACGATGATAAAAAGGACCGCCGAAATTTTGAATTTAATGGGTTTCAGTGATTGTTTTGATCTGCCGGCATCCAGATTCAAAGATTGCAGGAAGACGGCAAAAAGGGTTGCGGCGCTAAAGAAAATGACCAAAATCAGAGCAATGTTTTTTATTACAATGGTGCGCAGTAGGGTTGTTACCTGTTTTTGACTAAAGGCAACCGTTACCGTGGCAACCCAGTTTTTTTGACTTCCCTGTTTTACCGGCAGGCAAAGATAATAGATCCCTTCATGTTTAATAACCTTGTTTTCCACGGGCGTTTTTGTACCCTTGATAAAGGGCAGTTGCCCCATTTCAGGCAAATTGGTGTCCAGAACCTGTGTATTGCTGCTGTAGATAATCTGTCCATCGGGATGGGTAATGTAGATAACAATTTCATTGGCCTGACTGCCGGGATCACCTGTTCTTTTTTGTTGTGAGGTCAGATGCTGCCAGGCGTCTAAGATCAGTTTGTCCATACCAACGAATTTATCTACGCTTTTGCCGAACCGAAGTGCCGTTTCCAGGTTGTGCCGCAGGTCCTGTGCCACCACTTTATTTTTGGAAATAAAGGTTTTTACATACAGTTTTTCAAGGGTGGCGGATGTTAAAAGGATGTTGAATCCAAGTGCCAGTATCAGCATGAGAACGGCGCCTGAAAACAGGCGAATTCGTGATCTGTCTATTTTAAATGGATTCATACGTCGGTTGGGCTGTCGGCGTGTTCCAGGTAACGAATTCGGGTAAACGGCGATATGAGGCTTTGGAGAAACGCCTGGTAATTCATTGTGAAATCTACAAAATCGCCTATTTTAAATCGATGGCGACAATCCGTGATGTCGGCCAGGGTATAGTTGGAGTTTATGGAAACAATTTCCATGCCCGGGATGAGAGGCGTCAATCCCGACGGGCTGGTATCGCAGATACCGAAATTGAGAATGGCCCGTTTACGCATGCCCCGGCTGGTAAATTGGGGTTGGACGCCCAAGGCATCTTTGCCGCTATACCGGGGCGGTGCCACCAATTTTTCTCTGATCTCAATGATATCGCTTCTAAATGTCGCCACCTGTGTTTTCAAATCCGGATGCATCTGGTTTATGGTGGGAATGGTGCCTAGGAATAGGGATTCGCCTAAACGGATATTATTGATCCGGCCGGGAAGCTGCCTGTGCTGCATCCATTTGAGCATTACGGAGCCGCCCACGGACACGGTCTTTACCTCAATGTCCAGCTGGGACTCAATCCGGTCCGCAAGTTCGGCCATGATCCCCAGGTTATACTCATCCGGTACGGTCCCGGCACAACATCCCAGATTGGTGCCGATGCCGGCAAAATTGATGTTTCTGGGTCTGATCTGCTGAATTTTTCTCACAGTTTCCACCACCTGGTCGGGCATGACCCCTTCTCTCAAGTCCCCGGTATCCACCATCAAAAGAATGTCATGGGGCTGGTTCATGGCAATGGCCGTCTGGTTGAGCTGTTCAATCACAGCCAGTTCCGAATTAAAACTTGTACTGAAATTTTGAACAATGGCCGGCAGTTCATGGATTGAAGGCAGGGAGATGTAAATGGGGCGTTTGGGAAAGAGCAGGTTTGCTATGGGGCCGTCGGGCACCCTGGATATGCCGATGTTTTCAAACCCCAGGTCCATCATTGGACGGATCATCTTTGTGTCTGCACTGGGGTCTTTGATAATTCCGGTAATGCCCAGGTGATGTTCCCTGCAGTGCCGGGACAAAAAACGGATATTATGACGGAGTTTATCCAGATTCAGGATTAATTGGCTCATATCGGTGTTACATTTATTTTTGGAATTTGATAATCAACATGGCAATATCATCGGACTGGGATGCGTCACCGGCATGTTTGCTGATGCTGTTTAAAAGATTCTGCACGATTGTCTCCGACGGCAGATCCCGATCCCTTGACACGAGCTCAAGCATCCGCTGATTTGAAAATTGTTTACCTTCCTTGTTCATGGCTTCATTGACCCCATCCGTGTACAGCATGAATCCCTGTCCGTTGCTGAGTGTCAGGGTGCTGTTTGAATAAATCATACCCGGCATGGCGCCTACCAGGGGTTCTTTTTTGCATTCTATGAAACGGGCTTCGTCCTGGGTAATAATGATGGGCGGGTTGTGGCCGCCATTGGCATAAATAACCTCTCCTGTCCGAATATTCAAGATCCCGATGATAAGAGTTACAAACATGGCCCGGGGGTTGTCGGAACTCAGGACATTGTTGATACTGGTCATCATCCGGGCGGGGGATACGTCTTTTCCGCTAAACACCCGGATAAGGGTTCGGGTGACCACCATGAAGAGTGCCGCAGGAACCCCTTTGTCCGAAACATCTCCTAATGTGAACACAACGTGATCGTCATCAAGTTTGAAAAAATCGTATAGATCTCCACCAACTTCCTTGGCCGGCTGCAATGTTGCATACAGATCCATGTGATCAAATTCGAGCTGTCCGGGAAAGGTCTTGGGCACCATGCCTAACTGGATCTCCCTGGCGATTCCCAGTTCACTTTCAAAGCGCTGCCTGGCTGAGGTGATGTTAATAAGGTCCTGAATGTTTCGGCTGAGTTCGTGGCGCATGAGGATAAATGACTTGGCCAGATCACCCACCTCATCTTTGTATTTTTCAGGCAGGTCATCCACCGGCGTTGATTTTTCCATGGGTTTGGTGAAATCGAGTTTGGGGATTTTTCTGGCATAGGCCGACAGGCGCTGCAACGGCGTTGCAATACGGCTGATGACCAGGATAATGGCAAAAAGACCGGCCATGAACATCACTACGATGATGAGGCTCTGCCGGATCACCAGGCGCTGGGCCGGCAGTTTAATTTCCTGCAAAGGAATCATGACGCTGATGTACCACTTAAACGGTTTGAAATAATAACAATGGGCCATCATCTCCCGGGTGTTTTTATCCGGATTGTCCGCCAGATAACGAAAATGTGAGAATTCATCCGATGCGTTTTGACGAATATCGTCAATGATCAGATTGCCGGTCAGTTGGTTGGCCAGGGTATCTATGGCCTGGGGGGGATTTTCTCCATGGGGCACAAGAACTTCACCTGATTCTCCAAAAATATAGACAAAACCGCTGTGGGCAATCTTGAGACCCTGGGTGTAATCGGTCAAAGAGGAGATGATCTGCGCCTTTTGTTTTTCCGCCAACGCCTGGATTCGGCCGATATCCACAGATACGCCGATGGTCAGTGACCAAGGGGTAAATGGTCGGAAATAGGCAAGTACAGAGGCGTTTTCTTCGCTTTGATCAGGGTTGAACGTTGCAAAGTCCCCACTTGGTGAAATGTGTTCAAATTGCATAACCTGGGCAATGCTTCTGTGTTTGACATCTTGTAATTCTTTAAAAGACCGCGTGTTTACCTGGGGATCGGAGGCGGCGGTTACATTGGATTCTGCATCGATAATGTAGTAGTTGACATTGTTGAAAGGGGAGGATTCAAGCCAGGACAGTGCCTGTTCAAGTCCACGTGTCCCCTGTGAATTATCCATGGCAGCAAAGCCTTCAAACACCGATGCGATAACCCTGGCCGTATCCTTTAAGTGGCTTCTCTTTAATAGGGTCAACGATCGCTTTTCTCTGAGAAGATTGTGGTAATCGCCTTCAATAATTAAATCCAGGGAGTGAAGAATATTCAACGCCGAATCCTTCTGGGCTGTCAGCATGGCGTTACCCACATCCCGGTGGGTGAAAAAGATGTTAACCGTGGTAGAGATCACCATGACCACAATGACAGCAAATAAAATTTTCCCCTTAATCGTCGAAAACATGGTTGTTTTGAGCTCTCCTCATATCTTTAATTCTATCAGTTTGTCTAGTTGACAGTCTCGCGTTTACACCTGGCACGATTAGCCTATACCACCGTTGGGCGGCAGGTCTATAAAATTTTAAAAAAGCGTAACCCGATGGTGGTATTTTTCTTGTTTGATGCGCCGGTAAGAAAAAGGTGGTAAAAATTTATAAGGCCATATCAGGCAATCCAGAGCCGGATTAAATTTTTTTGATCCTTTCTCTCATACTGGATATCTTTTACAAATTGTTTTACAAGGTAGATGCCTAGGCCCCCTATTTGTCTCTCTTCAAGGGGCACAAAGATATCAGGATCTTTTTCTTCAAGGGGATTAAACGCAGGGCCGTTATCCGAGATTCCGATATATAAGGTCTCATCCTCAATGCCGGTACAAACGGCGATAACCCCGGTCTTTAGGTCTTTGATTCCGTGGGTTGCAATATTTACAACCAGTTCCTCAATGATTAGGTCAATGGCAAAGCTTTTTTTATTATTGGCCGTCTCCAGAGAGAGTCCGGATTTAACAAATTTTTGGATACGGTAAACGGATTCAATTTCTGGCTTAAACGTTTTTTTTTCCATTGAATCAGCCTGTTTGTTATCTAAAATTTTGCCTGCAAACCATGGTGGCATCACATGTGCGGCGGCATACAAATGTTATGCTGTGCTTCCGGCCAGGTATCATAATATAGTCGCTGGGGAATTTTTTTGCGACGCCGTCAATTGTCGCGTATTGTGTTAACCTATCTTTTATGATCGATGAATTCAAGCCCATAAATTTACATCTTTTCTCCATATTTAAAAATAAGTAAGATTTGATTCGGGTTAATATGTCATAAATTGTATAAGTTGCAGATACCCAAACAATTTGAAATGTGATATAGGAGTTGAATTGGTTTCGGCGCTTATCCAAAAAAACGGCATATTGGCAATTCTCTTACCAGGCATATATATGCAAGGGATTCGTTAAACGCGACTGAACCTAAGGACATAATAGTTATATTCATTGGAGAAAATTTCGGAGCGTGACATGGATATCAATATAAACGAACATCCTGATGCACTTGTTGTTTCCGTTGCAGGGAGGATAGATGCATCTAATTCGCCGGAGATTGAAAGAGAAATTGCGACACATACGGCAGCAATCCAGACCGTTGTCGTATTAGATCTCCAAGGCATGGAATACATGAGCAGCGCAGGGCTTCGGGTGGTCCTCATATCAGCCAAAAATCTCAAGGCAAAGGGCCAGGATCTATTTATTTCCGGGTTGCAGGGTTCTGTCAAGGATGTGTTTGAACTGTCAGGGTTTTATTCCATTTTTAAAATATTTCAAACCGTTGAAGAGGCATTAAGCGCTATCGGCTGATCAGGGCCTGTCCCCGGGAGGTAAAAGAAGACCGTGAGCCGATCATGATGCTCTCCATAATCGGTGGATTGACTGGGGTTGCAGATCGCCATTCAACAATGAAATTCGCCCCGGACCCCCCGGTCTTATCATCATAGTCCACGACATAGCGCACGGATTGAAGGGATTTGAGAAAAACAGGCGCAGACAGATATCTTTTGATCCGCGTACCCTTGGTGTCGTAATAATCCACGGAAACAATCTCAATGGCGTCTGCCGTATCCGTATTGCGAATGCTTAAGGTCACGGTTAAAAGCGACGGAATTTGTCTGTTTCCCGTATAAATATGTGAATATGCAGGGATATAAATTTTTTGTCCCTTTGACAGCGTTAAAGGTTCCTGGGCAAAAGCCGTACCTTTTGCCAACAATAACACGCCAATCAACAACATCAGGTAACACATCAAGACTCTTTTTGCCGCCATCTTCACCACCTTTAAGGAAACCCTTTGAAACAAAAATAGATTTTAAATTTGGGGCAAGATTAACCTGAGTGGAGGGCATTTAGCAAGTCTGACCGTTAAATTTTTATCCTGGCTCCAGGCGGCATGTCAGTTCGTTCATCCCTGCCGTGCAAGAAACGTAATCCGGGATGAAATCCTTGTAACAAAGAGATTGTTAGTTTGAAGTTTGATTTTAAATATATTTAAATTTCAATATGTTATCGTTCTGGCATGGGGGTTGCTAACTATGGAGGAATTAAGGCGGCAGAGGTATTTAACTTCTGTCATAACCCGAATTTAAAGAAAGGAAATGAACAATGAAATGCACTAGAGAACAAAGAACACGTTCGATTCGATTTTTAATTGCTTTGATCCTGGCTACCGCAGGATTTTGGGCTTTTTCCCTTTCAATATCTGCCACAGCCATGGCAACCGATGCCGATACCATTGAACAGCAGATACCTTCAACCCACGTACAGGATACCGTGGTACCCGAAGCCGTTGCCACGGAAACCCAGAATGTTGACGCGCCCGTTTCCGAGCACGAGGCCGCTGATCCCCAGGCGTTTGAAACCGATGAAAATTCAGTTGAGCAAAGCGCTGTACCTGGGGATTCGGAACAAACCGTTTCAGATGAAGAAAAACAGCAGTTTTTAGCCCGGCAGATTTTTTTTGCCTTTAACAGCTGCACATTGGATGAGCAGGGCAAAGAAGTGGTCCGGGAACAGGCCGCATGGCTGGCCGCCAATCCGGATGTCAGTGTTCAGATTATAGGCTACTGCGATCAAAGCGGCCCCAAGGATTATAACATGGCCCTGGGTAAAAAAAGGGCCAATGCCGTAAAAACGTCCCTGGAAAATCTTGGGATTTCGCCCCAGCGCCTGACGGAGGTCAGCTATGGGGAAAAGTCTCCCGTCCGCACCACAACGAATCAGGCCGCCGCCCGGATCAACCGGCGGGTTGAGTTTAAAATTCAACCGTCCGCCTGATTTCCCGCCTAAAGCAGCCCGGACCTTTGACAGCCTGTGCAGGGGAGGGGGTGGAACCATAATCCCCTAACAGCAGGACACGCAGTTTCCCTTCCTAAGTCAAATGTCCGGGCCGTTTCTTCTTTTAAGCCCATTTTGAATGGTTTCCATCCCGTCCATTACCGGCATTTTCCAGTCAAGTAAAATAATTTCAAAGGGGTCGGTATTCATTGACGATTTAAGTCTGTCAAGTCCTGCCTGGCGGCTGCCGGCGGTCTCGACCCTGGCTTGTCCAGTCATTGATGATTATTTTAATGGGCTTGGCGGATTTTATCTCTTCGGCATGGGGCCAGGAGGTGTGGAAAAGGGAAAATAGAATCAATACTGTTACGGTGAGTAATCGTTTTGAAATCATACTTGCCTGTCCGGACTGATTTAATCCTTGTCCCCTCCGGCTGGGGTAGGGGCTAACCGGCGCTGGGATTCGGTCCAGTCAATACGGCTTAAAAGCCCCCGGATGATTCTGACATCCCTGGACGATAACCCGGCGCTGGAAAAAATTCTGCGATAGGTCCGCAGCAGATGGTCGGGGTTCTGGGGGTCAAGATAATCAATATCCAAAAGCGTCTTTCTCATGTGGGCAAACATCGATTCAAGCGCTTCTCCCCCGGCGGGGTCTTTAACTTCCGGGTCATGGAAATTTTTCCGGGCACCGGATTTAAGGGATGCTTCGTAGAGCAGCACTGCCAGGGAGTGGCTCAGGTTCATGGACGGGTAACCGTCATGGGTGGGAATGGTGATAAAATACTGGCAGAGATCCAGATCCTTTGTCCCAAGACCGGTATCCTCGGGCCCCATCACCAGGGCACTGTGATGACTTTGTTTTTGGGCTTCAATTTGTGCCGCTGCCGTGGCCGGTGTTAAAAACCCTTTTCTGTATTTTCCGAATCTGCGGGTGGTGCCGTAGGCTGAATTAACGTCAAACAGCGCCTGTTCAAGGGTGTCGAATATTTGTGCCTGTTCCAGGAGATGAAAGGCGGACAAGGCCATTTTTTTTGCGTAAAGGGATTTATATTCACTGCAGGGGCTGACAAGACGCAAACGGGTGCAGCCGAAGTTCATCATGGTCCTGCACACGGCACCAATGTTGATGGGGCCCTGGGGACGGACCAGGATAATCGTAAGGTGATCCATGGTATTTTTATCTTTAGACATTGGGGTTTTCAGTTTCCGGGTGATTCAAGAATCAGGGTGACGGGCCCCTGGTTAATCAATGAGACATCCATATTTGCCTGGAACTTTCCTTTCTTTACTGTAACACCCAGGGATGCCGCACGATCGGCAAAAAAGCGGTACAGCCTGCGGGCAGGCTCCGGCGGGGCCGCATCTGTGAACGAGGGGCGCCGGCCTTTGCGGCAATCTGCCATAATCGTGAACTGGGACACCACCAAAAGTTCGCCGGTGACATCAAGCAAAGAGCGGTTCATCTTTTCCTGGTCATCTTCAAATATTCTCAGGTTGATGATTTTGTCCACCAGGTAAACGGCATCTTTTTCCGTGTCCCCGCGGGCCACACCCAAAAGCACCACCAGTCCGGTTTCAATGCTGGATATCATGGCGTTGTCTACGGTAACATGGGCTTTTTTAACCCGTTGAACAATGGCTTTCATTGGTTTCCTTGGTCAGGTTTCAATTGGGAGATAAAAAGTCAGGCGGGCGTTATGCACCGGGGCATGGGCCAGGCGGTGGAAAATCCCATATCTTTTAGGGATTGGACTGCCGTGTCCACAAACATGCCGGCCTGGTCTTTGCTGTGTGCATCGTCACCGGGCACCACGGGAATGCCCAACTTCTTTGCCATGGCCAGAATTGCCGGTGTCAGATACGGCATCTTCTCCCCTTTGGCCAGGGGCCGCAGGTTATAATCCAGCACCAGTCCCAAGTCTTTTATCAAAGAGAGGTTGCGCCGGATACGTTTACTGATCTCGGGGGTTTCAAGGCGTGCCTCAAAGTCAGGATCATAAATGCGTATCAGATCAAAGTGCCCCACAACAAAGGGATGCAGATCCCGGATCATCTCATACTGGACGTCGAAATAGGCCAGGTACATCGCATCAAGACCATTGTACTGTGCGGCAATGGCATCATAGGCCTGCCTGGAATAGTCAAAACATTGGTCCTTGAGATGGTGGACCGAGCCCACAATATAGTCGGGATTGAATTTGTGTATCAATGCCCGCACCAGGGCGGGGCTGCCGGTAACGGTTTCAGTCTCAAACCCCTTAAATATCCGGATATCGGAACTGTATTTTTGTTCGAGCCGTTCCAGTTCCAAAAAATATTTTGAAAACCGATTTTCAAGGTCCGCGACCGAAAGGCCTTGGTCAAGTTCATCCGGGTAGAGAAACCGGTGTTCGGGTGGGGGCATATGCTCACTGATGCCGACAGCTTTGAATCCTTTGCTGATATAGGCTTTTATCAGTGCTTCAAGGCTGTCTTGGGCATGGCAGCAAAACTGCCCTGAATGGCCGCCATGCAGGGATATAAGTTCAGAATCAATCATGGAACGGACTTTACCATCAAGCCGGAGGCAAAATCAAGATCCGGATTCTCCGGTTCAGGATGAGAGACCTTACCTGAGGCGGGCCGAATATGGCGTGGAACGATCAACGCATCCAGAGCGTGCGCATTCTATCATCATAGATATCCTTTCATTTTAGCCGCGTAAGAGCAATCGATGCGTTTTTATTACGGCCGAATGAGTATTACCCCAACAATTTAGAGGCTGGGAACAATATAAGGCATCCTCTCATAAGGTTATCATGTTTTCAATTCGTAAATCCAAATCGGAACAAATGGGTGAATGATTTGTATTAATGTGTTATTTTTAAATCACTTGGTCATGGTTATCTTCTCAAATTTCCGAAAAAAGAGGTTTGAATGTGTCGTAAATTTATCGTTAAATTTACCATAAACAGTCTGCTGTGCGCCGTTTTGTTCGCGTGCCCCGGCGTTTTTTCCAACGCAACTGCGGAGATGAATAAAGACGCCGCCGATGACCTTGTTGTTCAGTGCCGAAAAATAGTGGCGGCCGCACTTGCGCCCACGGAAAACTGGCCCCTGCCGCCGCCGGGCCCCCCGGGTTTGCCGGATAAAACCATTGCATACATAGGAGAGGATCTGCGCAATGCAGGTATTTTAGGGGTTGGTGAAGGGGTCCGGCAGGGTGCTGACTGTATAAACTGGGATGTTAAATTTTTTGATATAGGGGGAAATGATGCAAACAGGCAGGCGATTTTCAAACAGGCGCTTGATCTCAGGCCTGACGGCCTCATCCTGGGAAGTATAGATGCAAAAGCTGCCGATCCCTTTTTAAAGTCGTTTAAAAGAGCCGGTATTCCGATGGTGGGATGGCATGTATCCCCATTTCCGGGTGATGTTCCCAATAGTCCGATTCTGCTCAATGTCGCAACCGATTCAGTTGACGTGGCAAGAACGGCAGCCGCTTATGCCATCGCTGAATCCAACGGCGGGGCAAAGGTTGTCATTTTTACGGACAGCCATTTTGCCATCGCCATGAAGAAAGCCGATACCATGGCCCAAATGATAAAAGGCTGCAAGGGGTGTGAGCTTTTGGAGATCATCGATCTTCCCCTGGACAATGTCTGCAATTTGATGGGGAAAACCACAGAACGGCTGTTAAGCAAATACGATGACAACTGGGAATATTCTTTGGCCATCAATGATCTGTATTATGATTATGCCATTGCCCAGATTGTGCTCAACGGCAACTCTGCCCAGGGTCCGCCCATAAATATTTCAGCCGGGGACGGGAGCCCTTCGGCACTATTGCGGATTAAATACGGCAGTTATCAGAACGCCACGGTTCCGGAACCCTTGGTTCTTCAGGGATGGCAGCTTGTTGATGAGTTGAACCGTGTTATGAATAACATGCCGCCCAGCGATTACAAGGTGCCTTTAAAAATTCTGACCATGGAAAATATTAAATCCCACTATAATACCTTAAATTTATTTGATCCGAAAAACGGTTATCGCCGGGCATATCGGAATATTTGGAAAAAAAATTAATAGAATGAAGCAAATTAGAATCTATTCCATTCAAACGCGGATGTCACTGATCCTTTTGCTGGTTGTGCTTGTCGTGACTTTCAGCAGTGCGCTGTCCATCTATTTTTCCCAGCGTTATCTTGTATCGGCCCGTCTTGTTGCAGGCAGTTTGATCCCAAGAATACAAAGGGCAAAGGATATTCAGCAGACAGCAACCCAAGTCACAGGGTATTCCTGGAGTCTTTCCAATACAACGTCTCAAGCGGCGTTGCACCAGGCGTTTGGCCATCTGACGACAGCGCTTTCAAAACTTGGGACATTCACTGCCACGTTGTCCAATGAGGATTCAGGTATTGATATTGTTTCTTTAAATTTTTTAAGCCAGGCCGTTCAAAGCCAGACCCAACTCATATTCCAGGTTAAAGCGCAACTGCTCAAACAAGAGAGGGAACAGCTTAACATAGCTAAGGGATTGCGTCTGGAACTGCTTAACATCGGCGTTGATTTTTTTCAAAAAGATTCAGATGCCAATACAAATCATCTGGTTGTTCATAACATGATAGCCCGGAGCCTCTGTTTTTTAGAAAAATTTGATACGCTGTCCGTATCTTTATCAGATATCGAACAACTGGAAAACGAATTTGCCCGAATTAAAAAGATTCCGGTCCTGCCGGATGTTGATACTAAATTTAAAGGTCGGGAAGAACTGATAGAAGGGTTCATCGAGAATATCCGTACGCCCATGGCGCAACTTTTACAACTGAAACGAAAATCTTTATCCATCGCCTTGAAGATCAACGACTTTAATAGAGCCCAGGATGAACTCAGCGATAAATTGACCCGTTTAACCAATCAGTATATTGACAGGATCTCCACAGATTACCACCAAAAAATGGCATTGCTTCTTAAGCGGGAAAAACAGAGCATTTACATGACAATCGGTGTGTTTATGTCATCCCTTGTTCTGCTTTTCCTTTTTTACCGGCAGATGGTTGTCCGCAGATTCGGGGAGCGCCTAAGTATGATCAGTCAGGCAATGCGGTCGGGGATTGCCGGAGAAAAAGAGTTGCCCCTGCCCGTTGAAGCCCAAGATGAGATTGCTGATATGGCACGGGCTGCCGAAGAGTTGCTCAACAAGGCAAGAGCGCTTAATAAGCTGGCAACAATTGATGAGCTGACAAAGGTGTATAACCGAAGACAATTTTTCCACCTGGCCCATAAAGAGACGCTAAGGGCCCAAAGAAAGCAGCTGCCTGCCGTGATCGCCGTGATTGATATTGATCATTTTAAACGGGTAAATGATACATGGGGTCATATTTTTGGAGATAAAGCATTGTTTGAATTTGCCCAGGCATGTAAAACCGTCATACGGGAGGTGGATATTTTTGCCCGTTACGGGGGAGAGGAGTTTATTTTGCTGATGCCTGATGCAACCATGGACCAGGGAAAAATTGTGGCGGATCGCATTCTTAAAACAATTCAGGACCTTGAACTGTTTACGGAATCAGGCCAAAAAGTGCAGATCACCACAAGCATCGGCGTGGCCGAAGCCGCCCTGGCCGAGGAAAAGCTTTCCCAATCAATTACAAAGGCTGATGAGGCGCTTTATACCGCCAAGCATTCCGGTCGTAACCGGGTTGAAATTTATTCGGAAAAAGAGTTCAGTTGAAAATATTATTTCTTGAGCCGTTTTACGGCGGTTCCCACAAGGCGGTGGCCGATGGGTTTGCCGGGAGTTCCCGCCACCAGGTGGATATTTTATCCCTTGCCCCCAGATTCTGGAAATGGCGGATGCGCGGCAGTGCCCTGGCATTTGTCCGGCAGGTAGAAAATTTTAGCGATTATGATCTTGTTTTTGCCACGGATATGGTGGATGTCACCGATTTTAAAGCCCTGGCAGGACCCCAATGCCCGCCCGTGGCCTTGTATTTCCATGAAAATCAGCTCAGCTATCCCCTGGAACCTGGGGAACGAAGGGATTTTCATCTGGGATTTACCAATATCATATCCGCCGTGGCTGCTGATGTGGTCTTTTTTAATTCACAATTTCACAAAGCTGACTTTTTTAATGCTGCAAAACGCCTGATCCGGAAAATGCCGGATCTTCGCCCGGGATGGGTTCTGGATGAAATTCAGGCTAAAACCTGTGTACTGTATCCGGGAATTGATTTGGATATTGAGGCTCGTGGTGTTCCCAAGGTGCAGTCTGAGTGTCTTGACAGACCTTTGGTGATCTGGAATCACCGGTGGGAATATGATAAAAATCCAAAGGCCTTTTTCACCGTACTGGAAACGCTCAAACGCCGGGGTATTCCTTTTTATTTGGCCGTGATGGGCGAACGGTATGGTGCCGTACCCGATGACTTTAAGGGGATTGAGCAACGCTTTGACGGTGAACTGCTTGTGTGCGGATACCAGGAACAGGCGGAAGATTACAGAAAATGGCTGGCCAAGGGCCGTGTCGTGATCAGTACGGCCATCCAGGAGAATTTTGGTATTTCAGTGATGGAGGCCGTGGCCCATGGCTGCATGCCCTTGCTGCCGAACCGTTTATCTTACCCGGAACTGATCCCCGACCAGTTAAAACCTGATGTCATTTATCAAGATGACGCCGACCTGGAATCCAGGCTGGCGCATATTTTGGTAAACCCTGAAACGTTTGGGGACAGATCCGTTGCGCTATCAGCCCATGCCGCAGGGTTTGCCTGGCCGCATATGGCTGAAAAATGGGACGATGCGTTATCCCAGGCTATCGGGTCAGGCATGAGCAAAAATTGACAAACATCTGACTGCTGTATTTGCCTGCCATCACTTCGTTTTTTAAAATTTGCAGAGAGTTATACGGTTTCTTGGGATCCCCATGGCGGCTGGTTCCCCGGTAGGCCAACGGTTCATAACTGTTGATCAGCCCGATGAGCTGGGCATCCTCGGATATTTCAGTGTCCCCGTTGGGATAGCCTGAACCATCTAACTTTTCATGATGGGCCAGGGCCACCATGGCAATTTCCGGTTTAAAATTGCCGCTGTCTGTAATGGTGTGGTATCCCTTTACCGTATGCGTTTGATATTCCTTGAACTGGATGTCTGATAATTGGGTTTTGGCGTTGTATATCTCCGGGGGGATTTGTATGCAGCCGATGTCATGGAGGATGGCACTGACCCCCAGCGTTTTGGCCTTTGATTCAGTAAAATGATGAAAGGTGCAGAACTGCATGGTCAAGGACAAAATATTAACGGTGTGTTCCACTAACTTATCCGAAGAACTGGCCAGTTTTGCCAGGAATTCCACCAGGGTTTTATTTTTGTTGTACCCTTGAAACAGGATTTCAATGGTTTCGGGAAGCATGTTGCCTGAGACATTCAGCGGGCCTTCAAGGGCTTCCTGGACAAGGATACTCAAGGTTTGCCTTGTGGAAACGACACCCTGGGAAAAAATTGTTTTCCTCAAATGCTGGTTCATTGTTTTGTAAAGGGCACTGGATGCGTTTTCCCTGTCAGCGGCGCGGATAAAAAGATCCGGAAACTGCTCTTCCTTGATTCGGGACGTCTTGAATGATTCGCCTTCTTTTTTATATAGCAGCGGTTCATTTTCCTTTGAAAAATAGAAGAGCGGGAAACTTTTGAATAATGAGATTTGTGATTTTTTAACTGGAATGAAGTCTTCGGCCATTTTATTTAGGTCGCCTTGGGGTTAATGGTGTTAAAGATACTATGGCATGACCTCCACCCGGCTGCAGTGAAAGGCGCAGGTCTCTCCCTGGTCGGTCAGACGCTGGCTGGTCAGTTGGTTGATGCCTTTGCCCTGGTCCATGAACTGCGGCCAGTGGATGCCTTCGGCCACAACCAGGCCGGGCCGGGTGTCCGTGGTGACCTTTGCATCCAACCGGCATTCGCCCCGGCCATTGAATACCCGTACAGGCGCATCCTGGACGATATGACGCGCTGCTGCATCGTCGGGGTGGATCAGCAGGGTCGGTCGGCCCGCAAGTGTTTTGAGTTTTTCAATTTCATTAAAGGCGGAGTTGAGAAACAGGGGGTGGGGCGGGGTCATCAGTTCCAGGGGGTATGTTGTATGATCCTGGGCATCACGCCAGACCTGGCCGCAGGGAAGGGGATCCAGGCCTTTGCTTTGCCAGGTCCGGGAGAAGAATTCCACCTTTCCGGACGGGGTGTTAAAGCCCTGGGCATAAGGATTGGACGCGATATTGAGACGCATCGTTTTACCTTGCATCAGGGCCTTTGTATCCACACCTTCCAGGCTGGGGTGGGGGTGTTCAAGAAATCCTTTAATGAAATCCTCTTCGGTGAGATTGAACACCGTTTCGGTGAACCCCATCCGTTTGGCAAGTTCCTGGAAAATGGCCAGGTTGGTCCGGCTTTCACCCACCGGCGGGATGACCGGTCCGGCCATGCGCAGATAGTTGTGGCCATAGGATCTGTAAATATCGGTCATCTCCAGAAAGCTTGCCGACGGCAAAATAATGTCGGCCAGCCTTGCCGTATCGGTCATGAACAGTTCGTGAACCACAACAAAAAGATCTTCCCGGGCAAGTCCCTGGTGGACCAGGGCGGCGTGTGGGGCCACCGCCGCCGGGTTGCTCATAAAATTATAGAACAGCTTGACCGGGGGATCATTCACCTGGGTCAAAGCATTCCCCAGTTCCACCATGTTTATGGTCCGGGTGCCTTGGGGGCACAGATCCGGGCGGGTGAGCCGGGTAATATCCGGCGGCCAGCCGCCAAGACTGCGGGTGATGCCGCCTCCCGGCGTTTCAAAGGCCCCCACCAGGGCGGGCAGACAGGCAATGGTCCGCATGGCCATGGCACCCCGAAGCTGTCGGGCTGGACCCCAGCCGGTACGTATGAAAGGGGCTTTGGCTCTGCCGTAGGACAGTGCCAGATTTTCGATCTCCCGGGGCGAAATCCCGCAGATCTCCGCGGTTTTTTCCTGGGGATATTCAGCGGCCCGTTGAACCAATTGATCGTACCCGATGGTCTGCCCTTGAATAAAGGCTTCATTGACCAGGTTTTCCCGGACCAGGACATTCATTATCCCAAGGGCCAGGGCCGCATCGGTGCCGGGTTTTATCATGAGATGGCAATCGGCCTTTTTTGCGGTCGTGGTCCGGTATGGATCAATGACCACAATCCGGGCCCCCTTTTTGCGGGCTTTAAGAAAAAAGGGCCATGCGTGGACGTTGGTGGTCAGGGTGTTGCTGCCCCATATGATGATAAAATCCGAATCCACACAGGACTCAAGGTCTGTGCTTGGTCCGGCCCCTAGGGTGGTCTTAAAGCCTTCGCCAGCCGCCGGTCCGCAAATGGTTAAAAGCAGTTTTGACGCCCCGAGCTTGTGGAAAAAGGGCTGGCCAGCATTCCGATGGATGATACCCATGTGACCGGCATAAAAATAAGGTAAAATCGCTTCTGGGCCATGGGTTTTCACCACAGTTTGGATTTTATCCACAATGGTATCTAATGCTTCATCCCAGCTGACAGGTTCAAATCGGCCGGCGCCTTTGGGGCCTGTTCGTTTTAAGGGGCTCAAAATTCTGTTCTTGTTGTGCACATGGTCCGGGAAAAAATTGGCTTTACGGCAGATGAATCCCTGGGTAAATGGATGATCAGGATCCGCTTTGATTTTTGTGATTCTGCCCTTCTCCACCTTTGCAAGCAGACCGCAGGTATCCGGGCAATCTTTGGTACACACAGCTGGTTTCCACATAGATTATGATCCTTATTTGGGGATGACTACTTGTTATTTTTAAGCTTGATCATATCATTTTTTGGCCCCAAGGATAAAGTTTATTTGCGTTCGGTATTGACGGCGACCAAAGCGTTATTACTTTTACACCATAAAGAATAAAAAGTAATACAACCAAAAAATGGAGATATATTATGAATTTTGATAAATTGACGGTGAAATCCCAGGAACTGTTCCAGAAGGCACATTCGCTTGCGGTTGATAAGGGACAGCAGGCCATTGAGCCCATCCACTTTTTAGGGGCTATGCTGGCGGACGACCAGGGCATTGCTGTCTCCATATTTAATAAAATATGCGTCGACCCCGGTGCTGCGGTTCAGCAGGTGTCGTCCGCACTGGATAATATGGTAAAGGTATCCGGCGGTCAGCCCTATCTGTCCGAACCCGGGCGGAAGATGCTGGACCTTGCCTTTAAAGAGTCGGCAAAAATGAAGGACCAGTATGTCAGTCTTGAACATATCCTGATCAGTTTAGCCCAGGGCAAGGACAAGGCAGGCGAGATTCTTTCGGGCTTAGGCGTCACAAGGGAGGTGATCCTGTCCGTGCTCAAGGATATCCGGGGCAATCAGCAGGTGACCGACCAGAACCCCGAGGATAAATACCAGTCTTTGGAAAAATTCGGCAAAGATTTGACCGAATTGGCCCGCCAGGGAAAACTGGACCCGGTCATCGGCCGGGATGAAGAGATCCGGCGGATTGTCCAGGTATTGTCCCGGCGCCGGAAAAACAACCCTGTGCTCATTGGTGAGCCGGGTGTGGGTAAAACTGCGATTGTGGAAGGTCTGGCCCAGCGGATTGTGGAGGGTGATGTATCTGAAACCCTGAAAGACCGGCGGGTTATTGCCCTGGATATGGGTGCTCTGCTTGCCGGGGCAAAATTTCGGGGCGAATTTGAAGATCGGCTAAAAGCTGTATTAAAAGAGGTGGAAGCGGCCGAAGGCGAAATCGTTCTGTTCATCGACGAGCTTCATACTGTGGTCGGTGCAGGTGCGGCCGAAGGCTCCGTGGATGCCTCCAATATGCTCAAGCCTGCCCTGGCCCGCGGCAGTTTGCGCTGTGTGGGAGCCACAACCCTGGACGAGTATAGAAAATATATTGAAAAGGATGCTGCACTGGAGCGGCGTTTCCAGCCGGTGATGGCCAAGGAGCCCACGGTGGAAGACACCATCTCCATCCTCAGGGGGTTAAAGGAAAAATATGAGGTGCACCACGGCATCCGGATCAAGGATTCTGCTTTAGTCGCGGCGGCCACACTGTCCCACAGGTACATTGCCGACCGGTTTTTACCGGACAAAGCCATCGACCTGGTTGATGAATGCGCATCCCGGCTTCGTATTGAGATTGACTCCATGCCCCGGGCCATTGACGAGATTCAGCGGCGGCTTACCCAGGCGGCCATTGAGCGTCAGGCCCTGATCAAGGAGAAGGATAAGGCGTCCAGGGAACGCCTGGAACATCTGGAGAAAAACATAGCCGCCATGGAAGAAGAAATCCGGCCCTTGAAACTGCACTGGGATAACGAGAAATCCATTATCCGTGGGATTTCGGCCATGCGGGAAGATATTGACCGGTTCCAGACCGAGGCCCAGCTTGCCGAACGCGCCGGGGATTTTGAAAAAGTTGCCCAGATCCGCTACGGTACCATTGCGGAGTTGAATAAAAAGATCGACGAGAAAAAACAGGCCCTTGAGGCGCTGCAGAAAACCTGCAAAATGCTCAAGGAGGACGTTGAAGAGGCCGACGTGGCCGAGGTGGTTTCCACCTGGACCGGCATCCCCGTTTCCAAGATGCTCCAGGGTGAGCAGGAAAAACTGATCACCATGGAATCCCACATTGCCAAACGGGTGATCGGCCAGGAAAAGGCCATTGATGCGGTCTCCAATGCCGTACGGCGCGCAAGATCCGGCCTGCAGCCCGAAGACCGGCCCATCGGCACCTTTATCTTCATGGGTCCCACGGGTGTCGGTAAAACAGAGCTTGCCAAGTCCTTGGCTGAGTTCATGTTTGACTCCAGGGATGCAATGGTTCGGCTGGATATGTCCGAGTACATGGAAAAACACAGTGTGGCGCGCCTCATCGGTGCCCCTCCCGGATATGTGGGATATGACCAGGGCGGATACCTCACCGAGGCGGTGCGGCGCAGACCCTATAGTGTGATCCTGTTCGACGAGATTGAAAAGGCGCACCCGGATGTGTTCAATATCCTGCTTCAGGTCCTGGATGACGGCCGGATGACCGACGGCCGTGGCCGGACCGTGGATTTCAGGAACACCATTATTATTATGACATCCAATATAGGGTCCAGGATTCTGCTGGAAGCAGGCAAGGACGGTATGTCCAATGGGGTGGAACAGGCAGTGCAGCAGGCACTTAAAGCGGCATTCAGGCCTGAGTTCTTAAACCGGATTGATGAGATCATCACCTTCCATGCCCTGGAACGTGAACACATCATGGATATTGCCGCCATCCAGATTGCCGGACTGAACCGGAGGCTGGCCGAAAGGAATCTGGCAATTCACCTGGATGATGATGCCATGGGCTTTGTGGCCCGGAAGGGGTATGACCCCGGATTTGGCGCCCGGCCCCTTAAACGTGTCATCCAGCAGGAAATTGAAAATCCGCTTTCCATGGCATTACTCAAAGGGGAGTACCTGGAAGGCGAGACGGTCTGCTTCCGTCTTGACAAAGGGGAAGACCGGCTTGTCCCGGGCCATGGCCCCAAGAGTATGAAGGCTGTAGGATAATTCTGCCGGCTGTAAATTAATGGTAACCCCCCCCCCCCGGGGGGGGCTGCAAATGTGGCAGCCCCGGGGGGTTTGTTTGCTGTGCAATTGTTATCCTGATGGGATACCAAGGATAAACACCCCAAGGCAGATCAGGGCCAGCGTTCCAAAGAGCCAGAGGCGTGGTGCTGATCTGTTCAGGCTGTTGCGGTTCTGCCGGGCGACAATCCATGCAACAATGCATTGCAAGGTGTAATAAAGGGCAAAAGCCCTTGAGGCGTAGGCAATAATTTCATTGACATTGGTTACCCAGGTCAGTGCCACCGTGATGATAATAATTAAAAAGTAAGTGACGCGTATGGAAAGCTTTCCCTGGAGGATATCCTGGATGAGTCCCCCGGCCCCTGAGGTGTCCGCCACAGATGCACTGAACTGGCTGCCGATGGCGGCAACGGAAAGCAGTACAGGCAGAACGGAAGCCACAGGCGTTGACATGCCGATGATCGCCGTGACATCCGACCCGAGATTTTTGTGAAAGAGTATGGTTGCCAGTGCAATGAAAGTCAGATAAATACCTGTGGCGATCAGCTGGGCGGTTCGCATGGTGCGGATTCTTTGGTCTGCCGGATGTTCCTGGCCCAGATAGCGGGAGGTTTCAAACCCCTGGACAACAATTAAAAGCCCGAGCAGCACCCTTAAATCATGAAAATTGACGGCCGATGAAATCCGGGGCAGTTCCCATTGTCCACCTGCTGCCAGTTGAACATTGTAAATACATAAACCGGCCAAAAGCGCGCCGATCATGCCAAGATTCAAGGCAACGGCATATTTTTCGACCCGTTCCAATTCATACAGACCCCGCCACATGCCGATGCCTCCGATGGTTACCAGAAGCGCCGTGGTGATCCAGTTGGCCATGATATCGTTATTCATATTGAAGCTGTTAAGAAGAAAGGCTGACAGCAACTGCAGGTAATAGGTGATGGATATGAAATAGGCACAGGTCAGAACAATCCTGGAGAAAAATGCCACATTTTGTGCCGGACCGCGTCCCCGATTTTCAATGGGTTCAAAATAACGGATATTGAACCGGATGGCCTCACCCACAAGGTATGCCGTCACAAGAAGCACGGCCATGCAGATCACGGCCAGGTTGCCCACGATCCCGGCCAGAAGCGGTGCACTGATTAAAAATCCGCTGCCCATGATCGACGCCAGCGGCGTGACCGTGGCCTTCCAGTTTGAAGATCGAGATAATCGTTTGGAAAAGGCAAAGTAACAGCCGACAATCAGGGCGATAATGATAATAATGCTGTTTAACACAAGTTTAAATCCAATCAATTGGTTCGATGGATTAATTATAATACCCGTAATGTTTTCTCAAGTTTTTTCTCTGGCGGGGAAAGCCTTGCACCATGGAAAACAAAAAATCCGGCAAGTGTACTGGAAATCTATAACGATGTTGGGCTTGATCATAAGATGGCCGTTATTTTGATCATGGGCCTTATAAGGCGCCTGCACTGCCGGCCCCGTAAAAAATGGATAAAACTTGTTATGATAAATTACAATGGTATAGTATATTGATTGAGTAATACTAAAACGCTTTGAAAAAAGGCAATTAAACCGGGGCTTGATGGTCATTCTTTTCAGGTCACTCTCTGGACAATGTATTTAACCGTTCAAACATAATTCAGGCATAACGTAAATGATTTTTATTTTTAAACAGAAAAAATGGTTGAGGTCATCTGTTGTGTCCATGGCTGGGGTAATTTGCTTATACTGCCTTATGTCTCATGTGCCGTTTGCCTTTGCCCAGGACACCGTACCGGATGTGTGGACCTGCCCTGAAGCGGTTCAGTTTGCCCTGAAGAACAATCCCGATGCACAGATTGCCTTAAAGCGAATCGCCGCATCCGCAGCGGCCATACAAGAAGCCAATTCCGCCTTTTATCCGCAACTGGGCGTTCAGGCCGGATATTCGCGCACCAACAACCCCATGTATTCGTTCGGCAACATTTTGAATCAGGGGGTCTTTACCAACAGTATTGATTTTAACGATCCCGGTGAAACCGACGACCTACAGTTTATGTTGCAGCTGACATACCGGATATACAACGGCGGGCGAAGCCGGGCGGGGGTGGCTGCCGCCGATGCACAAAAAGAAGCGGCCATGCTCCAGGAAGAAGCTGTCAAGCGCAGCCTTGGCTTTGCCGTGGTTAAATCCTTTTTTAACATTGTCCAGGCCGGGGAAAATGTCAGTGCAAGGCAGGCGGCGGTTCAGGCCATTGAGGCGTCAATGCGGGTGGCCGGGGCCAGGTATGACGCGGGGGATATGCTCAAAGAGGAGCTGCTGAACCTACAGGTGCAACACGCCCTTGCCGGAGAAGATCTGATTCAGGCCCAGCATGGCTTTGCCCTTTCACAGCAAGGCTTTTTGAATGTCCTGGGGCTGACCGGAACACAGGTGACGATTGACCTTGCCCAGACCCCTTTACAGACTGTACCCATTCAACCGGATTTTAAAGATCGGTCAGAAATTAAAGCCATGCAGTTTATTATCCAGGCAAGGGAGGCCGGCATTCGTCAGGCCAAAAGCGGTTACTATCCCACGGCAGATGCATTTGGCTCCTATCAGGTGGACAAGGGATTTGAACTGGGTGACGGTTCCGGTGATTCGTGGATGGCCGGCGTCCGCGTTAACATGAATTTGTTTGACGGCAAACAGACTGCTGCCAGGGTTCAACAGGCGAACATCGCACTGGATCAGACAAAGGATGAACTTCGTAAAATGGAACTGGCCTTTGGGCTGGAGATCCGGCAGGCGGTTTTGAATCTTGACCAGACGGACAAACGGTGCCGGGTCACCGAAAAAATGGTGACTTCCGCCAGGGAATCCGCCCGGCTGTTCCGGGAACGATTCAAAGCCGGTCTTGTGCTCTCTTCCGACCTGATTGATACGGAAAACCGGTTGACCGAAGCCCAGGTGCGCCACGCGATGGCCAATGCAGAACACCGCATTGCGGTGGCGAACCTAAGGCGGGCGTGCGGGTTACTGCAATACGCAGATCAATAATTTTAGGATCAATAATTAAAAAAAATGGTTATCACAATGAAAATTCGTACGCACCTTATCTTTGTTTTGATGATGATCCTGTTGCCGGGCGTCGGTGCCCAGGCCCAGGAGGAACCTCATGAGCTGCCTGCTGCAGCCGTGCAGACGTCCATAGTAATTGAACAGACCGTGCCCACCCTTGTTGAGGTTGTGGGCACTCTGCAGGCGGTTGAGCGTGCGGCCATTGCCGCCAAAGTGACCGGCGTGGTGACCGATGTTCCGGTGGTTTTAGGGTCTCGTGTCGCCCAGGGCGATATGCTGGTAGAAATCAGCGCCCGGGAGATCGCAGCCCAGCTCAATCAGGCCCAGGCCCGTCTTAACCAGGCCGGGCGCAATCTTGCCCGGGAACGCAAGCTTCTCAAAAAACATGCCACCACCGCTGAAACCGTCAAATCCTTGCAGGATCAGTATGCCGTGGCAAAGGCGGTTGTCCAGGAAGCCCGGACCATGGTCGGTTATGCGTCCATCACCGCCCCTTTTTCCGGCGTGATCACGGCAAAGAACGTCCATGCAGGCGATCTGGCGACACCCGGCACGGTGCTGCTGCGCATGGAAAATGATCAGAAACTGCAGGCGGTGTGTGCCGTACCCGAAAGCCTGGTCCTGCAAATCAAGCCTGAACAAAGTCTTACAGTCACGATTCCAACGGCCGGGTTGACCATTGCCGGCAAGGTGGCCGAAGTGGCGCCCTCGGCCGATCCTGTCTCCCGGACCGCACCGGTGACCATCGATCTGCCGTATAATGAAAAATTGCGCACCGGACAGTTTGCCCGGGTCAAGCTGCCCGGACAGGCCAAGACATCCCTGTTTGTCCCTGACGGCACCGTGTTGCCCCAGGGCCAGATGGAACGCGTGTTTGTGGCTGCGGATAACAAAGCCCATCTTCGCCTGGTGCGAACCGGCATGCGCCAGGACGGTTTCACGGAAATTCTGGCAGGCCTGAATCCCGGTGAAACGGTGATTGTTAAAAATAACGACCATCTCGTGGACGGACAGCCCATAAACACGCAAACAGAGAAATCCCATGACTGAACCAGATAAGTTGCCCGAACACCAGGGATTTGCCGGGCGGTTGGCCGCCACCTTTGTTGAATCCAAACTGACAGTGATCGGTATTTTTGCCTCGCTTTTACTTGGGTTTATGGCCATTACCATGTTGCCCAGGGAAGAGGAACCCCAGATCAAGGTGCCCATGATCGACGTCATGGTGGCCATGCCCGGGGCCGGTGCCAAGGAGGTGGAGCAGCGGTTGAGCATCCCCATGGAAAAGCTGCTCTATGAATTGCCCGGGGTGGAGTATATCTATTCCACCTCCATGCCCGGCCAGAGTATGCTGATTGTCCGGTTTTATGTGGGGGAAGATCTGGAAACCTCCATTGTCCGCTTAAACCAGAAGCTGCAAACCAATTTTGACCGGATTCCCCACGGCGTTTCCCAACCCTTGATCAAGCCGCACACCATTGATGATGTGCCGATTCTGGCATTGACCTTTCATTCCAAAACCTATGACCATTTTATGCTGCGACGCCTGGCCGCCCAGGTGGATGATGAGGTGAAATCCATCTTTGAGGTCTCTGAGACCAAATTGATCGGCGGTACCCGCCGTCAGGTGCGTGTGCTGTTTGATTCCTTGCAGCTGGCGGCCCGGAATCTGACTCCCTTTGATTTGATCAATCATCTTACCCAGGCCAACCGCCGGTGTTTTTCAGGTGCCACCCAGGCCAATAACCACGAAATGCTTGTCCAGACCGGAACCTTTTTGGAAACAGCCGAAGATATCGGCAATATTGTGATCGGTGTCCATTCCGGCAATCCCGTCTACCTGCACCAGGTGGCAAAAATTGTTGACGGACCCGAAGAGCCCAAATCCTATGTGCTGTTCGGCACCAGGGACCGCCATGATCCGGAAGCCGCCGTCACCATGTCCGTGGCCAAGCGGCCCGGGGCCAACGCCGTTGATGTGGTGGAACAGGTGTTACACAAGGTCGATCAGCTCAAGGGCAACCTGATCCCCGGGGATGTAGAGGTGACCGTCACCCGGGATTATGGGGAAACCGCCGCTGAAAAGTCCAATGAGCTGCTGTTGCACATGGGTATTGCCGTGTTCGGGGTGGCCATACTCATCTTGATTTTTCTGGGATGGCGGGAGTCCATGGTCGTCATGCTGGCCATTCCTTCCACCCTGGCGTTGACCCTGCTTTTGTTTTATCTATACGGCTATACCTTGAACCGCATCACCTTGTTTGCCCTGATTTTTTCCATCGGTATTCTGGTGGATGATGCCATTGTGGTGGTGGAAAATATTGTCAGGCACATGCGGTTGCCGGAAAATAGCGCCCGTTCCTTTAAAGAGATTGCCATCATTGCGGTGACCGAGGTGGGTAATCCAACCATTCTTGCCACCTGGGCCGTCATTGCGGCCATTTTACCCATGGCCTTTGTGGGCGGACTCATGGGGCCGTACATGCGGCCGATTCCTGTGGGGGCGTCTGCCGCCATGGTATTTTCCCTGATCATCGCGTTTACCATTACCCCCTGGGCCGCCACCCATATTTTAAAACGCAAAAAAGCGGCGGTGTCGGCAGACACGGGCGCCCTGGAAAAGGGCCATGATCCGGACCATGCGCCGGATGATTTTTTTACCCGGCTTTATCACCATATCATGGATCCGCTGCTTTCCCACGGTGCCTGGCGCATCCTGTTTTTCTGCATCATCATTGCCATGCTGCTGGGGTCCTGTGCCATGGTAGTATTGGGCCTGGTAAAGGTAAAGATGCTGCCCTTTGACAATAAATCGGAATTCCAGGTGATTCTGGACATGCCCGAGGGCGGTACCCTGGAGCAGACCACCCGGGTGGCCATGGAGATGGCCCAGGTGATCAAACATGAACCGGACGTCACCGATTATCAGATTTATGCCGGTACCGCATCTCCGTATAATTTTAACGGACTGGTTCGCCACTATTTTATGCGGTCGGGACCCAGTGTGGCAGACATTCAGGTCAATTTGGCCCCCAAACACGATCGTGACCGGCAAAGCCATGATATCGCCAAGAATGTGCGTCCGGCCCTGGCGGCCATCGCTAAAAAATACGGGGCCACCATCGCCGTTGCCGAGGTGCCCCCGGGGCCGCCGGTTCTCCAGACCCTGGTGGCCGAGGTTTACGGCCCCAACGACGCCTCACGCCTGGCTTTGGCCAAAAAAATAAAAGAGATCTTTGCCCGGACCGATGGGGTGGTGGACATTGACTGGTACCGTGAAAATGACCGTGAAAAGACCATTATCACGGTGGACAAGGAAAAAGCGGCCCTGCACGGCATCAGCGAAGGCGACATCACCAAAGCCGTGAATATGGGCCTGTCCGGATTGTCCGTGGATCTGTTCCACCAGCCCCGGGACAAGGAAGAGATAGATATTGTATTTCAACTGCCCAAAGCCGAGCGCGCCCGGATCGATTCTCTCCTGAATATCGGGTTGAGAAATCCCCGAAATCCGGCGTCGGGCCTGACGCCGTTGCGGGAGCTTGTGACCCTAAGCCGGGTTCCTGTGGACCAGCCCATCTATCGAAAAAATCTCAAACCGGTGATCTACGTCACCGGCGATGTGGCCGGTGCAGCAGAAAGTCCGGTCTACCCCATTCTTGGGATGAATAAAGTCGTTTCCCAGCTGTCAGCCAAGGATTTTGGCGGAACCCGGGACCATCTCACGATTTACAATTTAACACAGCCCTTCAACCAGGCCGAACCCTCCATCAAATGGGACGGAGAGTGGCATATTACCCTGGAGGTGTTCCGGGATCTGGGGTTGGCGTTCTGCGTGGTCATGGTGCTCATTTATATGCTCATGGTGGGTTGGTTTAAAAGCTATATAACGCCCATGGTGGTCATGGCGGCCATTCCGTTCTCCTTGATCGGTATCCTGCCGGCCCATTGGGCGTTGGGCGCCTTTTTTACCGCCACTTCAATGATCGGCTTCATGGCAGGTGCCGGGATTGTGGTGCGAAATTCCATTATCCTGGTGGATTTTATTGAACTGCGCCGAAGTCATGGCCTGCCCCTGGCCGAAGCTGTGGTGGAAGCCGGCGCCATCCGGTTCAGGCCCATGCTGCTGACGGCCCTGGCCGTTGTGGTGGGGGCCTCGGTGATCCTGGCAGATCCCATTTTCCAGGGTCTTGCCATTTCGTTGATGTTTGGTGAGATTGCCTCCCTGCTCATTTCCAGGATGGCGGTACCGGTGTTGTATTACATGGTACAGAAAAAATCTTAAACAACACAAAAATGCCTTCAGCACGAAAGTAGAGGTAATGCCTTTCCTATGAGCTATCAGCCATGAACTGATAGCTCATTAATCCTCATAAATGTCATAGTCCGGATAGTATTTTTTGGCACACTCCGGACACAGGCTGTTGCTGACATCGGCCTCGGTATGTTTATAGATATAGCTTTCGAGTTGGTTCCATTTCCCATCATTGTCCCTGATTTTTTTACAATGGCTGCAAACGGGCAAAAGACCTGTCAGTCGTTTGATTTTAGCTGCGGCCTGTTTTAATTCTTCAATTAGACGGTCTTTTTCCCGCTCAATTTTTTTCCGTCGTGAAATTTCTTCTTTAAGTCGTTTTAAATAGGTCTGGAGGATGATGTATTTTTGGTGGGCGCGTAACCCTGAAATTACCAGGCTGTAGAGCTTATCTGCGGTGAGATCCGTTTTTTCCCAATAATCGCTGATGCCATAATCTTGTACCACTTGCCGTTCAGGTGCTTTGCCCGGGTAACCTGTTCTGAGAATGATCTGTACACCCAAATTTCCAAGATCCTGCCTGATATACCGCACCAGTTCAAGTCCCGCGTCGTCTGTCTCCATGACCACATCCATCAATATCAATGCCACATCGTCATGGGTTTTAAGCATCTGCCTGGCCTGGTCGGCGCAATAGGCATTGAGCAGTTGAATGGGGGTTTCTTCGAAAAGGATGCCGTCACAGGCCAGTTGGGTGACCAGATGAACATCCTTTTCATCGTCTACCACTAAAATTTTCCACCTGTCATAGGGTATGGATAATTTATTTTCCACTTGTCTCTCCTAATTGGGCACAAAGAGATATGAAAAATGTGGCACCGCTCCCTTCCGTGGATTCACAACGTATTGCCCCGTCAAAGGTTTGTTTGACCAGGTTGTAAACGATGTGGAGCCCCAGGCCGAATCCTTTTTGCTTGCTTGATGTCACAAACGGGTCAAAGATCTTGGGCAGCAGGCTTGCTGCAATTCCCCTACCGTCATCCTGGTATGTAATGTTAATATTCTCAGATTCAAGATCTGCAGCAATGGATATATTGCCGCCATCTGTGTTTGAAAATCCGTGAATGACCGAATTCATCACCAGATTGATAATGATCTGGGCAATCGCTTCAGGGTAAGTGGTGATCTCAAGCGTTTCATCGCAGACAATTCTGATATTTATCTTTTTGCGATCAAGTTTGGGCAGCATGGTGTTTAATATCTCATGCAGATAGGCGTTTAGATTTATTCGCTTTAATTCGTGGCCACCGGTGTCTGCTGATATGTTTTTAAAAGACTTTACAAGCGCCACGATTCTCTTAAGATTTTTTAAAACAAGATTTCCGGACTCATTGACATAGTCGATCAGGTCAGTGGTCTCTTCCGGGCTGAGCTGATTTTCAACCAACTTTTTTTCCGAATTCTCAATTTTTCTGAGCAGCGCTGAAATGCCTGTGATGCTCACCCCGACAGGGGTGTTGATCTCATGGGCAATGCCGCCGATCAGGTTTCCCAGTGCCGCCATTTTTTTGCTTTCAACCAGCTCAGCCTGCATCCGGGTGAGTTTTGCATAGGCGGTTTGAAGCTCTGATTTTTGCTGCTCGGTTTTTTCAAAGGCTTGGTTTAATTCCTCAATGACACGTTCACGCTCTTTTTCGGCAGAAATTCTCTGATCCAGATTTCTGCTGTTCTGCAGGGCAATGGCGGCCAACTCCCCAAATCCCGATGCCATTTTTGCATCATTATCAGTGTAATCTCCTGTTTTGTTGGCAAGCCCCATGATACCTACGGTTTTGTCTTCAATGACAAGGGGGGCAAACATGACGTTGTTGAGTACCACATGACCGGCTGGCATAAAATTAACCCATTCACTGTTCATAAAGTCGTTATGGTAAACGGTGCTGTTGGTCTCATATGCCTGGGCGCGCAGTCCTCTGATGGGCATGGGCAGATCCGGGTCAACATCGCAGGGCAGGCCGCCGGCTTCTAAAAACAGGACTTCATTTTCTTTACCACTGTCACTTAACAATGCCACATAACCCGAGGTGGCACCGATAAAATCTTTGCAATAGTCGAAAATAGCCCTGGCAGATTCCAGAAATCCTTCCTGGTGCAGGACTGTTTTAGCCCCGTTCATCAAGGCATCCAGCTCTTTTCCTCTGCTTGAATAGATTTCAACGGCACTTATGAGATTTTCAATCAGTTCATCGTTGATGGGCGTCGTTTTTTTCAAAGCGTTAATACACTCAACTAATTTTTTTTCCGGTGTCGGTTTTTCCATATGTTACCTTTTGTCCAGAATTTCCCTAACAATTTTTAGAATGGCGGTTCTTGAAAGCGGCTTTGCCAGCAGTCCGTCAATTCCGATCGCTTCCACTTTTGCACTGTCGATTCTTTCACTGAATCCGGTACAGATGATGACCGGAATATCAGGTCTGATGGCTTTAAGGTCTGCCGCAAGCTGATCTCCGGCTATATGGGGCATTGCCATATCCGAGATAACCAGATTGAAAGATTCGGGATCGGTTTTAAACGCGTTTAAAGCCTCAACGCCGCTTTGATGTGGTGTGACGTTATACCCCATTTTTTCAAGCATTTGGGAACCCAGTTTTAAGATCGGTATCTCGTCATCAACCAGGAGGATATGCTCTGTTCCGCCAACGAGTTCTTCGGGTTCGTTGATTAATTCAACACTGTCTGATTGCTTCATCAACGGCAGATAGATCTTAAACGTTGTACCTTTACCGATCTCACTGTCAACTTTTATGGCGCCTTTGTGATCCTCGACAATACCGTACACCACGGACAGTCCAAGACCCGTGCCCTTGCCCTGTTCTTTTGTTGTAAAATAGGGCTCAAATATTTTTTTGATGAGCGCTTCAGGCATCCCGTGCCCATTGTCCGAAATGGACAACAAAGCATAGCCGCCGGGTTTGATATTAATCCAATCCGGGCCTGAAGTCTCTATGTTGACTTGCGCTAAGGAGACAGATATCCTGCCGTCTTTTTCCGACACCGCATGATAGGCATTGGTGATGATATTCATGCCCACTTGATGGATCTGGGTGGGGTCTGCCATCACCATGCCGCAGTCCTGCTGGATATCTTCGTCAATTTCAACGTAGGCCGGAATGGTTGATCTGGAAAGTTTCAACACTTCTTTTAAAATATTTTGAATCCGGGTGGGAAGCATCCTATGTTCGGACTGCCTGCTGAATGCAAGAATCTGTTTGACCAGTTCGCTGCCCCGAATCCCTGCTTTAAAAATCGCCTCCACGTTTTCTCTTAACACGCTGTCGGGCTCAAGATCATCCAGGAGCAATTCCGACATACCTACAATGGGAAACAAAATGTTATTAAAATCATGGGCAATACCCCCGGCAAGGCTTCCGATGGATTCCATTTTATGGGCCTGGTTCAATGCGGTTTCCAGCCGTATTTTCTCTTCCATCGATTTTTTAAGGGCACGTTCGGCTTTTTTGCGCTCGGTAATATCCATATGTGTGCCGACAAGCCTTATTGCTTTTCCTTTTTCGTCGAAAACGGCATTGGCCCGGCTTAGAATATCGACCCAGTGCCCCTTTTTATGTTTCATTTTAAATTCGATTTCAAAACGATCCCTCTGTTTGGTGATCAGCTCCTTTTGCATTTTTTGGATGCGTTTAAAATCCTCGGGAGATGTTAATTGTTCCCAAATAGAGAGGTCATTGGGCAGTTCATGATCTTGATAACCCAGCAGACGTTTCCAGACGACAGAATAATAGATTTCTTGGGTTTCCATATTCCAGTCAAACAGGCCGTCATTGGCAAATTCCATTGCAAGGGCCGATCGTTCCTGACTTTCGGCAAGCTGCGCATTGACCAAATACAACGCTTGGGTTTTAACGGCGACCTGCCTTCGCAACAGCCGGACCATTAGAAGCGCACCCATAACCAGGATCGGTATAATAATATAAGCTATATATCTTAGGATTTCTGAAAAAGAGACTTCGGGTTTGGGCAGTATCGGCCCAAACCATTTATTATACAACGCTTCATAGGTCCCGTTGGCGATGGTTATTGTCAGTCCTTCATTCAGCAAATCCAACAGCTCCCGGTTCCCTTGGGTCACAGCAATACAAAATTTTTGTTCAAACCCGGACATGGGTTTGGCTTCAGGCTTCAGGCTCTGCTCCCTGGTATTTTTAATATCCACCACATTATCGATATTGAGTTTTCGAAGGATCTGGTATCCCACCAGTTGCTGGATCATGACGGCATCATGCTTTCCCGAAGATAACAGCCGCATGGCCTCTTCAAAGGTTGGGGTCAGTATCAAGCGGGGCGTTAAATTGTTTTTAACCACGTATTCGTGGGCGGTGTCACCCTCCATGACAATGACTGCCTTGTCTTTCAAGTCGGCTTCATCATGGATGCTGTTTTCGTTTTTACGAACAAAAATTGTCCCGTGCATTCGCAGGTATGGGGCGGTGAAGTCAAGCAACTTATCGCGTTCCTTAGAGTAGGAAACTATGGGCAGCACATCAAGTTCGCCGTCAATAAGCGCCTGCTTGATTTCATGCCACGGCCCGACCTGAAATTTGACTTTCAGGCCAACGGCTTTTGTGACTTCTTTTAATAACTGGATGGAGAATCCGTCTGGTGAGCCGTCCGGCTTTATGATGGAAAAAGGCGGGTAATCCAATTCGCTTGCAGATTGAAGCAGGACAGGCCTGTTTCTGTAACCGTTGCCCTGCTCCTCTGCCCGGCTTGTTAATGCATTTAACGCAATGAACAGGCTTAAAAATGCGATATATTTTAAATTGAAACGTGTATTTTCCATAAATCAAAATTATCTCCGGAACCATTGGCGAAGGGCAAGAATTTTTTGCTCATGTAAACGTGAAATAGTTGAGGCCTTTATAATAGCATAATATAAATCCCGGATAAAATTCTTTGTTTTTGATATTACGAAATTTCGTCATACCCATTCAAGGATGCCTTTATATTCCCCACGCCCCACCCCTGGGCAATGCTCGACTAAAAAGTATTGTACAAATTTTTATATTTTTTTTTGTAATCTTTGTAAGTTACAATTCTACATAATTCTGCAGGACAAATCTTGGAGGCACGATATGTTGACACGTTTCAGTGTAGATTTGCCACGACGGCCTGGTCCGGCTTAAGGCTTTCATAAAGCATATGGCACAACATTTGTATAATATATCTGTAGGGTCGGTTGAAACCGGCTCAGGTAAACGTGTGATGAACACCTTGAATCATAAGGAGGGAGTGATGGCTGATAAGGATGCAAAAAATCACAGAATAAAAGGGATCTGCCCACAGTGCGGATGCAGTCATTTATCAACAATGACCGAAGAAGAGATCAAAGAGAAATATCCTGATCTTGAAAATGCCACCATGGAATGCTCAGAGTGTTTGGCAACCATGGATTTAGGATTTGAGGACATTGACTGAAAGCAGGGCGGGGTGTTGTTTCTTTTAAGCATCCCGGTCTTGATATGTTTCATGAAAACGGCCTCAGCATCTTGCTAAGGCCGTTTTTTCTGTTTTGTTGTTAAATTATTCCAGGCCGTGGTGAGTAAGTTTGAAGATGCGGTGTTGTATCGGATCGAAAAAAGGAATCGAAACACAATTGTATTGTTCATGCCGTGCAGCATCCGGGCAACAACAATTTATATCAAAAGCGGCTCAATATCCTTTGCTATTTTTTCCGGTGTGGTGACCGGTGCATATCGTTTAACCGGGTTACCCGAACCATCAATGAGAAATTTAGTAAAATTCCATTTAATGGCCTTGCCGGCCAATCCGGGCTGTCTCTCTTTTAAAAACCGAAACAGAGGGTGGGCGTCTTTACCGTTCACATCGATTTTCTGGAACATGGGAAAGGTCACCCCGTAGTTGATGGCGCACACCTGATGGATCTCTTCCTCTGAGCCGGGTTCCTGGCCTGCAAACTGGTTACATGGAAATCCCAGTATGGAGAATCCTTTGTCACGGTATCTTTCATACAGGATCTGCAACCCCGTAAACTGGGGGGTGAAACCACATTTGCTGGCCGTGTTTACAACCAGTAAAACCGTTTCCTTAAAATCTGCCATGCAGATGGTGTTGCCCTGAAGCGTTGTCAGGGAGATGTCATAAATTTCCATACGAATCAATTTCTTTTATCGGCTTTTTTATGGCCAGTTCCTTATTCACTTCGCACAAATGGGCCAGCCGCTGCAGTTGTTTTTTCCTGGAAAATTTTCCAAGGTATTTTGCCCTGGTTTTTCTATATTTAACAGGATGGGCTTTGAATATGCAGCACAGGCCGAATCGGATGATTCTTGTTCCTTGGAAACGTTTAATTGGTGGGGCTTGATCATAAGACCGGCCATCTTTTGTAGGGGCAATCCCCTGTGGTTGCCCCGGTCAGGGCAGGCACAGAGACCTGCCCCTACAATGGCCGACGTTGGAACCAATCGTGACAATCCAGCCCGCATGTCTACTCGGCTGCCGGTGTCATTCCGGGCAGGGGGGCGGGTTGACGCTGCCCTAATTCCTGGTCCAGAAGGTACATGCCCTGGGGGGAGTTTTGAACCCGCTTAATTTTCCCCAGCACCATACCGACACTCTCTTCTTCTTCCACCTGTTCAGTAACAAACCACTGTAAAAAAATCTGGGTGGCGTGGTCTTTTTGGGCAATGGCCACGTCCATCAGATCATTGATCGTTGCAGATATTTTTTGCTCATGGGTCAGGGTATCTTCAAAAACCGCGAGGGTGCTGTCCCATTCGACCTGGGGGGCGTCAATGCCGGCCAGTTTAACCCGTCCGCCTCTTTGGATGATATAGTTATAAAATTTAGCTGCATGGGCCATCTCTTCCTGGGCCTGGGCTTCCAGCCAGGCCGCACAGCCGTCCAGGTCATCCGCCTTGCATTGGGCTGCCATGGACACATAAAGATATGATGAATAAATTTCAGCATTAAGCTGTTTGTTCAGGGCATTTTCGACTTCATGTACCAGCATGGTTTATACCTCCATAAAATTAACGGTATTATTGTAAATTTCGTATTTGTACGTTTTAGGTTTTTTCTATTCGGTATTTTGGTTGTTGTATTAACTGACATGTGGTTATCTGCCTTGCATAAAAGGCATTGCACATAAGATTAGGCTTGCATTGAGAATGTCAAATCCCTATTGCTTTATGAAAGTATCAACCCGTTGCTGAACAGAGTTTATGCTTTGTGGCGGGCCAACGCCCGGGCGCTGGTGGACCCGGTCGGGCCATGGCCGTTAAAAGGTATCTGAAAAGGCTTTGACCTCCGGGTGGTCGCTTAGAAACCGGTACAGGGTGGCCCGGCCCACACCCAGCACACGGGCCGCCTTGGATTTGTTGCCTCCGGTTTTAACCAGGGCGGCCTGGACGTTTTCCGGATTGAGTTTTCCCCGGGTAAACGATGCCGCAGGGGCCTGGGGTTCATTGGATACGGCGGGCCGCATGGGTTGCCTGGCAGATGTAAAGGGAAGATCCGTGGGGAGGATAACACTGCCCCGGGACCGAACCACGGAGAACTGGATCACATTTTTTAACTCCCTGACATTGCCGGGCCAGTGGTAGTCCATCATTTCCCTGATGGTGTCCGGGGCAAGTTGGGGGACGCTCTTTTTGTTCTCTTTTTCCGCTTCCCGCAGGAAATGCTCGGCCAAAAGCGGTATATCGGTTTTTCTTTCCCGCAGGGGCGGCAGGTGGATGGGGATGACGTTGAGCCGGTAGTAAAGGTCTTCCCTGAAGCGCTCTTGCCGGACCTCTTCGGCCAGATCCTTGTTGGTGGCGGAAATGATTCTGACATCCACGCTGATCTTTTTTTCTCCACCTACTTTTTCAAACGAGCCCTCCTGGAGGAAGCGTAACAGTTTGACCTGGGTCTTTAAGGGCAGTTCCGCCACTTCATCCAGAAAAAGGGTGCCTTTATGGGCCAGTTCAAACCGGCCTTTGCGTTCCTTGACCGCCCCTGAAAAGGCCCCTTTCACATGGCCGAACAGCTCACTTTCCACAATGCCCTCGGGGATGGCCCCGCAGTTGACCGGGACAAAACTGCCGTTGCCGTAGGACGATATGTCATGGATTGCATAGGCCACCCGTTCTTTGCCGGTACCGGTTTCACCTGATACGTGAACCGGATAGTTATACAGGGCCACATCCCGGATCTGCCGGAAAATGTCCTGCATGGCTTTGTCTTTGCCGATGATGCCTGCAAAATTGGAAAGATCTTCGGCTTTCAGTGACAGGCGTATGGAATCGGTCATATCCCGGAACGAGGCCACAACCCCCTGAATTTCACCTTCATTGTCCTGAATGCAGTAGACGGTCATTTCCAGATGGCGTGTGTCTCCTGTCTGGGTGACGATGGTAATCGGGTACTCTTTGGTGCCGCCGGAAAGTTTCGGAGAATCCTGGCAAAAGGAACATTTGGAACCGCAGAACGGGGCCTGGAATACATCATGGCAGTCTTTTCCCAGGACCTCTTCTTTCGTGTAACCGGTAATTTTTTCTGCTTCTTTATTGAACAAAGTGATGATGCGCTCGGTGGTATGTGCCATGACGCCGACTTTAAGATTGTCCACCACAAGGTTGAGATTGTGAAGATCCAGCAGAGAATGTGTAAATTTTTCCATTTTTGGTTTCCAGGCAACGCGCGTTCAGTAATCGATATCATGCTATTTTCGAATTGGTCTCTTAAATGGCACATTTGTGTATCAGGCGCAATGATTTTTTTTGCATCCGTGAAAAGAACCGTATCGGAATGGTTATAATATGTGGAACCAGTCAACGAAATTTTTAAGAATAGTCGTCTGGTGTCTGATTTCACAGCAATATTTTATAAAATGGTGAATTATGATAAGGTTTTTAGCATCGTTCTGTTCATGTTTTTTTAGGAAGAAAAGGAGTCGATATGACCGAAGAGAATTCTTTTAAAACGCTTGATGCGTTGTCCATATTGATTGTTGACGACATGAAAAGCATGCGTCTTACCATCCGGAAAATGCTTCAAAATCTTAATATCGGCGGCAAACTCAGATTTGCTGAAAATGGACGAGAGGGGTTGAAGGTCCTCAAGGAAGGCGCCTTTGATCTTGCCATTATCGATTGGAATATGCCGGTGATGAACGGGGTTGAAATGCTGGAAAATATCAGAAATGATCCTGGATTCAGGGATATGCCCGTGATCATGGTGACAGCGGAAGCCGAGCGGGATATTGTTTCTGAAGTGGCGGAGTCCGAAATTGACGGGTATTTGCTCAAACCGTTGACGCTGAAGGCTCTGGATAAAAGAATCAAGGCGGTCATCGACCGGGTGCACAACCCTGAGCCTTTTACCGTTCACCGCAACAAAGCCCGTGCGCTTGAAGAGCAAGGGCAGTTTGAAGCGGCCATTGAAGAGGTGAAAAAAGCGTTGGCAATCAAGCCCTCTGCGTCCCGTGTGCTTCGGCACTTGGGGCTGTTGCACTTTAAAATCCAAAAAAACGACATTGCCGAAAAGTGCCTTCTCAAAGCTGTTCAGGTGAATAAGCAGGATATTATTTCAAGGGTTCACCTGGCTGATTACTATCTGAAGAAAAATGAGTTGGAAAAAACAGGGCTTTATTATTTGGAAATTCTCGCTTTGAGTTCCCGGTACAATGATAAGGCCATGGGCATCGGAGAACGGCTTTTAAAGGCCGGTTTCAAAAAACAGGCGCTGAAAATTTTTTTACGGGTGATTCAACGATCAAGACTAGGCAACGCCGTTCGCAATCAGGTCATTGACATCTGCCTGGGAAATGGAGACGTGAAATTTTCCCAGTATCTGATCGACGAAGCCATCCAGGACAACCCGTCTAATTATAATCTCATTTATAAGGCCGGCACGATTTGCCTTGAATCCGGTGACAGGGAAAAGGCATTGGAACACTTTATGAACGTAGACAGGCATGTCCGGGGGCACCTGGATGCTAAACTTCAGATCGCCAAAATTCTTGCTGCGAACCGACGGGTGCTGCAGGCCGATGATTATCTAAACCAGATTCTCAGATTGGACCCGAAACATCAAGAGGCCATTGAGCTGCGAAGGAACCTTTAAACTTCATCCAGGTGGAATGCCGATTTGGAAAATCGACGTGATAACATTAAAGAAAAGAGTTTGCTCAGACTGGCCCTGAAGTGCCGGTTGATCTCCCCGGCCCGGGAAAAGCAAATTCTGTCATACTATATCGAACAAAGAGAAGAGCAGCCGGATATTTCCATGGTCCGGGTTTTCAAAGCGGGTGAGTTTCTTTCCGACGAACAGATTTGTTTTTTGTACGCAGTAAAAGAGCATCTCCAGATGAAGATGCTGGACAAGCGGTTTGGCGAACTTGGCATTGCCAATAAGTTTATAGGTCCGGAACAGGTAAAAAGAGCCCTTGAACAGCAGAATGAAATTTTTCGAAAGACCCGGGAGAGCATATTGATCGGCGATATCCTTCTGGAAAAAAATGAGATATCAAAGGCCAATAAAGCCGCAATCCTTCTAACCCAGGACCGCATTGAAGATGAATTCCTGGCCGCGTCCTTTAATGATCTGGCCGCTTCCGAGATGGAGCGGCTTAATATCAACATGCGTTTTGGGGCAATTGCCGTTAAAAAGGGGTTTGTCTCTTTGGACCAGTTGAACCAGGCATTGAAAATACAGAACGTCCGAAATGCTGAAATTCAAGATAAAGTCTACCTGGGACAAATTTTTCAAGAGTCGTTCGGACTCTCCGATGAAGATCTGACAACGATTCTTAAAATACAAAAAACACTTGAAAAACAGCGTCTTTCCCTTGAAAAGGCACTGACCTTATACACTCAGGAACGTAATCGCGGCAAAGGGCTGTTCCAGTTTTTTGAATATCGGTTCTCAAAAAATAAATTATCAGCCTTTATTACGCTTAAAAAAGCCGTTTCACAAGACCTGAAGATAAGTGATTTTCTGGCATGGCTTAGGACCATCGGTATTACACATGGCATCTGCGGTAAACAAGAGATCCGAGAATTTTTTAAAACAGCCGGCGTGGGAGATGCGTTTAAAGTTGCCCAGGGAACGCCGCCGGTCGCACCTGTGGACGGTACCTCGGAAATCCTTTTTGACACATCCCAAAAGGGCGCAGGCAAAAAAAAAGCCTCCGGGGCCGGTGCCGGATTAGTCAAAAAAGGCGATATTCTCGCTAGGATTTTTCCGCCCAGGCAAGGCCGGTCGGGGGTGGATGTTTTCGGCTTTAAGATTACGACACCGGAAGGCCGGGTGGCCAATTTGGCCCACGGTAACGGTGTGATGAAAAAAGGCGATCTGTTTTTTGCCGATGTTGACGGCAGGCCCATTCTGTTCAAAGGACGGACGTTGTTTGTCACACAGGCCGACATTTCATATCCGACCCGCCATCTGTCCGGAAACGTCTCAGAACATTTGGGTGACCGCTATCTGAACTGCAATCTCAAGGTGGAGGGGGACATCGGCCCCGGTGCACTGGTGAAGTGCCACGACATTGTGGTATCCGGCGATGTGCGGGGGCGCCTAGAGGCTTCGGGAAAAATTCAAATACACGGAAGTGTTAAATATTATCTTGGCCAGGATGAAGATATGCGTACGATCAGTGCGGATGGCGAGATTCATATCAACAAAAAAATCGTTAATGCGGTGGTTGTCAGCGCCGCGAGGGTGATTGCCCCTAATTCAGATCTATTTTCTTCAAGGGTATGCGCGCTGGACGAAATCATGCTGAAAAATGTTTATACCCGAAACCATGCCCCTGCGGTCCTGCAGGTCGGTAAAAATCCAAGTGCCAAGCTAAAAGCCGTTAACGAGGCGTTAAACGTTGGAAAAGAGCGTCTGGAGACATTGCTGTACAAAACGGAACTGCGGGAAATTGAGCGTCAGTTTGAAGGGAAAGTCCGGATGCAGGACAGTTACCTGGCCGAGCAGACCATTCTTCAATATCTTTTGAAACAAATGGACGACGACGCCGTAACTCAACCGCTGGGCGCCGGCATGCCCGCTTCGGCCATGATCCAACAACTTAAATCGGCGTTGGAACAAAACGATGCCGATCCCATGGATTGGCAAGCGGCAGAGATCTTTTTAGCTAACCTCTTTTTGGAATTGAAAAGTATCCGGCCGGAGGACCGGAAAGCGCATCTTCGTAAACTCCATGATCTTAAATACCGTATGTATAAGGCATCGGTTAATGCAACAGCCCGGCAGGACAAAGAATACAAGGTTCGAAAAGAGCTGCTGATGAAGAAAATAGGAAAAAATGCGGATGAGATAAAACAACTTCGCCGGGAAGTTGAAGAACTTCTGGTGAAAAAGGATTACCTGAAGCTGAACAAGTCCGGGCGGGATGTGTCGGACCATAGTTTCATCCGGGTAAAAAATCAGGTGGAGGCCGGGACCCGGATAAAAATCGCTTCGTCAATATTAGAGGTGACGCCTACCGTTTACGGTGTAAAGTTCATCAAAAAACAAAAAAAGAACGCCCAGGCGCCTGAAATTATCATTGAAGGGCTCTATGAGTAACAAACAACATGGGGCACTTATTCCCAGGTAATGCAGTCTTTGGGGCAGTTTTTCACCGCTTCAAGGACCTCTTCGTCATCCTCATAGCTGTCAAGGGGCAGCAGGTCCACATAGCCCGCATCATTTATTTCAAAGGCGTGTGGGGCAAGATCAATACATACACCACATTCAATGCAGCAGCCAAGATCAATTACCGGTTGTTTTGCGTCAGTCATCAAATTGTTCCTTTGTCCATGGATTCCACCCACCAGCCTTTTAACATGTGAGCCTGCTTCTCTTTTTCCGCCAGGTCAAGAATTTTATATCCTGAGTCCAGCAAAATGCCGTAAAGCACACCACACCCCGGGTCATCATGGTGTTCATAGCCGTTTTGAGCCAGTTCTATCATTTTATGAGCCAGGTCAATGGTGCGTGCGATGTTTATGTCACATTTTTTTTTCAGCATGGCAAATTCTCTTTAATCGTCTCACACCAGGGTAAGCAATCTTGGTAATTATTGATTTCCGGCCATGATTTGTTCGGGAGAGCAGGCCCAAATCATATCCGATATCCGGGTGGGGGTAAAATTCCACCGGGTGTAAATGTCAACGGTTGTTGTGTCTGCCTGGAGATCTTCGGGCAGGGCCATACATTCAAAGGCATGGGCATTGGACAAAGCCCGGATGGCATATGCACATTTCACCGGATCTTTGGAAAACAGGTGGGCCTGGAGCTGCTCCCGGGTCACATCGGTCAGCGTGTCGGGGGCAGTCCCAAGATATGTGCCGATACCCCATAAAACCCCGCGCTGCAGCATTTCATGCTCTATGTGGTTTCCCCTGTGGTCCAGATAGGAGAAAAGGATACTTTTAAATTCCCGGGCAAGGGGCGGGCTTTTACTTAGAATTTCTCCCATGGCCTCGGGAGACCCCCAGCCGATGCCGCCGGATTCATCATTCAAGTTCCACATGAGTCGCCTCATGATGACTCGGGCGTTTTCCATTCCATTATCCGCAATCCTTGCAACAAGCTCCCCCATGGCGGTCACACTGCGAAACTTGATCAACTCATCCATATTATAAAAGTATGAGAACAGATGGCCTGTGAGCTGGGTATCCGGAATCCGGGCCAGTTGTGCCAGGGCCCTACTGCGGCTGTGCAGCTTAAGCATTTCTCCAACCTGTTTTTTAATTTTTCTGCCGTATGGTTTCATGGTCTTTCTCTTTCCGGTTGGTATTTGTTGCCGGGAGCGTCCCTTGGTGTGCCCTGTCCCATGCACGCCTTGGAAAATATAAAAGCATAATTTATGCCAGACCGCTGGGTGTCCGGCTATTGTATAAATTGGTCCAGGGCACTGAATTTGACCTTTAATTCTTGGATGTGTCTGTCATAGCAGCTCATTTTGATCACAGCCCGGGTAATCAGGTAGCAGCCCAGAATAATGAGTCCAAGATTGAGAACAGCAAAGGGGATAACCAGATGCATCACGTTGAAAATATTGTAGTATTTGGATGTTGCAATCAATAGTCCGATCACGGACAAGGGCAGGGCCAGAACCGCAATCCCGGTTCTCATGACTGCCAAGGATGTTCGCTTTTCGGCCAAAAGCAGCTGTACTTCATTGATAACGATGGAATCAAATTTTTCCGAATTGCCGGTGGGTTCACTTTGTTGTGTCAATGGCGTTACTCCGTTTATTATTTCAGTATGATTTTTTAATGGTATTTTCCCTAACAAGATTCATTCCAGAGTCGTCGGCCGGACCGTTTTTTAACCGTCTGAAGTAGCATATAACAAGCGATTAAAAACATTTAACCACGGAATGCACGGAAGTCACGAAATTACATTTTCAGTGTCGTCCGTGTATTCCGTAGTTAAATTTAGGTATGGTGGGTTTGTCTCAACGCCTGGCACACAAATGTATCCCGATACACAGCTGGCTATTGATTTCAGGGCAGGTAACAAGTATAGGACACATGGATATATAAATAATTTTCAGGATATAAAAGTATGACAACTGATCAGTTCTCCTTATATTGTGCACCAACGTATTTCATTGATTCGGATCATGAAAAGATCATTGAATTTTCATCCCGGCATGCAGGCGCCTCTGATGATCCCGTAAAACAGGCGGTGGGTATTTTTTATGCCGTCAGGGATCAAATTCGGTACGACCCCTATGAGATTCCCCTGCGCAAAGAGGGGTTTAAGGCAAGTCGGGTGCTGGCCCAGGGCACGGGGTTCTGCGTGTCCAAAGCGGTGCTGCTGGCCGCCTGTCTCAGGGCCCGGTCCATACCGGCCCGTCTGGGATTTGCCGATGTAAAGAATCATTTGACCACACCCAAGCTCAGGGCCAAAATGGGAACGGATATTTTTAAATGGCACGGGTATACCGATATATTTCTGGACGGGAAATGGGTCAAGGCCACGCCGACATTCAACTTGAGCCTGTGCCAAAATTTTGGTGTTCTGCCCCTGGAATTTGACGGCCGCCAGGACAGTGTGTTCCACCCCTTTGATACCAACGGCCAGCGGCATATGGAATATGTTAAAGATCATGGGGTGTTTGCGGATTTGCCCCGGGACAGGCTTCTGGCTGCGTACCGAAAAGCCTATCCCCGTTATTTTGAAGCGGATGGGAGCCCAGGCGATTTTGATGCCGAGGCAAAGGCGCTGGGAAACGCTGAATCCTGCTGATTGATCCGGACCGTTTTTTTGTCAGCAGGTGCTATACCCTGTGTGCAATACCTCGGCGGCATCCTGGACCCGGGTCTGGTCCAGGAGTCTGCGGGCATAGGCCGTTGCCCGGGAAAAATTTGTCTCCATGACCGTGGCCTGGACCCTGGGCAGAAATTTGGGGTCCACGCTGAGGGTGGTGATGCCCACCCCGATCAAAAAAGGGATGTGGGCAGGATCATGGGCCATCTCTCCGCACACGGACACATCAATGCCGTGGTCGATTCCTGCCCGTGCAATCTTGGCAATGCCCCGGTTCACGGCGGGGTGATAATAGATGTAGTGCTCGGCCACCAGTTTATTGCCCCGGTCCGCACCCAGCATATACTGGATAAAGTCATTGGTGCCGATGGAAAAAAAATCGGCCAGTTGTGCAAATTCATCGATGGTGGCAAGCACCGACGGCAGTTCGATCATCATGCCGACCTCGGGATCATTTTTGTGGGGCACTCCCTCTTGTTCCAGCTGGTGGATACATTCGGCCATGACCTGTTTTGCCGCCAAAAATTCGTCGATGGAAGAGATTAATGGAAACATCAGGCGAACCTTTTCTCTGCCATGGGCGGCCCTTAAAACGGCTTTGAGCTGAGCCCGGAAAATCTGGCGGTGTTTCAGGGAGAAACGAATGGAGCGCAGCCCCAGGGCCGGATTGGCTTCCCGGATGAAATCGGTATGTTTTATGACCTTGTCTCCACCGGCGTCCAGGGTGCGCACCGTGGTGACGGTCCCGGGTTCGGTTTTATCAAACAACCCTTTGTAAATGATGTATTGTTCGTCCTCGGAAGGAAACCCCGAGCGGATCAGAAACGGAAATTCGGTACGGTAAAGGCCGATACCTTCAACTTTGAGTTCCCGGGCCCGGTGAATTTCACTGAGCAGGTTGATATTGGCAAGCAAGCGGATACGCCTGTTGTCAAGGGTGTAGGTGGCCGGCTGCATATCCCGGGGTTTTGCCCGGCTTTCCGCCTCCTGTTTGCCCTTGAATATGGCAAGGGTATTGTCATCCGGATTGATGTAAATGTTACCCTGGGCGGCATCCAGTAGCAGCCGGGTGGTGTCGGGCAGGTCGATAAACACGGGATCATCGGCAATAATCAGCGGAATGGACAGGGACCGGGCAAGAATGGTGACATGGGCGGTGACCCCGCCGCCCACCAGCACAATGCCCCGGATACCGTCGGCGGTGAGTTTCATCATGTCCGACGGATAAATGTCCTGGGTGACAAAAATCGTGCCCCTGTCCGGGGCTTTGGGGGTGTGCACGGCCTTGAGATGGGACAACAGGCGGATGCCCAAATCTTCAACATCCACGGCTTTTTCCTGCATATAGGCATTGGGATTGTCCGAAAAGACTTTGATGTATTTTAGCACCACCTGCTGGGTGGCGTTCACAGGTGAGATCCCCTGTTCGATGAGGGCTTTCATTTTTCCCGTGAAATTTTTATCCTTGAGCATCATGAAATGGGCTGTGAAAATCAAAGATTCGCTTTCCGGCAGGCTTGCGGCAAATTTGTCCTGCAGGGCCTTTAATTCATCAATGGTTTTTGCCACGGCCGTTTGAAAATCAGCCAGGGAATAGGTGACATTGGATGTGCCCGCTTCAAACAAAATGGCTTTGCGTTTTCTTCTTGAAGGCCGGATGGTGCCATAGGCCATGCCGTACCCGTCGGATTTGCCTTTAATAAACGCTGGAAATTTTTTTGAATAGGCGTCGGTATCTTCGTCCATCTCCGCGGCTTCCGGTTCCAGGGCCATGAGCAGCCTTGCATTTTCAACGGCACCGGCCAGTTGGGTGGCGGCCGTTCTCAATGCCCGCTCATCCAACAGGGTAAAATGGTCCATCTCCCGGTGCTGGACAACCAGGACACCGATTTTCACCACCCCGCGCCGGATGGGGACACAAAGAAAAGAGTTAAAGGGTTCTTCCCCGGCATTGTCGAAATATTTAAACCCCGGGCTTGTTCTTGCGTTTCCGACCCTTAGAATTTGGTCCTGGGAGAAGCATTTGCCGACCAACCCTTCTCCGGGCAGCATCCTGACCTGGTTAACGGCTTCCGGCTTCAGGCCCCGGGTGGCTTTGAGCACCAGATCTTTGGAACGGGTATCAAAAAGGTAGATGGAGCAGACATGGGCCTGGAGGTGCTTTGCCGCAAGTTCGCTGGCACCGGTTAAAAATGCTTCAATGTCGGAGCCGCTGGTGATGATGGAGGCAAGTTCCCCCATATCGAACAGCAGGTTAAGGTGGTCGAGTTTTTTTTCATTCATATTTTTTAGCTGCCCCACAGGCTTTTTTCCTGCCGTTAATGCAAGTTTATTGACAATGTCAGGCTCTAATTTAATTTGAAACAGTTTAAGATTCAACGAAAAAAGAGAGGTGTGTGCTAATTGGGATGAACTGCAGACAGGGTCTCAGGCGTTTCATTGAACAGCGCCGGTAAACCTATCGGCGAGCTATTGCTTTTCGCAAGACAACCCGCGTTTTTTTAGAACGGATGTGCTTTTGATTTTTCGCGAAAAGATATTTACAATAATTTCAGGTTGTAATATACTTTTCAAACGACGATAAAGTTATCCCAAAAAATCTTGTTATTTAATTTTCGTTTAATCCGTAAATCCTTAATTTAAGCGTTGCGGACCCAAGCCGGCGCAAAAACAAAAGAGGGAGAATTATTCATGAATTTTAAGTCTGTCAGAATGAAGATTGCTGGACTGGCGGGTATCTGTCTTATTATCTCATCGGCCATTCTGGTGGGTTATGGCTTGTATTCCGGCACAGTAAGCCGCAACATGGTTAAATCAAGAGTGTCTTCTCTGGCCGAAGACCAAGTGCTGGATATCCTGAAGAATCTGGCCGCCAATTATGCCGGAAAAATTCAGAGCCAATTCCAGGTCGCTTTGGACGGAGCCAGGACCATGGCGGATGTTTTTATGGTTTCTAAATCCAGGGAAAACGGAAGCCTGGAAGTGGGAAGAGACCAGCTTAATGCGATTTTGCTGAAGGTGCTCAAATCGAATCCGAATTTCAACGGAACCTATTCCTGTTGGGAACCCAATGCCATAGACGGCCAGGATGATATGTTTAAAAACGGCCGGGACGGAAACAATGCGGTTACCGGGCGTTTTACACCGTACTGGACCCGGGATCAAAGCGGCAATATCGCAGTACAGCCTTTGGTGGAATACGATACGATGGACAAGCATCCCAACGGTGTTCTTAAAGGCGGTTGGTATATCGTCCCCAGGCAGGAGCATAGGGAAAGCGTCCTGGCGCCACTCCCCTATATCGTCCAGGGTAAGCAGGTCTGGCTGGCCACGTTGTCGGTACCCATATTGGTGGGGGATAAATTTTATGGTGTGGCCGGCACCGACTATAATCTCAATTTTGTCCAGAAATTATCAGAAAACGTTGATCGGGAGCTGTTCGACGGTAAAGGTGATATTACGATTATCAGTGATATGGGACTGATCGTGGCGGACAGCGCAAAGCCTGATCTGATCGGCAAGCATTTGAAAAATCTTATTCCCAAAGGCTGGGAGCGTTATGTGGACAACGTCAAGGCCGGAAAGAGCGTTGAAAGTATTAACGAAGAAGATGGCCATTTTGAGATTCTCTCTACCATAGAGTTAGGCAGAACAGGGAAGCCCTGGGCTCTTATGATCCGGATCTCCCAGGAGACGGTAATGGCAGAGGCCAACGCGCTGTTCGGTGATTTGGCCGCCGAGGCCCGAAGCAGCAGCATCATGCAGGTCGTGGTGGGGCTTGTCATTGCCGTGGTTGCCATCTTCTTGCTCTGGTACGCAGCCGGTGGGATCGTAAAACCCATCCGCAACACCGTGGATATGCTAAAAGATATTGCCGAAGGTGAAGGCGATTTGACCAAACGCCTTGACATTAAGGCGAAAGACGAAATCGGCGAATTGGCCCATTGGTTCAATCAGTTCATGGAGAGCCTCCAGCAGCTGATTCGGCAGATCGTGTCTGATGCCGGGTCACTGAATACCAGTTCGGGGGATCTGTCAGCCATTGCCGTTAAGATGACCGATGGCGCCGAATCCATGTCTACCCGATCCAAAGCCGTAACATCCGGTGCCGAAGAGGTCAGTGCCAATATGATGAGCCTGGCGTCATCCAGTGAAGAGGCGGCTTCCAATGTGAATATGGTTGCTGCCGCAACCGAGGAGATGACATCCACCATCAGTGAAATTGCACGAAAATCGGAAAATTCCCGGACCATTTCAGAATCCGCCGTTTCCAAGGCCAGTGATGTCTCTGAAAAACTGGGCCGGTTGGGAGAAGGTGCCCAGGAAATCAGTAAGGTCACAGAGGTGATTTCAGATATTTCCGAACAGATTAATCTGCTGGCCCTGAACGCAACCATTGAGGCCGCCCGGGCCGGTGAGGCCGGCAAAGGGTTTACGGTTGTGGCCTCGGAGATCAAGGAGCTTGCAAAACAGACCGCCGAAGCCACCGAATCGGTGAAGGTGCAGATTGGCAATGTCCAGGGTGCCACCGATGAAACCGTCTCCGAAGTCGGCCAGATTCTTGAAATCATCAATGAGGTCAGCGATATTGTCTCCTCCATTTCCCAGGAAGTGGAGAGCCAGGCAACCGTGACCCAGGAGATTTCCCAGAATATTTCCCAGACCTCCGAAGGCATTCAAAACGTGAATGAGAATGTGAACCGCAGTTCCGATCTGATCGGCTCCATATCAGAAGAAATTGGAGAGGTCGATCAGTCGGTACAGGAGGTATCTGAATCCATTGGTGAGGTGAACACAAAGGCCGAAGAGTTAACGGCATTGTCCGAAAAACTGCATGAGCTGGTGGGTAAATTTAAGGTATAATTCATCGTTTAAGCGGTTTAGTCAATTGAAAGGCGAACAAAAGGGCAAATTGTCCTTTTGTTCGCCTTTTTTTTAGGACGCCATCTATCTATATAGACTTTTTACAGGATACTCTTTTTTTTATCTGCCGATTTAAATCGATTTGTTGTGTGGACAAATCATCTTTTATCACAACTCACTTCTGTTTTATTGGGCCAGGGTGTAAATTCGCCTTGGGTTTTAATTTGATGCTAATAAATGAATGGTAAATATAATGGCGATTAATCGTTCATAATGACGTGATATCGCGCCAACTCTTATTTCGGATAGCAAAAGTTAATCAGGTATTGAACAAAAAGATTGTTTCAATATTTTTAAAACACGAGGGAGGAATTACCTTTGAGTGTTGTTGGGAATTTACGGCTTCGTTATGTATTTGGTTTAAGTGCCATTGCCATTCTTGTTTCCACCTCCTTTTTTTCCATGCAGCATCTGATTGCAAAACAGCGTGATTTTTCCCAGTTGATTAATCTTGCCGGGCACCAGGCCGGCCTTACCAACCGCATTGCCTATTTTGCAAGTGTGATGGCGTCCACCCGTGATGAAATAGAGTTCGATCAGGCCCGGAGCCAGGTGGGACTGACCATAAATAAAATGCAGGCCGTCCACAAGGCGTTAAGGCAGGGTGACAGTGAAACCCGGATTCCTAAAGTGACCAATGAAGCACTGGAAACTATTTATGAGGATCCTATGATGGGTCTGGATTCTGCGCTTCAACGATTTTTGGACCGGGCCAGGCAGGTGTACGAAACAGATATGGACAGTTTGTCCATCGGTTCCATTGACTATATCTATCTAGTGAACTACGGTCCACATGTGCTGGATCCGCTTCTGGATGCAGCCGTTGATGAATATGAGCGCATCGGCAGGTCTGCCATAATCAGGATTGAACGATTTGAACGGATTATCTGGCTGGTCACTCTGGTTGCGCTGCTGTTGGAGGCCCTTTTTATTTTCTGGCCTTTGGAGAAACAGGTGCGCCGGGCCCTTAACTCCCTTCAGGTCTCTGTGGCGCAACTGACAGACACCCACCAGCGCCTGGTAGAGGCCCAGAGGCTGGCCCTGGTCGGGGATTGGGAAATGGATATAGCCTCCGGTGCTTTGAGCTGTTCCCAACAGGTGTATGAGATTGTGGGCCGGCCCATGGCCACCGCTGAAATGGACAAAGAAAATATATTTGAGTGTGTCCATCCCGAAGATAAAAATACGGTTAAACGTCAATTGGATGCACTTGCCGGCAATTCGGACGCATTGAGTATGGAGTTTCGGGTCATCCGTCCGGACGGATCTGAACGACTTGTTTATCAACAGGTTGCCAGTGCAAAGGACAGTGATGGCCGGTTGGTGAAAATTTCAGGTACCATCCATGACATCACCGAGCGAAAAGAGCTGTCCAACCGCCTGGATAAGCTGTCCCGGCATATTCCCGGATTTATCTTTCAGTATAAACGCGACAAAAACAAAGCCGGGTGCATGCCGTATGTCAGCCGGGGCGTACTTCAGACCTGGGGTGTCAGTGCGGATGCGCTCCAAAACGATACCCAGGCTCTTTTAGATCTTATCTGTGAAGAAGATCTCAACGCAGTTAAAGAGAGCATTGACGCCTCTGCAATATCGCTGCGAACCTGGAATGCTCAGTTTCGAATTCAGCATCCGGAAAAAGGAGAGGTCTGGTTGGAGGGACACGCAACGCCGGAGCGGATGATGGACGACTGCACATTATGGTATGGTTATATCTGGGATATCACCGAACGAAGGCAGGCCGAAAATCGAATCAGGCGGTTGGCTCTGTACGACGCATTGACCGGCCTTGCCAATCGACGCATGCTCATGGACCGGCTGGCCCATGCCGTTGCCTTGTCAGGCAGGAAAAAAGATTATGGTGCTGTACTTATGCTGGATTTGGATAATTTTAAAAGCCTGAATGATACCAAGGGCCATGATACCGGGGATGCCCTGCTTGTGGAGGTGGGCAGACGCCTTGGCGGCTGTGTTCGGGAAACGGATACCGTGGCCCGCCTTGGCGGCGATGAATTTGTTGTGCTCCTGGAGTGTCTGGGCAGAGATGAGACCTTATGCAATGACAAAGCCATGACTGTGGCGGAGAAAATCAGATCGGAATTGAGCCGGCCTTATATTCTGGGGGAGGGCCGGCATGTTCACCACACCAGTGCCTCGGTGGGGGTGGCCATTTTCCGCGGCAAGGACCGGGATGAAACCGAGGTGCTTAAACATGCGGATGTGGCCATGTACGAGGCCAAGGACCTGGGGCGAAACCGCATCTGTTTTTACTCCAAGGCCCGTCAGGCCATTGTGGATACCCGAAGCGCCATGGCCGTGGATATCAAAACCGGTCTGGATAATGGGGAATTTTGTCTCTATCTTCAGCCCCAGGTATTGAATGACGGTGCACTTTGCGGGGCGGAGGCGTTGCTCAGGTGGTTCCCCCGAAATAAGCCGCCGGTCAGCCCTGAGTCATTTATCTCCGTGGCTGAAAGTACCGGCCTGATTCTGCCTTTGGGTAAATGGGTGCTCAAGCAGGCCTGCACCGTTGTCATGGATTTGGAGCGATACCGGCTTCCTGGAAATTTTGCCCTGGCTGTCAATATCAGTGCCCTGCAATTTGCCGATGAAAATTTTATTAAAACCGTTAAACAGGTATTTGATGAAACCGGAGCCTCACCGTTTCGATTGAAATTTGAACTCACCGAAACCAGTCTTGTCCAGGACATGCATCGTGCCGGAAAAATTATGAAGGAACTTCGCGGTATGGGGCTGCAAGTGGAGTTGGATGATTTTGGAACCGGATACTCCTCGTTGAACTCCATTAAGAATCTGCCGCTGACCGCATTGAAACTGGATGCTTCACTGATTCACGGCATTGAAACCGATGAGGCCGGCAGGGCCATTGTCCGGGCGGCCCTTGCCATGGCCCGGGCCATGTCTTTGAAAACCATTGCCGAAGGCGTGGAAACCCAACGCCAGATGGATTACCTTGTGACGGAAGCCTGTGATATGATCCAGGGCTATCTATGGGCCAAGCCCATGCCCTATGAGGATTTTATAGATTACCTGGGACGGCACATAAACATCGCATGAGCCGGAAAGGCGATCAGGTATATCTTTGTTCCCGGACATTGAAAATCCGGCCCCGGGCAGGCCGTCATGCCGGGGGCCGAGCAGATACTCAACTAATCAATTTGAACGAACTTGGATTGTTTAGCCGAACAGATCGGACATTTTTCAGGGGCTGCGCCCAGTTCAATGTGGCCGCAGATCGGACACAGGTAAAAGTCACTGACATCCAGATCCACGCCGTTTTTGACGGCTTCCAGGGCTTTTGCGTAGAGGTTGGCGTGTACCTCTTCGGCACCCAGGGCAAATTTAAACATGATTTTGGCTTTATGGCCGTCTGCCTCTGCCTGTTCCAGCATGGGCGGATACATGTTGGTGAATTCATCTGTCTCACCGTCAATGGCGGCCTGGAGATTATCGGCGGTTGAGGCGATCATGCCCAAAGCGCCCAGGTGACCCTCGGCATGAATCCGTTCTGCTTCGGCCGTGGTCTTGAACAGTTTTGCAATGTTTGCAAACCCTTCTTTTTCGGCTTTTTTGGCAAACGCTCTGTATTTCTGGTTGGCCTGGCTTTCTCCTGCGAACGCCTCTTTTAAATTATCATTGGTTGTTGCCATTATTTCCTCCCTATTAATTAACGAATTGATGAAAAATTGGATTGATTTGCATCCGTCCAGCTTTTTACTATTTTCTTGGGGTTTTATCAATCATTGTATGTGTGCCATGGGGCACCATCAACCCCGAACAAGGCGGGCGAGTTGCTCAATCACAGTGGGAAAGCATTTTAACGTATCCGGAAGTGAGGCCATATCAAAGGTTTTGGCCTGTTTGGACACCATTTCCCCCCATATCTGCAGCGGCGGATATTCATGGGTCTGACCCAGTGCCGTGATCTCCCGGGCAAATGCCTCTACATTGCCGATGATCATGGCATCTCTGAGGTGTTCACATCGACCTTGCATCTCATTTTCAAGCAGGGGGAGCAACGCATTTAGTTTTTCAAGGACCATGGGCGAATATTCCACAGCCGGAGGAAAAAGCACTTTGACGTCCGCTTGCCCTTGGGTTTGGGCCATAACCGCCTCACAGGATGTGTCCTTTGTCGTGTCGTCCCCGCTTTCCACATTGGGGATGGATACCCGGAAACTGCTGCCCCTGCCGGGTGTTGAAGCCACCTCAATGGTGCCGCCCATGGCCTGGACGATTTTCCGGGAGATGGAAAGCCCGATTCCCGTGCCGCCATAAGTGTCAACGCTCTGTCCCTTTTGTTGGCTGAATCTTTCAAATATTTGCTCTTTTTGGTCAGGCGCAATGCCGATGCCGCTGTCCTGGATGATGAAGAACAGTTCCGAGTCCCCGGCCTCGTTTTCAAGGTGCCGATGCCCGGCCGTGAGTTTCACAAATCCGGATGAGGTGAACTTGATGGCATTTCCCGTTATATTCATCAGGACCTGCCTGAGCCTGACCCTGTCCAGAATAATATTTGCGGGGACCTTTTCCCCTTTTTCCACGGAAAATTCAAGTCCCTTGATCTGGGCAGCCTTAAAGTAAATCTGGTGAAGTTCCTTGAGCAGACCGTCAAGGTTAAAGGGAGCATATGCCAGGGGAAAGCTTCCGGATTCCGCCTTTGACAGATCAAGGACATCATTGAGCATGGCCAGCAGTGAGTTTCCGGCGTAGCGGATGGTGCCCACATACTCTTTCATGTCTTCATCCTGGATTTCATTATAAATGATGTCGGAAAATCCGATGATCAGATTCAAGGGAGTTCTGATTTCATGGCTCATATTGGCCAGAAATTCCCCCTTGGCCTGGCTGGCAGCCTCGGCCTTATTTTTTGCGGCATTGAGTTCCAGGGTCCGTTCCTTCACCATCTCTTCAAGCTTTTGTTTGTGTCGGACAAGTTCGTTTTCCACCTGGTCCTGTTTTTTGAGCAGTTTGGATTTTATTCCGTTAATGGCACGCAGCTGTTCGATGACCTGTTTTTCCTTTGCCAGCTCTGCGGCCTGCTTTTTGAATTTTTCTGCGCTTCTTTTCTGGGCGATCCACCAGCTCCCAAGCCAGATAACAATGCCGGCAATACAGTATGCCGCATAAGCCCAGGCTCGATTCCGGGGCGGTTCTCCAGTGACCAGGGGGGCGACCGCTTGTGAGAGGTCCGGGTTACATAGCATCAGGAACAAAATCGGAATCAGCAGGCAACCCATGCAGTGCCAACGTCCATGTAAGGGGGGCATTCTTTTTTTACACCATTGACCTTTGGAAAATATCATCATTTAAAGCATTTGTTGTCTATTTACACCCGTATCGGATACGTTTTAGGTCAAGTTTTGCACTCGTGTCGTCTTGCTCTTTCCGATACCGGCCGTGCGCACTATGCGGCGGGGTTGCCTGATCGAGAAAGCTATCATAAAATGGCAGGTATTGCCAGAATCATATGAGCCCTGGGGTCAGGGTTCGGCATACCCTGGCTGTCCGGCACCCTAGGTACAGATGGATATGTTTTCCAACCCATAATTAAAGGAGAACCCGCATGTTCAGATTTAAGATAAATGGATTTTTTGCCCTTTTTTTGTTTTTCCTTGCTTCCTGCAGTCCGACCCCTTCTTTTCTAAAAAAAACGGGCAGTCCGGTCGGCGTTCCTCCGGATCCGGGTTTGCCCTTTAGCCAATATGTTCAAGGCAACCAAGAAAAAATTGAACGGATTTTGAGTGACCTGCGGTTTGCCGATGGTGCCGATCCCTATCTTGGGCACTATTCGGCAGCCCGGGCCGCACAAATGCGAAGTCCCTTTGAACGCCTGCCGGAAAAAGGCAGTACAGGGCCCGGTAAAGGCAAAGGGTTTCTTCTTATCCACGGGCTCACCGACTCCCCTTACTTGATGCACAGTATTGCCGACTCCCTGGAAGATGCCTATCCCAACGCCATCATCCGGGGGGTGTTGCTGCCCGGCCACGGTACGGTTGCCGGAGATTCCTTGAATATGCGGCATACGGACTGGATGGCCATCACCGACTATGGGGTCCGCAGCTTTGAAAAGATGGATGGGATTTCCGAACTCTACCTGGTGGGGTTTTCCACCGGCACCGCCCTTGCGATCCGCCATCTGCAGGACAACCCCAAAAATCCCAAAATCAAAGGGCTTATACTGATTTCGACCGCCGTCAAGGCCAAATCCGGGGCGGCCTTTCTCAGCCCTTACCTGCGCTGGGTCAAGGATTGGCTCGACACCTTTGAAGAAAGGGATGCGGCCCGGTATGAATCATTTTCCGTCAATGCCGGCGCTGAATTTTATCTGCTCACCAAGAACATCATGAAACATAAGACACCCATTGACGTGCCGGTACTCATGGCGGTCAGTGCCGATGATGACACCATTGATGCCGATGCGGCCCGGCAGTTTTTCTGCGAGAAGGTGACCGCCCGGCGCAGGGGCCTGATCTGGTATGCCTCCCGCCATGCCGGGCGGAACATTGATCCGCCCTGTGGAGACATTAAAGCAGTTGCGCTGGGACCGGTGGACCGGGAATTTCAAGGAACCGCATACCGGTTTGCCAATTACGCCCATACGGCCCTCTCCATGAATCCGGCAGATGAACATTACGGGGTTAACGGCAAATACCACCACTGCAAAGCCTACGATACCCCGCCGGATATGGACAAATTTAAAAAATGCCAAAAAGGCTCTGCCAAGACCATTTTCGGAGAACGGGACATTGCTTCGAAGGCGGCTAAAAAAGAGCTGGATTACGACTACTGGCGAAGAGGTACCTTTAACCCGGATTATGCGAGACTGGAACGGGCCATCATTTGCTTTGCCGACGGAACCTGCGATCTTGAAAAATCAATGGATGATCAATAAATTAAGGATAGAACAGATAAAAGGCTGCCCAAATGAAAGCAGGCAGCCTTTTTAATATGATAAATATCTAACCGGGAAACATATTGTCTTCGATGTCCACTGCAACAGAACTTGTTTCAAGCAGTGCTGCAAACCGCCCCAAGGTAATGGGCAGTACGGTTTGGACATAAAATTCAAGGCTTTTGATAACACCCTGGTAAAAGGGGATGTCTTTCTTCTTGGCCTTTTCAAGCTTTTGGGCCGCAGTGACGCCGCGCCACAGCAGCATCCAGGCAAAAATGGTATCACCGACGGCGTCCTGGAACGGATGGGCATTGGCAAAGGCGGCCAGTACTTTGGGGCCCATGGCGGTGGTGCCCATGTGGATGGCCACTTCGGCCAACTTGTTTACCACCTCTTCAACCTTGGTGGCCGGTTTTTCAAGGGCCGGAATATCTTTGGCCCGGGCAATGGTTGCCTGCATTTCACCAAACAGATCCATGACGGGTTTGCCTTTGTTCAGGCCCAGTTTTCTGCCCAGAAGATCCATGGCCTGGATGCCGTTGGTGCCTTCGTAGATCAACGTGATCCTGACATCGCGCAGCAACTGGGCCATGGGATACTCTTCGATGAACCCGTACCCGCCGTAGACCTGCATGCCCTGGGAGCAGACCTCAAAGGCGCGGTCTGTGACATACCCCTTGGCAATGGGGGTCAGTACTTCAATAAACCCCTGGTATTTGGCCTTTTCTTCGTCTGTGGCCCCATGTTTGGACATGTCAATGCAGTAGTGGACATAGTAGATCAAGGTCCGCATGGCTTCCACATTGGCTCTCATGACCATGAGCTGGCGCCGCACATCCGGGTGCCGGAAGATGGGTACAGCCTGGGCATCGGGGTTCATGAATTCAGTCAGATCACGTCCCTGGATGCGGTTTTTTGCATAATCCAGTGCATACATATAGGCGGCGGTGGCACAGGCAAACCCCTGAACCCCTACCAACAGCCGGGCTGCGTTCATCATCAGGAACATGGCTTTCATTCCCTTGTTTTCTTCGCCTAGAAGGGTGCCCACACAATTGCCTTTGCTGCCCAAAGACAAGGAGCAGGTACTGTTGCCGTGGATGCCCATTTTGTGTTCAATACCGGTGCAGATGACATCGTTGAATTCGCCCAGAGAGCCGTCTTTATTTACTCTATATTTAGGCACCAGGAACAAGGATATGCCTTTGGTGCCGGCAGGTGCCCCTTCAATGCGGGCCAGCACGGGATGGATGATATTTTCGGTCAGATCCTGTTCGCCGCCGGAGATAAAAATTTTTTCCCCCACAATGTTGTACGTGCCGTCACCGTTGGGGATGGCTTTGGTGGTGAGTGCACCGACATCGGAGCCGGCCCCGGGTTCGGTGAGCAGCATGGTACCGGTCCATTTGCCGGTGTACATGTTTTTAAGATAGGTATCTTTCTGCTCCTGGGTGCCGAATTTATCAATAAGATGACCTGCGCCCTGGGTGAGGCTGCAGTACATCATAAACGGGTAGTTGGCACCGTTAAAATATTCAGAGACCGGCGCAGCAACGGTGAAGGGCATGCCCTGGCCGCCCCATTGGGGGTCTTCGGTGGGGGCCAGCCATTCCCCTTCATTGAACAGATCATACACGCGCTTGAAAGAAGGCGGGATGGAGACTTTGCCGTTTTCAAGGGTGCAGCCCGTCTCGTCACCTTCCTTATTGATGGGCAGCAGCTCTTTGATTGCCAGATTTTTTGCCTCTTTGATCACCATATCAATGGTTTTTTTGTTAAAGTCGGCATAATTGTCATTCAGCTCTGCAAGGGTCTGGGCCTGAAGGATTTCGTGAACGACAAATTCAATGTCCCGTTGGTCGGAAATTACCTGTGCCATGTCGCCTCCTTACTATGGATTCGTATGGAATGCTTAGTGAACAAACCCTCATATATAATATTTTGGCTATATTCTGAGTTTGTGTTGTTTCCCGTATATTAATTTTATATTGATCACATTTTAATTACAATAATTTATAAATAAACGGGGCGCTTTGTCGCATTTCGGAGGTCTGTTTTGTTCCAAAATGAATGATAATTCATTGCATAGATTTCGCTGCCCAGTCAAGAAATTTTTACAAACAAACACAATGCTGATATATAAGTTGACCATGGAAAAAATACTGATTTCAGCCTGCCTGCTGGGCAGGCCGGTGCGCTATGACGGTCAATCCTGCCCCTTTGAATCTTCACTTATCGATCAATGGCGGGCCAGGGGATTGCTGGTGCCGGTCTGTCCGGAAATGGACGGCGGCCTTCCGGTACCCCGGCCCCCTGCAGAGATTACCCCCGGCGGCGGCCCCGGGGTATGGGACGGAACGGCCCGGGTGGTAACAGGTCAGGCCGATGTAACGGAATTTTTTATCAAAGGCGCCCAGGCCGCATTGGACAAAGCCGTTGCCTGTGGTATCAAAATTGCCCTTTTAAAACAGAAAAGCCCCTCCTGCGGCAGTTGCCGGATCTATGACGGCAGTTTCAGCCGATCACTTGTGGACGGCATGGGGGTGACAACCGCGCTTTTAAAGCAGAACGGTATTACGGTGTTCGGTGAGGACCAGATAGGCGAACTATCATCGCATAGATTTGAGTTATGAAGATTTTTATGCAAATGTCTATCTCAAGCGGTACTCATTCTGATCAACCAGGCACTAAAAATCCCTGCGATAGTCCAGGAGACAGCAAGGGCTCCGAAGATTCCTGGCAAACCGAAACAGCTACCACCCAAAAGGCCCAGAGGCAGGAAAACGCCGAAAATCTGGGCCACAACGATGCCGGTGGACAGTATGGGTCTGTGCAGCACATTTAAAATGGACACAGTCATCTGCATCATTGCATAAAAGCCATAGGAAACAGGTACCAGGTTCATATACAAAACGGTTATCTTCACGATGTCAGGGCCCGGGTTTATCAGGCGTGCTACCGGACCTGCCAGGGTTAAAGCAAAGAGGTAAACCACGATGCCGCAAACAAGAAAAAAACGGTTGGCAAAGGATATTCCCTTTCGGATGCGTGTTTTTTTCCCAGCACCCAGGTTTTGTCCGATAAAGACCGGCATCACCTGAACAACAGCGTTGATGAAGATCAGAAAAAGTATTTCAAGGCGAAGGGCAATACCGAATCCCGCCACAGCGCTGCTGCCAAAGTCCGCCACCATTCTGGTGATCATGCCTGAAAACGCCGGCGCCGTCAGTTTAATCGCGATACCCGGGCCACCGACCTGTAAAATCCGTGCCCAGTCCCTGAAAATAGAGGTCTGTTGAAACCGCCCTATGGTGAATATTTTTTTACGAATCAAAGGCCGGCCAAGCAGATAAACAAAGCCTGCGGCCCTGGCAATCACAGTGGCAATGGCAGCTCCGCTGACACCCAATGCGGGACATGGTCCGATGCCGAAAATCAGAAACGGATCAAGTCCGGCATTGAGCAGCGCTGTGACAAGAATGATCACTGACGGTGTCCGGGTGTCTCCCAGCCCGAAAATGGTGGCATAGGCCGCTGCCGGTACAACAAAGAACACCGCTCCCGGATACCATACACACATATATGCTTTAATCAAAGGCAGGGTGCTGTGATCTGCCCCCAGCCGGGTAAACATCGTTTCCATGGTGCCAAGACCAATGGCTGAAAAAATTGTCACGACCATCAGTGCCAGTATAAGCCCGCGGGTCGCCACAATAACTGCTTGATGCACGTCCCCTTTGCCTGCGGCCCGTGACACATATACCGTGATGCCGGCATTCAGGCCGTGGGAAATACTGCCAAGAACCATGATAACCGGAAAGGTAAAGGAAACAGCCGCAAGCGCAACACCCCCCAGCCGGCCCACAAAAAAAGTATCCACAAGATTAAACACGATCATGCCCATTGAACTGAGCACCATGGGGCCGGCAAGTTTTAAAATGACTGGGCCTTCCCTATCTGTTGTAATGATGTGAATTGCGCCTTTCTTTTTTAGATTTATCGATTATTTTGAATGGTTTTGATTATTTTATTTGTATTTTGCCTGCAAATAAAAAGGGTCAAAAACAGAAAACAAAAAACAAGGCCCAGTGTGACAAAGTATGCAGGGCTTAAATTCGGCGTTCCATGTCTGCGGGCGGTTTGGGTTTTTTGTTGGCCCGACTTGGGCTTCACCGAAAAGCCCTTTGGGGGCGCAATTCCCTCTTTGATCGCCACATGGCCCGGACCGCCGTCAAGAACAATGCGATAGGGCTCTTCTGGCATTTTAACGGTCAGTTCGCTTTCCAGACCAAGGCGTTGTTTAAACAATACCTTGCCTGAGCCCAAGGACTCTAAACGCACCTGGGCCCCTTGTGCGGTGGCTCCGGTGTCATATTTGCCTTCCACTGTAATGGTATCGTCATCATTGCTGTAAACCCCTACAATAAGGGAGTGCGCAAAGGCACAGGGGGCCAGGCAAAACACCAGGAGCAAAGACAAAATAGAAGCGGATCGTGATTTTTCAGTCATTGTTGTTTTTTCCTTTAATGACTATTGCAGTTAATGAAAGACCTAAACACATCAGGCCTGCATCCACCCAAAAAATATGGGCCATATGGTGTTGGAACAATGCTGCGGGGCTTAGCCCTGTTTTCAAAAAATGCAGCACCGGGGCAAGCATAAAAAAAATCCCGCCCAATCCTAAAAATTGTTTTGTCGTGCCATGGGTATCAATTCTGTAAAAAGACCAGAACAAGCTTGCAGCCCACAAATCAAAAAACAGCCCCTGCTGCCATATGATCCGGTCTTTAAGGTCAAAGGGAAGCAGCCATTGCAGGGTAAACAGCAAGCCTGTGGCAGGGATTAAGCCGATCATGAAGGCAAGAGAGAACTTTTCAAGCCAGTGGTAAACCAGGGTCGGGTGCTTAAATTTTTTCGCCTGTTTTTCAAGATGGACCATAACACCGCAACCCACGGCGACCAGGCAGGCAAAGGCCACCATGAAAATCAACAGGCGCAGATATATGTTCAGCCCAAAAAGCAAATGGATGCAGTAGATACCCTCGGTGAGTAGAACAGGCCAGGGCCTGTCCGTGGTTGTGACCTTTTTTAAAACCCTGCCGTCAACGGCATTGAGAATGATATAGGGCTTGTTGGTGATTCCGGTTAAAAACGGGGCCGCCCTGTCTGTCCCTTCCAGTTGAATCCGGGCGGTTTTATCCCCCCAGTTGTAAAGCACTATTCTTTGGATATTTAAGTGGGGCGCTGCATCCTGCCCTTTTTTGACCAGCCTTGAAATGGGCCGCATAGAAGCCGTTTTACCAGCGGCCGGTTCCGCCTTTTCCTCGGGGAATAAAACAGGGCCGATCACCGGGCGGATAGCGTTGTGCTCGCCCTTTGTCGCCGCACGGGTCATGGGACCCATGGCGTCAAAACTGACCCCCATGACCGTGGCGCAGATCAGAATCAAGAGAAAAACAGGAAACGTCCATGTGAAAATTTTTCGATGCAGGCGTGAATATTGCCCCCGCTTTGTTTTACCTGTGCTTTTGTAAGTGACACCCCATACCAGAAACAGGCCGCCGACCATCAAAAACAGCACTCCTGTGGAGACGAATCCGAAGACCATGATGCCCGGTTTCATCAGGGGGCGGCCATAATGCATACCGTTTAAAAACCAGGCAAGGCCGGAGGCGTTGCCTTCATCCCTGATCTGTTTGCCGGTATTGGGATCAAACAGGTATTTTTTTGAAAACATGTGGTGGATGATCAGTGCCGGATCACCCTTGAAGCCGGGTACATTAATAAAAATTCTGTCCTTTGGGATATCCGGATCGGCCAATACTTCGGCCAGCATGGGTTCGTACCGGATGGCGGTGATGTCTGCCAGGGCAAAATGCCGTGAGGGTTTTTCCCAGGTTTGAAGAAAGGGCAGAAAAATAGCGAACAAACCAAAAAAAATCGAAAAATAAAGAAAATAGGACAGCACAATGCCGATGCCGGCATGGCCGCTCAACAGTTTCTGACGGTGTGGTCTGGAAAGCCTTGGTTTCATTATTTGCATCCTTTTTCAGACGAGCCATGCAACTGCCAGGGAGAACAGCAGCGTGGGTACACAGCTTCTGACCAGTGCCTTGAGGTGGGTCGAGGACAGTGAGATCCATAATCCGGTGCAGGCCCAGGCAAAAGGGGTAAATAAAAACGGGATGAAGAGCACATGTGTTCTGTCCCCGGGGATCAGACAGACAAGCATAGCCATGGCAGAATAGGCCACGGCAAATCCGCCGAGACCTGCACACACGTATCTGAACCATCCGATGCGCCCGCCTGGCTTGTCCGGCGTTGACAGTGTTGTTAAAAATTCAGTCAGCATCAGCAAGATTTTCTTTTTTAAAAATTGAGTTCAACGGAAACACCAACCATTCTTGGGCGCTGCTTTAACGGTGCATCTGTGTCATTGCCAGCAATCAAAATGGTCTGGTCTTCGTCAAACAAGTTATGGGCAAAAAGGCAGATTCTGCCGGTTTTTACAAACCACCAGTCTGAAAAATTGTATCCAAGCTGCAGATCCGCCGTCCAGTATGCATCAATGGCGCCCTGGCCATCGTTGTCATAGTAGGCGTAGTAATCATCCTTGAAATTAATATTCCCGCTGATGTCAAATCCATATGGTAATTTATACATGGCACCGATATTCGCGGTGTAACCAGGTGACCGGGCCAGCTCATTGCCCTTGTACGATTCAATGGAAATCTGTTCAATTTCAGTTTTCAAAAGGCCGATGCCGCCGAACAATTCCAGATTGCGAACAGGCATCCATCGAACACTGAGTTCTGCACCATAGCTTTGGGCTTCTTCGGCGTTGATGATGGTTACCGCACTTGAGTTGATATAATAAGGCAACTGCATATCTTCATAATCATTAAAAAATATGTTAGCCGTCAGCTCCAGAGTTTCCTTGAACAGCCGGTGGCGGGTGTATAATTCATAGTTCCAGACATATTCTTCGTCAAAGGCATAACTGGTCCAGGGCACATCAAAGGTGATGCCTGCACCACCGGCACGGTAGCCCCGGGCCGCCTTTACCCCTAACGTGTGGTGATCTTTTATTTTCCAGGCAATATCCAGTTTGGGCAGGAAGACCGAATAGGTTTCATCAAAATCCACCTTTACATTGTAAATGGTGCCGCCGTAATTCAGTCCCTGGCCTCCCCCCTGGCGTTGCCGATGTTCATGTTCGAAACGACCGCCAACAGTTACTTCAACCTTTGGGATCACTGCGTAGGTGATTTCGCCGAATACCGAAGCTGTTTGGGTTTCATCTTTAAAGTCGCTACCGCCGTATATGTTGACAAATTCATCCTGGGAGGCGTTAAAATAGCGCAAGCCGAACAGGGCGCCTACCAGGTTGCCGTTCCCAGTGTATCTGAGCAACGGTTCCACCTGGAACTCGTCTCCGTCGATACTGGCGTAAGAATCGCTGGGCAGGGTAATACGGTCGTTTGAAAAATCGGTGCAGATCAGTTTGTTTTCAAAGTAGACATTTTGATTAAAACGCCACCCTAAGTCCCAGATACCGCTGGTGGATTTTGTTTCCCACACCGGACGGGGGCCGCTGAATTTGGATCCGGAGTCGGCGGGTGCTACCTGCGCCTCACTTTGGGGAGCCCGGGTATTAAAATGCTGTACGGAAAGTTTTGTTTCAAGCTCCGGAAGTGCCGAGGGCAGGTAGAGCAGTTTGGCCCGGACAGTGGTGACCTCAATTTCCTTGGGATCTCCGGCTGGATCGTATGAAGCCAGATCCGTGAAGCTTTCACGTGTCTGGCGGTCAACGCTGACACGCAAGGCCAGTTCATCTTTTACAACAGGTCCGGAAATGTAAGCCGCCGTCTGCTGATAGCTTTGTTCGCCAAGCCCGAATTTAAAGCCTTCTTCCCAATCAAAACCGGGGTCTTTGGAATCCACGATCACGGCTCCGGCAATGGAGTTTCTGCCCTGGATATAGCTTTGGGGGCCCAGGAAAATTTCAACCTGTTCCACATCCCACAAGGACTGGGGGCCAAAGGCCACTTCGTTATATGTCAGTGAGCGACCGTCCAGACTCATATTCAGCCGGGGCCGGGTACCGGTGACAAAGGCCACAGCCCCCCGGCCGGGACCTGCACCGTCACTGCCGCGGATTACGGGTAAAAAGTTGCCGTTTCCAATGTCCACAATATTGGGTGTCATTTTTAACAAGTCGGAAATTTGTGTGGCATTCACTGTTGTTTTAAGCCGCTGTGCATCATACACTTGAACACTGCTGCCTGAATCAAGTACGGTTTTGTCTATTTTTTCACCCGTGACGATAATGTCGGACAATACAGCTTCCTTGGGCTTTTCCGGGATCTGACTATCCTGGATTCCCACCTGCCCGACCTCAGCACCTGTGCCGGCTTCATGTTTTAAGTCAGAATTGTCTGCCCAGGTTTTTTGTGAAAGGCACAGGAGAATAAAACAGACGGCGCCAAATAGTGACAGTTGGTATCCAATGGTTTTCATGGGTAATAATATACGCCTCATATCAGCGCTCCTTTTTAAAGGGAAAACTTATTCAACACTTTTTTCGCATGATTGCTTAAAAGGTTGTGTTTTAAAGATTCTTAGGAGCTTCTAATATAATATTGGGTTTGTTGCTAACGGTGTTTTGTTTTTCCGCGGCAATTTTTAGCGCTATGTTGTTTTTTTTTCTAAGCCTCTGGGACGATAGTGGCTAGGAAGGCAACCTGTATAGTGTTTAAACGCTTTGGAAAAATGGCTCAGGCTGGTGTATCCCACGGCAAACGCAACCTGGGTTACATTCATTCCGCCTTGGTGTAAAAGCCTCCGGGCCGTTTCCAGGCGTTTCATGCGCAGGTATTCAAAGGGAGTTGTACCGTAAACTTTTTGGAAACACTGGTGAAGCTTGGTGCGGCACATGCCCACCTGGCTGCAGATAGCGGAAATGGCGGGTGGACTTTCCAAATCCAGGGTCAATAAACGGCCTGCGTAACGTGTTTTGTCAATTAATTCATCGTCTAAAAAGGCCTTTGCCGTTAGCCGGTTTTGCTGCTCTCCCAGTTGATCCAGTTTATAGGTAATCAGTTCCAACGCTTTGCTTTCCATAAAAAAATCTCGGGTTGAACCACGGTAGGGGCAATTGACCATTTGCAAAAGAGCCCTTTGCATGGCGCTCGTCAGGGGATGGAAAAGACGGCCAGGACGGGTCAGAATGCTTTCTATGGCTGGAAAAGTGAAATGGGTGTCTTTGTGAAGGGTGGTCAGAAAGTTGTCAGGCTCCAGAATAAGATCAATCCGAATGACCCGTTCGGTACTCACTGTTTCCAGCAGATCTCCCCCGTCAAAATGAAAAACTGCACTTTGACCCGAACGGATAATTCCGGAATCTCTGAATTCCGAGGGTCTGTTGGTTATATCTCCGGACAGGCAGAAACCAAAACCAAAGGCCCGGGGGAAAGCATTATATATGAGTTGGGTGGGAGCATGCATCTGATAATCGCAGATACTTAGGCGAATACCGGAATTGAGCGCCATAACATGGACCCTTCCTTTGCCTAAGTCCAGTGGCATGGGGCGTTCATAGATCTTCAAAAACGTTGTATCGTCTGCATGCTGCTCTTGTGAGATTTGTATTTTCTGCATAAGCTTATCCATAACAATCATTTATTCTACTGGTCAGTCGGGTTATGGCATAGAGAATAAAGTATGTCAATTTATATAAGTTAGATAGGGCTAATACAATTCGCGGCGTGATTATATTTGTAAACAAATGTGACCAGTTTAACCAAATGTGATATTTACAAGTCATAAATTGAAGAGACCGGGGTTGCCCGGGGGAGATTGTTTTATGCTGGATATTATTGTTGATTCCTGGGGCATGCTCCAGGAGGAATTATTCAAGGGGTCCTGGAATGATACCATTCAAAGGTACCGCCCCCCCTTTGTTTACCGGGGGCTCTCCGATGCCGCCTACCGCCTTGAGACCTCTTTGATGCGTTTGGGTGGCCCGTTCTGGACCCTTGAAAAGCATCTGCTGCGCAATTTTCGAAAATACTCCCGGGCCCAGGGACGCGAAGATCCCGATTCTTTCTGGCATCTTCTGGCCGTGGCCCAGCACCACGGACTGCCCACTCGCTTGATGGACTGGACCTATTCACCGTTAATCGCCCTTCATTTTGCCCTGGCCAATATTGAACGGTTTGACGTGGACGGGGTGATCTGGCGGATCAATTATGAACAGGTTCATGAACTGCTGCCCTTGGAACTTAAAGGGCAACTGACCACCGAAGGCGCCCAGGCCTTTACCGTGGAACTGCTCACCAGTATCGGCCAGGAAAGACCGGACTGCCACGCCGGGGAGAAAACCTTTCACCAGTATGTTGAAACCTTAACCCAGTTTGATGCCCTGGGCCGGTCCGAAGAGTTCCTGCTTTTTTTTGAACCGCCATCCATTGACGAGCGCATTGTGAACCAGTATGCTCTTTTTTCAGTCATGCCCAATCCCTGCCGCATGATCGATGACTGGCTCAATGTTCATACGGAGTGTTTCCAGCGCATTATTATTCCGGCAGACCTGAAATGGGAATGCCGGGATAAATTGGATTTGTGCAATATAACAGAGCGCGTGCTGTTTCCCGGCCTTGACGGGCTGGGATCCTGGTTGAAGCGCCATTACAGTCCTAAAACCTGATCCTTGTCTTTGAACAACCATATTTAATGACGTAAGGGTAAGGTTATGAACAAGATGGTAGATGCTGGAAAGGGCAGGGCCGTTGGATTTTTTTTGGGCCCGGTTATTTTTATTTTAATGCTTTTGCTGCCGGTTCCCCACGGGATGAAACCCGAAGCCTGGCGCGTGGCGGCCGTGACCGTTCTCATGGCAATCTGGTGGATTACCGAAGCCATTCCCATCCCTGCCACAAGTCTGTTGCCCATAGCACTTTTCCCGCTTCTTGGTGTCATGAAATCTCAAGTGGCCACAGCCCCCTATGCCAATCATCTGATTTATCTGTTCATGGGCGGGTTTTTCCTGGCTGTAACTATGGAAAAATGGAATCTGCACCGCCGGGTGGCCCTGTATACCATCCGGGCCGTCGGGGTCAGCCCTTCCCGGATGATCATGGGATTTATGGTGGCCACAGCCTTTTTGTCCATGTGGGTCTCCAACACCGCCACGGCCATGATGATGGTGCCCATCGGGCTTGCGGTCATCAACCAGGTGACCGGGCTCAGCTCCGATGATTTAAGATACGTTTGCGTGGATGAAAGCCCTGAGTTCAATTTCGGCAGAAGTTTGATGCTGGGCATCGCCTATGCGGCATCCGTCGGTGGTGTGGCCACCATTATCGGCACCCCGCCCAACACGGTGATGGCAGGCATGGTGGAAAAGATGTTCAAAATTGAAATTGGATTCGGCCAGTGGATGCTTTTCGGTGTGCCCCTTGCCGTGATTACTTTAGGGATTGCATGGTTTTTCCTGACCAAATTGCTTTTCCCCATGGGCGACCTGGAACTCTCCGGCGGGGCAGCCATCATTGACGACGAGATCAAAAAGCTTGGCCCCATGTCGGGCGCCGAAAAAAAGATTGTGTCCGTGGGGTGCCTTATGGCGGCATTCTGGCTCTCCCGGGGCTTTTTGGCCAAGGCTGATTTTATACATGGGATCATGCCCCATTTCAATTATATCAGTGATGCGACCATCGGTATCATGGGGGCGCTTCTGCTTTTTTGTATTCCCGTGGATTTTAAAAAAAAGACCTTCCTGCTTGACTGGCAAACCGCCGTGAAGATTCCCTGGGATGTAATTTTGCTTTTCGGTGGCGGGCTTGCCATTGCCAACGGATTTACCCGGACCGAATTGGCCACTTATATTGCAGGCCAACTGGGGGCCCTTGAGGGAACCAGTCTTTTGGTGTTTGTGGGCGTGGTGGTGCTGATTACCATTTTCCTAACGGAAATTACCTCAAATACGGCCACGGCCACCCTGCTTGTGCCCATCATGGGCAGTGCCGCCATTGCCATGGGGGTCCATCCCTTTGCCACCATTATCGGAGCCTGTGTGGCAGCATCCTATGCATTTATGCTGCCGGTGGCCACCCCGCCCAACGCCGTGGTCTTCGGCAGCGGGTGTGTCTCCATACGGCAGATGGCCAGGGCCGGTGTCTGGCTTAATATTCTGGGTACCGTTTTGATTACAATATTCGTTGTTTATCTGCTGCCGTTATTGTGGGGCGTGGATTTGTCCATGGTGCCGGCGTGGGCCGTTAAACCCGGATAAATATGTAGTCTGCAGGGCGGTGCTGCCGCCCTGCGAATGACATGGAAAGTTTAACGTGCCAACACAAATGCCCATTGGGCGAGAATGGAGGGGTATTCAATAAGGCTGGACTGGATAAAACCGGGCAGATTGTATACGGCCTGGTTTTTTATGGCCGGTACGCCGGCCAGGTTCGGATTTTGAACAAGTGCCCGGTCCAGCGCTTTCTGGACGGCAAACCCGTCTCCCGTGACGATAATGGCATCGGGGGCGGCCGTAACTAAATGGTCGAGTTTACGGATGGAATAATGGCCTTTGGACGATTTTTTCCCCGGGGTGACCATTTCATTGCCGACGTTGGTACTTTTCAATACTGATAAAAGGAACTGATCGGCGTAACCCCCGGGACTTTCCACCCGTAAAAAGGATTTGCCCGAGGATGCCTGGAATACACCGTTGAGAATCACCACCCGCTTTGCAAACGTCTTTGTTTCTATATTTTTCATGGTCCTAGCCAGGCTCTTTTCATAGTTGTCCAGAAGCGCTTGCGCTCTATCTTCTTTCCCCAAAAGAGCGGCCATCCGGTTAACGGTTTTATCCAAGTCATGGGAATATTCAACAATGGTCACGGATAAGCCGTGGCCTTCAAGCATACCCGCTGTTTTTTCCGGATGCAGTTCAGGTACCAGGAGGCAGAACGGCTCACCTTTTTCAATGATCACGCGTTTGATATGATGGGCTTTGGCAAAATTGATCAACGGTTTGGCTTTTTTCTTTTGCAGGCAATTGGGACAGCCTAAAACCTGGGTGGCGTTTTTCAGGGTGTCACACAGCGGCCAGAGGGAACAGCGCACCGACATGGCTGCTGGCAGCACCCCCAGGTTGTAAGCGATATCCACAAGCCGGTCTCCGATGATGATGACATCGGCTTTTTCCGGTACCTGGGTGGCGGATGCCATGCCGGGGGCGGTATTGAAAAGGATCATGCCCGCGGCAAGAAAGGCGGTGGCCCCAGCCAGTTTGTTCTGAACCGGCTTGTTTGATGTCATGGCCGGGGTTGTGCGCTTGCCTTTGACCAGCAGGGTTCGCAGCATATTTAAACTGAACAGCAAAACAGAGATCAAAATTAAAACACCGCCGGCAATGACAAATTGTTTGCCCAAATCCGATGCGGCCCTGAACTCCTCGGAGCCCGGGGCAAATCCCGATGTCAGCCCCAGAATACCGATCATATGGAATCCAATGATCAGGATTAATACGCCGGCAGTGTGGCATCCAAAGTTTCCCCATGCGGCCCAGGCATAGTATCGTTGCCGGCCGCTGATTTTTGGGACCGTAATGTATAAGATTCCCATGAGCGAAGCGCTCAGCCACCCAATGAGTCCGACATGGGTATGAATTTTGGCCACAAAATAACCAAAAAATGCCTTGATCTGGTCCCCGGGGATATGAAACAGGGTTGAACAAATTGATTTGAGCGCAAATTTTAAAGGAAACATCAGTCCTTCAATGCAGCAGAACAATAGAAAAAACAAAGAGGTGATAATAAACAGTTTCGCCATTTTTTCGGGCATGATTTTCTCCTTTTCGCAGTACAAGAAAGTTCTGTTACAATCAAACAAATTATGGGCCTTAAAACCGGATGCTGCATCCGGCATAGCAGTTGGCCGGTTCTATATATGTCTGGCCGTCATAGGCTTTTTTTTCATTAAAAAGATTATCAATGCCTGCGAAAACCTGTAACCGGTTTGCAAAATCCTTTGAAAAATAAAGGTTCACAGTAACATAGCCGCTTTTGTCTTCGGCATTGGAGACATGCTGGTCGCCGATATAGTTGATGCGGGTGGCTGCATGAAATTTGTGCTCCGGGTGATAATAGGCCAGCCTGAAAATGCCCTTTACGTCCGGGCTGCCTTCCAGTTCTTCTCCGGTTTCCTTATTTTCCGTGTCCAGCCAGGTAATGCCGGCACCGGTGCTCAAGTGCCAGGGCAGTTTCACGTCTGCCCGGGCTTCGATCCCCTGGGTGAGGGCTTCGGCAATGTTCTGGTATTGGTAATAGGTGATTTTATTTTTTCCGGAACCCTCGGTGCGTATGAACTGTGCGTCGATCATATTGTCGATATCATTTCTAAACGCGGTGATTCCGCCTGAAATAGGACCTTTGCCTCCCTCAAGGCCGATTTCATAGGAGAGCGACTCTTCGGGTTCCAGATCCGGGTTGGGACTATAGACATATTTTGCCTTGTTGCGGTAGGAGGTGACAAACAGTTCTGACAGGGACGGGGCCCTGAAGCCTTTGCCGATGGATGCTTTTAGCCGAAGTTCCTCAAAAATGCCGTAGACCAGAGAGGCCTTGGGAGAAAATTGGCCGCCGAATTCCGAGTGATTGTCATAGCGCAGGCCGGCCGTAAGATACAACGCAGAGAAGATTTCAAATTCATCCTGGATAAAAATACTGGTGTTGTCCAGGTCATTATCCGCCCCCGTGCTGTCTTCACGACCTTCCTGACGGAATTCCGCCCCAACGGACAGAAGATGGTTGCCCATCACCGGTCCGATATACCTTGCCTCTACCTGGTTCAGCCAACGTTGGGCATCCTCTTCGCTGGTGACGGTCGCTGTGGGCGAAAACTGCATTTTATTTTCATGCTCGGACCGGTAGGCCCGAACCAAGAGATCCCCGTCCGGGGTGATTTGATTGTCGTATTGAAGAAAGTAATTGAACCGCTGGTCTTGGGCATTTCGTTCACGGCTTTGGCCCTGATAATATCGCTCTCCCTCACGTTCCAGGTCAAAATATTCAAACCCTGCGCTTAGGTGTGATGTGTCGGTCAGTGCATGGGCGACTCGTCCCGCCGCAGAATTGAGATCCTTGTCGTCGCCGTCGTCAGGCGTCTCACCATCATCATTCCAGCCGCCGATGTGCTGGGCGGCCCCCGATAGGATAAAAGTTGTTTTCCCAAGCGTTGACCCCACCCAGGCGGAGCCCATGCCGCCGTCGGAATCCTTATCCAGATGGCTTTTGTACCGGATCGTCACCCCGCCGGATGTTTTTTGGGGTGCCTTTTTGGTGATGATGTTGACCACGCCGCCCACGGCATCGCTGCCGTATATGGCCCCGCTGGGGCCGCGGACAATCTCAATGCGCTGGATCATGGTCACCGGTATCTGGTCGGTGCTGGTAAAATCTTTGTACCCGGCTGCCAGCCGCCGCCCGTCAATGAGTACCAGGCTCCTTTTGGCGCCTGTTCCCCGGATATTGACGGCCCTGGCTCGCCCGGAGGCCTCGGATACCATGAGCCCCACAGCCTGTGCCAGTATTTGGTCCACAGACGTTGCCCCCATCTCTTCAATTTCCAGGGCCGTAATGACCTGAATTGATCCGGGTGCCTCTTCCAGGGTTTTTTCGGACATGGTGGCGGTGACTACGGTGGGTGTGATGTTGACTTCAGCAAGGAGCGGTAATGGAAACAGTAAAATCAACAATCCCATGAGCTGCATTTTGGTTCTCATTTAATCTCCTTTTTCTTTTGTTTAGTGGTTTATATTGGCTGATATTTTTGTTGTCAAGTTAAAAAGTTAGCTTTGGTGGTTAAGATAGAATATTTTTAAATAGTGTTTTAATGCAAACTATATTTGCATACATAAAAAGAAAAAGGGGCAGCGCCGGGTTTCCGGCGCTGCCCCTTTTAGAGCCGAGCTGTATTGTATAATGTTACAAGGCGGTGATCACCTCGTGAATGACTTCAAACAGTGTCTGGGGTTCCATGCCTTTGGCCTGGGCGATTTCCTTGATGGTTTGATCCGGTTCGGCGTTGATTTGTCTGGCGCCGAGACCGTTGATTACGTTTTGGGTATCCAGGTTGTATCGGCGGCATAAATCGTTTAAACGCATCCTCCCGATGCCGGGGAAGGGGAGGTCGGGAAAAACTTCGGCCTGGGTTGTGTCTTCAGGCGGCAACATGGCCACATAGACATCTTTGGGGGTGCAGCCGTTTGCCCGGGCAATGTCAAGCAGGGTCAAGGATTCGTCATCGAATGTCAGGTCTTATTTTTCGCAGTTTCATTAAGTGTCCCTCCTGTCTATATAACGGCCATGGGCCGAGCCAAGTCTATCATGACCCAGGCTTCGAACCACAACGAAGGTTGAAAGAACTCGGTAACTTACTGAGCTCTTTCATATAACGGCCATGGGCCGACCTGGTCTATCAACACCCAGGCTCGCCCCACAACAAAAAATGAAAGTAACTTAGTAACTTATTGGTACTTTCATATAAAAAAAAAGTTTAACAACGGAAATCATTAAATACACTGAAGATAGAATTCCGTGCTTAAAATGCTTTCACCGTTTGTTGTGTCCGCCAGGCCATGTCCGTTAGTCTGATGCCGGGTCCAGGCAAATCACCTGGATGCTGTTGCCTGATGCCTGCCATTTGAGATCAAAGTCAAACATTCGAATACCATATACGCGCGCTTTATCCGTTTCGTCGGGCCGGGGGACTTCTTTCTTACGGGAGAATCGGGCATTGCTGTACGCGGGCCGGGGATCATTTTCCAGCACCTGGGTAATGATGGTCTGCAGATTGGGTATGATCTTTTCCCGTTCCCGGATCTGGTCCGCTGCCCTGCCGGAAAAATTGACCCGGCAGCTCTTGTTGTCCGGTGCCGGCGCAAAGCCGTCCCGGGCATTGTCCAGGCGGTCGGAATAGGGCAGATAGGGTTTGATGTCCAGCACAGGGGTCTGATCCAGGATATCCACGCCGGTCAGGTGAAGCACCGGTCCTTTGCCCGTCATTTCGATCTCTTCAAGCCGGACACAGGACATGCCGATGGGGTTGGGCCGAAAAGGGGAGCGCGAGGCAAATACGCCCACCTTTTTATTCCCCCCAAGCCGGGGCGGCCGCACCATGGCAGACCATTTGCCATCTTTTTTTACAGCCCCGTGAAAGAGGAATATCAGCCAGACGTGGGAAAATTGATCAAGGCCTCTGACAGCCTCGGGGCGGGCAAATTCAGGTAGGAACTCCAGCATCCCGGGAGCCCTGTCCGCAAGGTTGGGCTGCCGGGGAATGCCGAATTTTTCCTTAAAACAGGTATGGATTATCCCAATGGGCGCTATTGCGGGTTCTATATGGAAGGCCACAGGGTTTCCAGTTCGCTGATCCGTGATTCAAAATGGGCGGCAGCCGCCTGTACCGGGGTAATGGTTGCCATGTCAACACCAGCCACCCTGAGTTCGTCAATGGGGAACATGGAGCCACCAAGCTTGAGAAAGTTAAGGTAATCATCCACGGCCGACTGTCCCTTGTCAATGATCCGCTGGGTAAGACCTAAGGCCGCCGCAAGGCCCGTGGCATATTTATACACATAAAAGGACGAGTAAAAATGGGGGATGCGCAGGCATTCCAGGGTAAGCGCCGGATCAATGACCATCTTGTCGCCGAAGTATACGGATAAAAGATTTTTGTATACCGATGTAAAGGTGTCAATGGTCAAGGCCTGGTTGTCACCGGCCAGGCCGTGGACAATATGTTCAAATTCGGCAAACATGGTCTGGCGGAAAAATGTCCCCCGGATGTTGTCGATTTCCCGGTTCAGGATGTAGGCCTTCATTTTCGGGTCGTTCTCATATTTTCCCAGAAGATGCCGGGCCAAAAGCGCCTCATTGAGTGTGGAGGCCACCTCTGCCACAAAAATGGTGTACCCGTGGGTGGGGTAGGGCTGGGATGTGTTGGCAAGATAGGTGTGCATGGAGTGCCCGGCCTCGTGAATCAGCGTGAACAGGCTGTTAATGGTATCCGGATCATAGTTGAGCAGGATATATGGGTTGGAATCGTAGCATCCCGAAGAGTAGGCCCCGCTTCGTTTGCCTTTGTTTTCGTACCGGTCCACCCAGCCTGTGAGCAGACCCTGCTCCAGGGAATTGCAATAGTCCTTGCCCAATGGCGCAAGGGCCTCAATACAGGTGGCAACAGCCTCTTCATAGTCCATGTGAAACTCAACGTCCGGCACAAGCTGTACATAGGTGTCGTACATGTGCAGTTCGTCAACGCCCAGGGCCTGTTTTCTGAAATCAAGGTAGCGGTACAGGGGTGGAAATGCTTTTTTTACATTGTCGATCAGGTTGTCGTAGACGTCCGAAGGTACATTATCCGAAAATAAAGCGGCCTGTCGTGCGGCGTCAAACTGCCTGGCCCGGGCCCAGAACAGATCTTTTTTCACTGAGGCGGCAAGGGTTGCGGCAATGGTGTGTCTGTGGTCATGGTAGGTCTGGTAATATTGATCAAAAACCGTTTTGCGAAAATCTCTGTCTTTATGGCCCAGGAAGGTAATAAAGTTGCCGTGGGTCAACGGAGAGTCTTCACCCGAAGGCGTTTTTACCGTACCGAAATTAAGATCGGCGTTGTCCAGCTGGGAGAAAATCCGTTGGGGGGCCCCAAGGCTTTCGGCGGCCATGGCCAGCAGCTGCTCGGTGGCTGCATCCTTTGTGTGGGGAATGTACCGGATTATCTGTTCCAGGTAAAACCGGTACGGCTTAAATGCCTCTTTATCAAGATACGCCGTGAGCCGCTCGGAAGGGATCGCCTGGATTTCAGGCGACATAAAACTTGAGGCCTCCCCGATGCGGGTGTAAAGATTGGTGGCCCGCTGGAAAAGGCTTTCGTTGTCCGACTGGGTTTTATCCTCATCGTTTTTCAGGTGGGCGAATGTATAAAGACGGTCCATATCCCGCCCGACACCGTGGTCAAACTCAATGCAGGCCAAAAGCCTGTCTGGTCCCTGGGCAAGGGTCCCCTTGAAATCATCGTAGGTGGGGATCTTTTTTTCCAGTGTCTGGAAAAGCGTTTCCCACGCTTCGATGGTTGGAAACATGGGTGACAGATCCCAGCTGTCACGTTGAAGGACCTCTTTCCTTGGGGCGTCCGGCTGATGAACCATAAAAACTCCTTTGGCTGGTGGATAAATCAATTACTGGTATCTGGTTAGGGTATTGTGAAAGTCTTGTCAAGTATGAACATTGTAATGATTTGGGTGCGGCTCTTTTACGACATGTCTGACCAAAGCTGGTAGTCATGATATTTGCCATTCTTTGCCAGCATTACTTGATCACTTTTAGATGCCCCCGTCGTTTCGGTGAAGGTTTTGGTAGCTTTGTAGCCGGAACCTCACCATGTTGATAAAGAGCCCGGTGATTACGTTCGTATTCGCAGGCTTCATGAAAATTCCAATACTCATCAAAATCGTTACTACTCCGCAAGGCACGCAGACGCAACACTGCTTCAGCACTGGACAACCGCCATTTGGCACCAGTTATATCCATTCGGTCCTTTACAAGATGACGACATGCGCCCTCAATAACTCCTGTGGCAATAGGGAGGCCAAGGTCAAGATAATGATGGTATTCAAGGTACGGTGCTTTATTTTTCAAATACGTTGCGCAGGCTTCTACAGGTTTACGTTGTTTGTCTGTAAATTTTTTTAATGTAGCACTTCTACGCATCCCCCCTGCCATCAATCCGGCCTTGCCATCGAGTACTTTAGCCAAGCGGTACTGGACCCATTTTTCAAGCTCCGGGCCGGATTTGGGATGAAATGCCCTGCCAGCTTTCCAGAGGTATTCAATAACATGAATAATATCAACAATGATCGTAAGGGCCACATTTTGTCTTTTGGTCATACGTTTCAGGATTCGTAGTTGTTGATTTTCGCCGTCCACTAAGGCAACCCAATGTTTTTCGTGGTTGGGATCACGGTGGGAGGCCTCAGAAAAGGCCGATGCAATGACCTGCTCGGCTGATTTTTCAAGGCTTGCCCATACACGCTTTTGTTCCGGGTGAGGGCTTGTTTTTGTATTCGACTTGTCATTCCCCGGAAGCAAGTCTTGGGGCGTACGTTTAAACGTATCTATAGTATATACAGCGGCAACGGTTGCCATTCGCTTGGCATTTTTCTTTTCCCCTTTGGATAGCCGGCTTTCCATCTGAGGCTTTCGTTTCCGGGCAGCTTTCCGGGTTTGTTCCCGCAGGTCCTGCTCATGCATTACCACGCCCTTACCATCGGTGGTGATTACCAGTATTGGACCAGTAACTGTCTCATCCGCCGGGTTGCATTGCCGTATTTCATAAAATGCGTCAAAATCCCGAGCTGCTCGCTGTGTTAACTCTTCTACCTGACGTTTGGGAATATCGGCTCCAGTGGTTTTCTTGATCGTTTCGACAGTCTCGTCAAAAGAACTCTTTGAAGCGTTTTCAGCCACACGGCGACGAAGTTCGAGGGAATAAAGTTCTGGGGGAAGATTCAATCGGGCATCCAACGGGTGCAAACTTGCCACGCCCTTGTTTCCATATCCGGCACGACTTTCCGATACCGTTCCAAATACGGTTTCGATTTTTCGATCCTGTGGCCTCACTTTCGGTCGAACAATGCCATCGGCTCCACAGACCGGCTCTTCACAATGACTGGGACCGAGCTTGTCTAAATGTTCCTGAAGCAGGATGCGCATCAGCTCACGTCCTCGTTTTTCAAGTGCTTGTTCCAAATCACTGAGTTTCACTGAATGATTCTCCTTGGAATTAAGAAAATTGACAATATCATCATAGCATTTTTGCCCCGGATCAATGACGGGGGAAGGTAAATGCTCCACAGCAGAAAGGGAAACCGCTGGATTCATATCCCCTCCCTGAGTTGGTGAACAGCATCTTTTTCCAGTGGATATACTAATATGGTTTTTACATCAGCGCCATGACGTTTGCCGAATCGGTCCATGCGCCCACGACCAGTGGTTTTCCCCAACTCAATCCAGGTCGATGCCCGATAACAGCCACCGTGGAATTGTTGTCGATCCACCAATGTCTCTACCAGCATGGGTTTAAGACCATACTGCTGTTCCCAATCATCTCTGAGTTCCCGGAGACTACATGACAGTATCATGCTCGCTAAATTTTGGATGGGAGCAAGGATCAGAAAACGGCTGTTGTTCACCACCTTTTGTAGAGCGACCTTACGCCTTTCATCTGTCCAACCGATCCATTCATCGCGAGCACGCATCCGCCAGGCAGGGCTTGAGAACTGGATGCACCCCACAATTTCTCGATGGGGACGGTTTACATAAATCAGATACTGCAATCTGGCGCCAAAAGGCATTGCATATCCCAGGTAATGATGGCGACCGATGAGTTCCTTAAACAGATCCCTCTGCTCTCGATTCTGAACCCGCTGTATCTCAAGAGGTGTAAATTCTTCTACTCTGCCACGCAAAGTGCTGTGGGGTTGCTTACAGGGTGTTTGGGGAATACTCTTGTGAAAAACGATCTTTGTTTGTTGTTTCTTTTCAGGAAGGGTTAGAGCTCCCTTGGCCTCTAAAAGCTCCAAAAAATCACTACATTCCCGGACTTTTAGCCGATCATTAGGGCGTTTCCATTCCAGAAGTTCGCATACGGTATGTGCCAGTTCTCGTCGGCTAAGGCCTCCACAGGTAGCAACGACTTCCTGGATTAATGCGATTTCTTTACCGGTAAACTTTCGACCACAAAAGGTTTGTTGCTTGATTTGCATGTCATCTACCTCCCGCTATTCTTTCATAACGGAATTATGACTCGCTGTCCAGGAAATTTTTGCAATTTACATCAGATAGTCACTGACAAATGAATTATCTTGCTGGAAAGCAGCATAAAAATAAGACTAACAACCCTGAACACCTTTAATGACCATGGCTTTCATATGTTTCAAAAGAGCCGCACCCTAATGATTTTGTCCTATAGTTAGGGGCTTTTATTTTGGGCGGCTGGTAGCGTGTTGAATCTTTGTTGCTGCAACTGAGTCTTATCTGTTTTTTCACAGTTATGATCGGGCTGAACTTGAAGGGCATCGGCGTAGCCCTTTATGTTCGGGTAAATTCCTATGTTTTGGATTTTAAAGAGTTATTATTTAGAAAGAATATGACAAATTAAATACATAGATTATCCTATAAAGCATTTGGACAATCAATAATTATCTTTAACGATTCAAGACCAGATTTCACATATTTTGAGATGTGGGATCGTTATAATTATCGTTTAGATTATTGAATCCTATCCGGTATCAGATAAATTAATGGGTGTATCTAACGGCCATTAATAGATAGGATGTACTTTTTGGGGAGGGAGTGGAGGCCCTGCTGCCAATGGTTATATTTGGGGCAGCAGGGCGATGGGGCAATCTTTGGTTTCTATTCCGGTACTCCGGAAATGGAGGGTGTTGTGTCCGGCTCCTGTGAAGGAAGCGGGTCATGATGTTCCGGTGGGGCCGGCACAGAGACTTCAGGGACTTGTTCCTCGGGTGCCGGCAATTGCCTGGGCAATGGGCCGCCTTGCCTTTTTCTGATATCTTTTTGGACCCGCTGCTGGATCTCCATATAGGCTTCTTCCAGGGATGTTTTCATAACCGCAACCCGGCCTTCGCTCATGATGATGCGTTGCAGCTCCGGGATTTTAACCCTGGAGGTTGCCTTCAGGTACACAGGCTGGATAAAAAATACGCTGTTTTCCACCAGGAGGATCGTCATGGTTCCTTTGACCACGGATGACCCTGCCTGGTCCCACAGGGTAAACTCCCGGGCGATGGCCGGATCCTGGTTGATCATTGCATTGATCTGGGCCGGGCCAAACACCAGTTCGCCTTTGGGGAAATCATAAATAATTATTTTGCCATAATTTTCACCATCACAGCCTGCCACGGCCATGGAGCGCAGGTTGTCTTTGCCCTTGGGGAACATGGGTAAAAGCAGCATAAAATCCAGTTTTCCGGGCTTGATGAGGTCGAGGGTCAAGTAATAGGGTTTGTTGGGAACAATGTAATCTTCGTTTGGCCCCTGGGGTTCGGCAAAGGTCCACAAGTCTTCCTGCTGGAAAAATACCTGGGGGTCTGTTTGATGGTACTTGGCATAGATCTGCATCTGGATGTCAAACAGATCTTTGGGGTACCGTACATGGGATTTCAAGTTAGCGGGCATTTCGTCCCGGGACTTGAAAAGGCCCGGATAAATTTTATCATAGGCTCTGATAATGGGATCTTTGGTGTCGTATATATAGAAATTTACACTGCCGTTATAGGCATCCACAACAATTTTTACACTGTTTCTGATGTAATTCATCTCTAGGCCGTTAAGCATAACCGTTGGCGCTGCCGGATAGTGATCCGAGTGGGTATAGGCGTCTACGATCCAGAACAGCCCTTCGGGGGTATAAACGGCATACGGGTTCTGGTCTAACAGAAGAAACGGCGCTATGGTCTGGATACGTTCCTCAATTTGCCGCCGGAACAGCACTTTGGTTTTATCATTAACTTTTGTGGATAAGAATATGTTTTTGTCTTTGAGGTAATAAGCAAATAGAAATTTTCGTGCCAGAGAGGAGATGGGCACCCCGCCTGTTCCCTGGTAATCGGTTTTGGCATTGCTCTTTCCTTTGGGGTAATCCAGCTCACCCACCGCATTGGGTGCAAGGGCATAGGGGTAGGGGTTCAGACCGTAATAGATTCTGGGTTCTTTCAGATTAAGACCGTAGTCTGATTTCGGCGGGATATTATGCAGATACCAGTTCATGGAATCTCCGCCCTCCTGGCTTGCCGATGACATGACGGCCCCATATCCATGGGTATAGAGCAGATGATCGTTGATCCAGTTTTGGGTGGCCCCGGGCAACTGGTCATAGCTCAGTTCCCGCATGGACATAAAGACCTGCTGATACTGGTCTGAAACCGTATACCTGCCCACGCTGACCTGGGGAAAAGTATAGTAAGTCCGCAACTCCTGCAGCTGTTCGTAAACGGTTTTCAGTGTGTCTGCATCCCACACCGGTATGTTGCGCAGGACATTTTGCACCTGCCCGACGCTTGTGTTGATCGGAAAACGTTGATGCTCAAAGTTTCGGGTTTCAACGTTGGACAGGTTGAACGCGTCCAGCGTGGATGTAATATTTTTTTGAATATAGGGGCTTTCCCTGACGACTTCGCTGGGCTTTACCCAATAGGTTTGGATAAATTCGGGCAGATAATCCGTATAGCGCAAAACCAGGGCCAACGCGAGACAGGCCAGGGTGCCGACAAATACCTTATGCCCTTTTTTAAATTTAAGTACGGTCACAAGCGAAACAATGGCCCCCGCGATGCACAATAAAGAGAGCCATATCAGGGGTAAAATGACCCGCATTTGAACATATCCGGGACCAAAGAACAGGGGCTGGTGTCCGGCATCGTAGGCCAGGGCATATCGCTGTATAATAAAATCCAGGATTTCAAGGCCGAAGATGATCAGTAAGAGCAGGCTTAAATGCCATTTGGCCACGCTTGAAAAGTCAAACAGCCGTTTGGTCAGTATCCGGTTTTTTATAATATATAAAATAAGCAGGGCGAACAGCAGTATCGTCACCGCCACCACCAGCGGCCGCTGCAGCAGTGAATAGATGGGAAGCGCGAACAGATAAAATGAGACGTCCGTGGAAAAAAACGGATCTTTTATCCCCATGTCCGACCCAAAAACATAGAAAAGGAATTTTTCCCAGTGATGATAGATGGGGATGGCCAGGGGAAGGCTTAATGCCAGAGATAAAGGGGTATAAAAAAACAGAGACCCGGACTGAAAATGCTTCAGGATTCTGGCCGATTTTCTGTTGGCTTTTTTTCGCATATCCGGAAGCCGTTTCCGCAAGACCCGTGCGGCAATCTGGAAATTTAAGAAAAAGATCAAAAAGAAAAAAATGGTGACGCCGAAGAATACGATGTACCGGTAAGACAGCCGCTGCCAGTAGTAAAACAGGTAGCCCATTGAATCAAACCACCAGATGTCTACCAGTCCGTCAACAGCCATTACGCTGATCACGCCCGCCAGGAGAAGCAAAAAAATTAAAATGCCGCCCAGGATCAACAGCCGGCGCTTCAATTTGTGTTTAAATGTTTCAGATGTCATGGCTATATCCCAATATGGTTAAGGTTCGAAAAAAATACTCAACACGCATCATATCTATAATGTAACTTAAAAAAAAGACCATAGGAAAAAATATGGGGAACTAATGCATTTTGATTATCTTTGCCTGCTATGCGATGTGGGTTGGGCGACGACCGAACCTATGGGCGAAACCACACGAAGAAGGCAAAGATGTTTTTCGATGCCGTTGGGCCCAGGGTCGGAATAACGGCCATGGGCCTTAAATCAATTAACAGCCCGGATCAGGATCTGATCTGTCCATCTCCCCAGGCCACAAATTTTGTGGTGGTCAGCTCTTTTATGCCCATGGGGCCGTAAGCATGCAGCTTGGAGGTGGAGATACCGATCTCTGCGCCTAAACCCAGTTCGCCGCCGTCATTGAACCGGGTGGATGCATTGACAATGACAAGAGACGCGTCCACTTCCCGGATAAAGCGCCGGGAACGGTTCAGGTCCGTTGTAACTATCGCTTCGGTGTGGTTGGAACCGTAGGCCGCGATGTGGGCCATGGCCTCATCCATGTCCTTGACCACTTTGACAGCCAGGGTCAGATTCAGATACTCCATGGGCCAGTCTTCTTCGGTGGCCGGGTCGGCATCGGGCAGTATCTCACAGGTTTTTGGGCAGCCTTTCAGGGTGACACCGGCCTGGGACAGGGCTTTATCGGCCATGGGCAGAAATTGTTGGGCCACACCTTCGTGGACCAGCAGGGTTTCCAGGGCATTGCATACGCCGGGCCGCTGGGCCTTGGCATTGACTACAATCCTCGCGCCCATCTCCAGGTCTGCCTGGTCATCCACATAGGCGTGGCACACCCCTTTGTAATGTTTGAGTACGGGGATGCTGGAGGCCGCCACCACGTGGCGGATCAGTCCTTCGCCGCCCCGGGGGATTATCAGGTCGACATACTCTTCCTGCTTGAGCATGATATCCACGGCGGCCCGGTCAGAGGTGGGGATCACCTGGACTGCACCGGCCGGCAGGCCTTCTGAGGAAATGCCTTTTTCTATGGCACTTGCCAGGGCCTTGTTGGAGTAAATGGCTTCGGAACCGCCCCGCAGGATCACGGCGTTACCGGCTTTGAGACACAGGCCTGCTGCATCCACGGTGACATTGGGCCTGGATTCATAGATAATGCCGATGACCCCCAAAGGGATGCGCATTCTGGCCATTTCAATGCCGTTGGGCCGGATGGAGGAATCGGACAGGGTGCCCACGGGATCTTCCAGGCCGGCCACATATTCCAGGCCTTCAACCATGCCGTTCAAGACCTTATCCGTAATGGTCAGCCGGTCGATCATGGCATCGGATAAGCCGTTTTCCCGGGCTGCGGCCACATCCTTTGCGTTTTCGGCCTGGATGGCGTCTTTATCTTTTTCCAGCTGCCGGGCAATGGCAAAAAGAGCCCTGTTTTTTTGTTCCGAAGGCAGAGCCGCCATAATCCGGGCTGCCGCTCTGGCCTGTTTGGCTATCTCAATGATCTGATTTTCCAAAGACATCGAATAATTCTCCTTATAAATTTATCCCGAAAATTAGGGCCTGAGTCAAAGCGCCATGTTTGGGCGAAAAGTTGCCCAGATGCAAGGCGCAGAATAATTTGGAACCGGAGCAACCTCATGGTTGTGAGGCCCGATCTTATAATTTGGCAAATTATTCTGCAACGCCGCAGGTGGGTGACTTTTCGTTCAAATATTACGACCGGGCGTCGTCCGGGTATGCGGTGATCATTAGATTATCTCTGTGGATCACCTCGTCATAGGATCTGTAACCCAGGCGTTTCTTAATCTGACTGGTTTTGCATCCCATTATTCTTAATATATCCGAGGCGTTGTAATTGACAAGGCCCATGCCCAGGACCACCTTGTCCTCTGTGATGAACTCCACGGGATCACCGACTTCAAAATAATCTTCCACCCGGGTAATGCCCGACGGCAAAAGGCTTTTGCCCTGCTCCACAACCGCTTTCTGGGCACCTTTGTCTATGGTGATTCTGCCCTTGGCCTGGAGAGTCAGGCCGATCCAGTTTTTCCTGGATGAGGCCTTTTGCTCATTGGGAACAAAATAGGTGCCGGTATAATTGTTGTCGATGATTTTAACCAGAATATCCTGTTCCAGACCGCAGGCAATGATCATGGGAATCCCGGCCGAGGTCAGTTTTTTAGCCGCACTTATTTTGGTTCCCATGCCCCCCGTACCCAAAGGCCCGGCGATCTCTCCTGCCATGGCTTCAATGTCACTGCCCATTGAGGTCACTTGCCTGAGAAGCTGGGCATCGTCATGGCACCGGGGATCTTTATTATATAGGCCCCCGATATCGGTGAGATTGATCATCAAGTCGGCGCCAAGCAGCAGGGTGATCATGGCACCGAGATTGTCATTGTCTCCGAATTGCAGGGATTTTACCGCCACCGTGTCATTTTCATTCACAATGGGCAGCACCTTCCATTCCAGGAGGGTATTCAGGGTGTTTCTGGCATTCAGATACCGGACCCGGTCGCACAGGTCGCCCCGGGTCAGAAGGATCTGGGCTACTTTCCGGCCGCAGTGCTCCACGGCCTTTTCCCATTCCCGGATCAGGTCTGCCTGGCCGATGGCTGAAACGGCTTGTCGTTTGGGGGTCTCCGACGGCCTTTTCTTCAGACCGATTTTTTTAACGCCCGCAGCCATGGCCCCGGAAGAGACAAGGATGACTTCTATACCCCGGTCATGGAGTACGCAGATCTGCCTTGCAATGCTGTTGATGACGTCAAGATTGAGGCTGTTCTTCCGGGTCAGCACCCCTGAACCCACTTTGACCACAATACGTTTGAAAGCGGACAGGGGTATGATTTGCTGGTCGGTGTTCATATTATGTCCCAGGTTTTTAAAAAAGCGGCACCAGGCCGCGCAGCTAATCGTCATTACCAAATTAATGGGCAAAAATTAAACCATAGCGCAGATGATTGCAAGGCATGATTTTCAGCCCTGTCGTTTCTTTGTGATGGAAAAGATAAAAGCCGGCTGATATATTAATTGCCTGGTTTTTTCGGGCAGGGATAAATAGAGGCGGCATATGGAAAAATATTTGTTCATGGGGATGGTGTTGGGATTGTCCGCCGGTTTGTCGCCGGGACCTTTGCTGGCCCTTGTGATCAGTGAAACCGTTCGTCTGGGTATAGGTGCCGGCATCCGTGTGGCCCTGGCGCCGCTCATTTCAGATCTTCCGGTGTTGATCGTCTCTTTTCTTTTGGTTTCCCGGCTGTCCGGATCCGACCCTGTACTGGGTGTTATATCCCTTGTCGGGGCGGTTATCGTTTTGAAAATGGGAATGTCATGTATTCGAACTGCCGGGCAGATGCCCGGGTCCACCGGGCGTATTTCCTCATCCCTGATGAAGGGGGTACTGGTCAATATTTTAAGCCCCCATCCTTACCTGTTCTGGATTACCGTTGGCGCCCCTGTGGCGTCAAAGGCCTGGCAGATTCATCCTGGCGGCGCGGCGGGATTTGTGGCCGGCTTTTATCTGCTGCTTGTGGGATCTAAACTTGCTTTGGCTGTTGTGGTGGCCCGGACCCGCAGCTTTTTAACCGGCGCTGCCTATGTCTGGACCATGCGGGTGCTGGGTCTTCTTTTGTGCTGCTTTGCCTGGGGGCTTGCCCGGGAGGGGGCGGGGCTTCTGGGGTGGCTGTAAGTATTGTCAGGGGACTCGCATGTAACTTGGGTGTATAAACCTTGCCGGGTGCCATTCTCTGTGTAGTTCGGCGACAGCCTAACCTCTGTGTCCTCGGTGGTTTAAAAAATGAAATCCCGGAGGGATTGAATGTTTTTTATCAAACCTCCTGGTTTATATTTTGCGGCTTTGCCCGCTTTTTTTAAAACCACAGAGGACACAGAGAGCACAGAGTTTAAATTGCTGAGCAATTCAGGTTCAAGTTCATTGGAGATCCTCTGTATCTTTTAACATATCTGATTGATCTGTAAACATTTTCGTCTTTGTTGACATTGCTGGTGGCAAGTGCCTATTATGATGTACTTTTACATACATTCAAGGAGCTGCCATGAAATGGATTCGGCGTGTCTGTGTCGTTGTCGGTTTGCTTGTGTTCTGCTGTGTGGTTCTTTTCTTCTTTTTACCCCAACTCAATGATTATCAGGATGACGGGCGGTTAAGTCTTATCGGTTTAAAAGCTTCTGTGGCTGTTACCCGGGACGATTCGGGTATTGCCTATATCCATGCTCAAAATATTGAAGACCTGTTTTTTGCCCAAGGGTTTGTCATGGCCCAGGACCGGCTGTTCCAGATGCAGATGACCCGGATGTATTATGAAGGGCGCATCTGCGAGTTGGCAGGCGTCCAGGCCCGGGATCTGGATATCCGCATGCGCACCATCGGCATTTCCCGCATGGCGAAAAAACAGGGCCGGATATTGAATCCGGCCTTGAGAAAAGAGTTTCAGCACTATGTCGACGGCATAAATGCCTTTATAAAAAAATGTCCGGATGATCTGGCTTTGGAGTTTCGTTTAGCCGGGATCAAACCCGATTTATGGCAGGTGGAAGATTGTCTTGGTGTGCTGTTTTATATGGGATATTCCACAGCTGCCAATCTGTCCACGGAAATTATTTCCCAGATGCTGCTGGATACCCTGGGTTATGAAAAAACCGCCATGCTCCTGCCGTTGAATATCAACGTGGATGATCCCGGTGACAAGGGTTTTATTGCCATGCCGCCCAAGGAGAACCTTGGGTTGGCTTTGCCCTTTGACCCGGAGCTTTTGGCGTATGCCGGGGACCGAACGTTGCGGGTGGGAAGTAACAACTGGGCCGTGGCCCCGGCAAAGTCCGCCACCGGATCTGCGCTGCTGGCCGGCGATCCCCACCTGGACCCGAGAGTGTTGCCGGGTGTCTGGTATCCGGCCGGATTGATCTGTCCCGGCATCCGGGCCGTTGGGGCGCAGATCCCCGGCATTCCGGGGATGGGGGTAGGGCGTACCGAGTACATTGCCTTGTCGGCCACCAACAACTATGGCGACATGGTGGACCTCTACGTTGAAACCGTTGATCCTAAAAATCCGGATCATTATCTGGAAGGGAGCAATTCCATCGCCTTTGGGCATATTAAAGAGCCGTTGAAAATTAAAGATAAAAATTCGCCCGGCGGCTTTCGCACAGAAACTCTGGATATCCGGACCACCCGCCGGGGACCGGTGGTCTCTAAGGTCCTCAACGGTCTGGTCGGCAATAAGGTGTTCACGCTCCGATTTGCCGCGGTGGAGTCCATGACGCCGAACATCGGATTATTGGATGTTCTGAAGGCTAAAAATGCCCAAGCGCTGTCCCGGGCCATGCAGGATTTGACGGTGGCCTGTTTTAACTGGGTGTTTGCCGACAGTGACGGCAATATCGGCCACCAGGCATCCGGCCGGGTTCCCGTGCGCAGCAGCGGGGGCACCTTTCCCCATGTGGTCAAAGACGGCACGGATAACTGGCAGGGCTGGATTGCCCCGGATCAGATGCCCGGACAGATCAACCCAGGAAAAAAGTGGATCGGCACCTGCAATAATAAAACAGTGGATTCAGGCTTTCCCTATTACTACTCCTCTTTTTTTGCACCGTCATTTCGCTATGCAAGATTAAAGGAACTCATGGGGGGCAACGCAGGCCAGGCGCCGTTGGATATGTGGCAGTACCAAAGGGATACCGGCAATGTGATGGCCCGGCGCATTGCGCCGATCATGGCAGGGATTCTGCTCTCCAACCCGGACACAAAAGATCTGGCACAAATTCTGGCGGATTGGAATTTTGAAGATGATCCTGAAAAGGCGGGGCCTTTAATTTTTCAAGCTATCTACCGGCATTTTGCCAGGGCTGTGTTTGAAGATGATCTGGGCCCCCAAAAGGTTTTGACCTTTTTAAATTCCTGGTATTACTGGCAGGAACGTCTTCTACAGTTTGTGGTGACCGGTGACAATCTTTTTTTTGATGATATACGCACCGCCGGTACAACGGAAACCATGGCGGATCTTTTTGTCCGGGCTGCCCATGCCGCCCGGAACGAGTTGGCTCAGGTTCTCGGCGATGACCCAACCCAATGGCGCTGGGGGGATCTGCATACCCTTGAGTTGGTCAATCCCCTTGCCCGCAAGGGGCGGATGAAGGGGGTGCTCGGCACAGGACCTATGCCCATGGGCGGATCAGGGGAGACGCTGTATCGGGGGTGGTACGATTTTGATGCCCCCTATGCCGTGACCCATTGTGCCTCCCTGCGGTTTGTGGCGGACATGGGGGATGATGAGAAGATCATGGCGGTGTTGCCGGGCGGGGCGGCAGGCCGGACCTTTCATCCCCACCAGAAAGATCTGGTGAACGATTTTATGGCGGGGGCTGTCCGGTACTGGTGGTTCTCAGATAACGCCATCAGGGCCCATGCAGAAAAGACCCTGACCCTGGTGCCGGCAAGCAGGGATTGATTGCTGAGATCCGGAACCTCGCCTGGTAAACGATTGGATTTTTAAGATACGATAAAAAAAAACGCCTGCCCGTTGCCGGGCAGGCGAAAAAAAGGAAAAGAACAATGCGTTTTATTGTTCCGCTCCTGACCTAACACTATTTTTATTTAAAATCAAATTCTTTTGACGTCACCGTATCTTCCATGCGCTGAATCCGGCGGTCAATATTGTCAAATTTTCTTTTAATACGCTGGATAGCCGAGGATCTTGACCGGGTATAAGAATTATAAAATTCTTCGTCATCTTCATTCTCCAGGGCAATGACAGGTTCGGGATTGAGCAAAAGTGCCGCAACAAAATAGAGGACGCCCACCGGCCAGAATCCGGTGAATAAAAACAGGGCCAGAACAATCACCCGGGTCCAGAATACCGAGAAGTTGAAATGTTCCGCCAGGCCCCGGCAAACCCCGAAGAGGATGCCCCGTCTGGAGCGGTAAAACCCTTCGGAGGCGGTCAGGCGGTTCATCCTTTGACGAAAGCCCCCATTTCCTGTCCGCCCCCCTAACCCTGCGCCTGTACAGCGATAACGGTTTTTGTGGTATCTCATTTTTTATCCTTTTGAATGTCCGCGTTCGATGAGTATGGTTTCAAGGGCCTCAATCCGTTCCTCCATTTTGGGCAGGGCATTGTATATGTCCTGGATCATTCGGGTCTCTTCGGCCCGCAAGTCCTTGTCATTTTTTGAAAGCCCGCCGGTTTTGGCTGCCCGGATAATGGCGATGATGATGATCCCCAGGATGACCAGGGCAAGTATCAATCCGCCGACAATAATGGTTGCAATGAATATGGCGCTCATATCTCTCCTTTGACGTTGTCAAAATCAGGCTCAGGATTTTGTATCATTAATTGCCTCGGATTGGGAGGATTTCAATGCATTGAGCTCATTTTCAATCTCTTCGTCGGCGGCCAGATCGTCAAAGGCGGTTTCGAGGCTGGATCGTCTGCCGTAATCCACCAGGTCGGCTTCGGCTTCCATGCGTTCGATGTGATTTTCCATCTCTTCGAATTTTTTGACCACTTCCGAGGAATCGGCCCTGCGGATCTCCTGCCTGGCCCGCTTTTTATGCTGGGCACGGATATGCCGTTGAACCAGCAACCGCTGTTTTTCCCGGGCGGATTTCAGTTTGTTTTCAAGTTCGGTGATGTCGTTTCTGTATTGATCCACCATGGCTGAAAGATCCACAAGTTCCGTTTCCACCACGTCCAGGCGCTGGCTGAATTTGCGTTTTTCCATCAAGGCCTGGCGGGCCAGGTCATCGCGGCCTTTGGTTACTGCCAGTTCCGCTTTTTCGTTCCAGAATGCCTCTTTCTCCCGGGCGTCCTGTCCCAAACGTTCCACTTTTTTATGGCTGGCAATGGTGCCGGCACAAGATGATTTAAGCTCAATCAAGGTGTCTTCCATTTCCCGGATCATGAGCTTGATCATTTTTTCGGGGTCTTCGGCCTTGTCCAGCATGGCGTTGATGTTTGAAGATACAATGTCTCTGAAGCGTGTAAAAATGCCCATGTCTATTCTCCTTGTATTAAAATCATTCCAAGTATCCTGATCTCAACGGTTAATAGAGCAGAAAATGTGCCATCATTGATTAAGATTTTATTGCTTATTATTTCAGCGTGTTATCGTTTTCTTCTAAAAAAGAGTGAGTGGTGATATTATTTTTTTATGGTATATCTAACCAAATAACGATGAAATTCACCATATTTGGAGGGGGCGAAGTTGGCATATAATGATTCCATGGACAACAACACCGAGTCTGTGAGTATGTCCGAGGCACTGGGCCAGTCCGAAGCGTTTTTAAATTTTCAGGAGCAGATCTCCCGGGTAGCGCCCATTGACAGGCCCGTACTGATTTTAGGCGAGCGCGGCACGGGCAAGGAGTTGGCCTCGGCCCGGCTGCATTTTCTATCCCGGCGGTGGCAAAAACCTTTTGTTACGCTGAATTGCGCGGCATTATCCCCCACATTGATCGAATCCGAACTGTTTGGTTATGAAAAAGGGGCGTTTACCGGGGCGGGTACCCGTCGGATCGGGCGGTTTGAACAGGCCGACGGCGGCACCTTGTTTTTGGATGAGATAGGAAATATTCCCATGGAAGTCCAGGAAAAGATTCTCCGGGTGGTGGAGTACGGCCGGTTTGAACGGGTGGGGGCGGTGAATCCTGTCCACACCGATGTCCGCATTGTGGGGGCGGCCAATGTGGATCTGGCCCGGATGGCCCAGGATGGCCGGTTTAAACAGGACCTTCTGGACCGTCTCTCCTTTGAGGTGATTTATGTCCCCCCGCTGCGCGTTCGTAAAGGGGATGTCATGCTCCTTGCCAATCATTTTGCCGGACGCATGGCCTTTGAACTGGGGTTTGACCAGGTGCCGGAATTTGGGAAAAAATCGGTTCAGGAGCTTGAATCCCATCTGTGGCCGGGGAATGTCCGGGAATTAAAAAACGTGGTGGAACGCGCTGTCTATAAAGCAAATGGTCCGGTTGTCACCCGGATTGATTTTTCACCATTTGTGTCGCCCTACCATCCCCTGCCCGAATCCGGGACATCTTCGGATAGACACTCTGAAACCCGGACAGATTCTGGTACATTGGACAAAGCGGCCGTTGGGGATACTGAAGTTGCCCTGGCGCAAATAGCCGGGCTGCCGTTGAAAGAGGCCGTACTTGCCCTGGAACGCTTCCGCTTATCCCACGCGTTGACTGCGGCCCGGTTTAACCAGAAACAGGCCGCAGCAGATTTAGGATTGTCCTATGACCAGTTCCGGGGGCTGAAAAAAAAGCATGGGATGTGAGTCCACCACCTTCAGCTATAAGCTTAATTTCGTGTCTGAATGAAACCTCGTGTTTGGACGAAAAGTTGCCCAGATGCAAGGCGCAGAAAAATTTGTAACCGGAGCAACCTAATGGTTGTGAGGATTGCAAATTTTTTTGCAACGCCGCAGGTGGGTGACTTTTCGTTCAAATACTATTTTATTATAAATACAGGGCATTGTACTTTATGCAACACCTGATGCGCCACAGACCCAAGGAAAAGTCCGGCAAGATCGCTGACGCCCCTGGACCCCATGACAATCAAATCAATTTTTTCTATATTTACGAGGGTGTCGATATTCATGCCCGGAGAGCCTTCAAGAATCCGGATTTCATATTCAACCCCACTTTCTTCCAATGCATCTTCAAAGGGTTTGATCAGCTCCTCGGAATTTTTCAAAATTATATTGATGGCATTTTGAAAATGGGGTTCGGCCAGAACAACGGGGAACTTGTCGTGACAGTGGAGTAAAATGATTTTTGAATTAAACTGCTTTGCCAAATCAATGGAATACTGGGTGGAACGTCTGGAATGTTCGGAACCATCTACGGGATTAAGGATTTTTGTAAATTTCATATCTTCTCCTTTCAGGTCTTTGCCCGGCACGGGTGGCTTTTGACGTCCGTTCAAAGACGATTGTCTTATGAATTTGATTCAGTGGGCTAAGACGGCCGGTCTTTGCCCCAGCAGGAAAAAAAGAAAAAGCAGAGCAAATACGATATTATATCCTGTGATATGCTTTCATTATAAGAGATATGGACGGCAAAATAAATCGGTTTCTCTTTGTTCGGTACCTCATGGTTCCTCTAATTATATTTTTCCCGGGCAGGGGAAACCAGGCGATTTGGGTTTTGTTGGGTTTAAATTGTGTTTGAATCGGCTGCCGATATTTGTCATGAATGCCTTATCATGGTACAACCTTTTGAGGTCATATGTCTAATTTAAAGGATTGAACATGAATATATTGATTACCGGTGCAGCCGGATTTATCGGGGCTGCACTCTCCTTGCGGCTGTTGGGTGACGGTCATCATGTCTGGGGGCTTGATAATCTCAATGACTATTATGATGTGAACCTGAAAAAAGACCGGCTGGCACGGTTGTCCGAATATCCGGCGTTTAAATTTGTCCGCCTGGATCTTGCGGACCGCCCCAGCATGGCCAAGTTGTTTGAGGACAATGCCTTTGACTGCGTGGTGAATCTGGCGGCCCAGGCCGGGGTGCGGTACAGTATTGAAAATCCGGCCTCCTATGTGGATTCCAATCTGGTGGGGTTTGGTAATATTCTTGAAGGCTGCCGCCATGGCGGGGTCAAGCATCTTGTATTTGCATCTTCAAGTTCGGTATATGGGCTCAATACCCATATGCCGTTCTCGGTCCGCCATAATGTGGATCATCCGGTCAGTTTGTATGCGGCGTCTAAAAAAGCCAATGAACTCATGGCCCATACTTACAGCTATCTGTATAATCTGCCGACAACAGGCCTGCGCTTTTTTACGGTGTATGGTCCCTGGGGCAGGCCTGACATGGCATTGTTTCTTTTTACCAAAGCCATGTTGGCCGGTGAGCCCATCAAGGTGTTTAACAATGGTGAGATGCAACGGGATTTTACCTATATTGACGATATTGTGGAAGGGGTGGTCCGGGTGATGAACAACATTCCTGCGCCTGATCCGGAGTGGAGCGGTAAAAATCCCGTTCCGTCAAGATCTTGTGTGCCCTACCGAATTTATAATATTGGTAATAATCAACCTGTGGCGCTGATGGATTTTGTCCGTGCCATTGAAGATGCCCTGGGCAAAAAGGCAGAGATTGACTATCTGCCCATGCAGGCGGGCGATGTGCCGGCCACATGGGCGGATGTGGATGATTTGATAGCCGACACCGGATTTAAGCCTGCCATGTCGGTAAAACAGGGTGTTCAGAATTTTGTGGATTGGTACAAAAAGTATTATGCCTAACGTAAAGCCCCGCAGCTACACTGCGGAGTAATTCGTTTTTGGACGGTCCCGGCTGTTATAGTGTCCGTCCAGAAATAAGAATTTTTGTTCAAGTGCAAGGCGGATGAAAATTTTAACCACAGGCATATACATAATATTCCGAGGATTAAAATTTTCATCCAACGAAGAAATTGGCAAAAAGGCTATTTCTGGATGGGCACTATTCCAGCGCACGGGATACGATTTCATATAAATTCCTGGATAGATCCTTTTGTCCGGCCATGGTTTCCAGCTGTTTTTTCATTAGACCCTGCCTGTTCTCATCATAGCGTTTCCAAAAATTGAAACATGCGCAAAGCCGCGCGGCAGTCTGGTGGTTGAGTTTATCCAGGGCCAGAATCCGTTCAGCCACAAATTCATACCCTTGGCCGTCGGCCCTGTGGAAATGCATGGGGTTGGTCATGGCAAAGGCAAATATGAGCGCCCGGACCTTGTTGGGATTGGTCATGGTAAAATCTTTGTGGCCGGTTAAGGTTTTTACCTGATCCAAGGTGTCTCCAAGCGTAGACTGGGCCTGGACGGAAAACCATTTGTCGACCACAAGGGTGCGGGATTGCCATTTGTCATAAAAGGCCCGGCGTGCCATGTCACGCATCTCAGGATTCATGTGGCTCAGGATTTTAAAGGCGGCAAATTCATCGGTCATGTTGCCGGCCGTTTCAAACTGCTTTTGCACAAGGGTCTGGATCTCTTTGCCGGTGGTCAGGCTGCCAAGGTAGGAAAGAGATAAATTTTTAAGGCTTCTGTCCGCCATGGCCTCACCGGATAGATCATTGGGATCTGCGGCACTGCAGATCTCATATACTGTTGTAAATTCTGATGCCAGTTTCTCGGCCAGGGTTTGTTCCAAAAAGGTTCTTGCCTGGTGAATGGCCTCAACATCTATGGTCTCAAAATGGTCTTTGATCTCTGTTTCCTGGGGCAGGGCCAGGGCCTTGGATAGAAAGGCCCTGTCTTTTTCCCGGTCTTTCAGGGCCAGGGAAAAGGCCTCGATCAACCCCTCCGATAGGGCCATGGGGCTTTGGGTCTGAATGGCTGTCACCAGATTTTTTATCTCATCGATGAACAGGGTCTGGGCGGCGCGCCACTGGTTAAATGGATCGGTATCCCGGGCCATGAGAAAGACAAGGTCCTGATCTGAGAAGTCCGTGGTCAGACGGATCGGTGCCGTAAATTCCCTGAATACGGACGGGTAGACGTCGGCGGTTACATTGTCAAATTCAACGGTGTCGGTTTCCTGGGTCAGCTCATACAACATCTCCTGCTTAACGGTTTCTCCGGCCTGGTTAATCAACGATATTTTAACGGGGATGTGAAACGGTTTTTTCTCGGATTGATTCCGGTCCGGTGTCGTGGTCTGGGTAAAGGTTAAATTCAGCGTCTTGGCTTTTTCATCATAGTGGCGGGCCATGGATACGGCCGGTGTACCCGATTGGGTGTACCACAGGAAAAACTGGTCCAGGTTACGGCCGGACACCTCGGCCATGACACCGACAAAATCCTCAAGTGTGACGGCCATGCCGTCAAATTTTTCAAAATAGAGATCCATGCCCTTTCGGAACAGCTCCTGCCCCAAAAGCTGGTAGATCATGCGGATCACTTCGGCACCTTTTTCATACACGGTCATGGTGTAGAAGTTATCCATCTTGATGTATGAGTCGGGCCTTACCGGATGGGTCATTGGGCCGCCGTCTTCGGGAAACTGGGCGGCCATCAGATTTTTTACGTCGCTGATGCGCTTCACCGGCCGTGAGTTCATGTCCGAGGAAAATTCCTGGTCCCGGAAAACGGTGAGGCCTTCTTTGAGGCTGAGCTGGAACCAGTTTTTCAGGGTGATCCGGTTGCCGGTCCAGTTGTGAAAATATTCGTGGGCAATAACGCCCTGGATGCCCATGAAATCATCGTCTGTGGCGGTTTGGGGATCTGCCAGCACATATTTTGCGTTAAATATGTTCAGCCCCTTGTTCTCCATGGCACCGGCATTGAAGTCGTTGATGGCCACAATCTGGTAGAGGTCCAGGTCATATTCCCGGCCAAACCGCCCTTCATCCCAGGCCATGGACTGTTTCAGGGAGGTCATGGCATGGCCGCAAAGATTGATATTCTCTCGTTCAGAATAAATTTTAAGGTCCACATCCCTGCCGGATGCGGTTGTGAATTGATCTTCCAACACGGCAAGGTCGCCTGCCACAAGGGCAAACAGATAGCAGGGTTTTTTAAAGGGATCTTCCCAGACGGCAAAGTGGCGGTTGTTGTCAAGATCACCTGATTTGACGGGGTTGCCGTTGGATAACAGGACCGGATAATGGGTTTTATCCGCCACGATCGTGCAGGAAAAGGTCGCCATCACATCGGGGCGGTCCGGGTAGGGGGTGATATTGCGAAAACCCTGGGCCTCGCACTGGGTGCATAAAATATTGCCCGAACGGTATAAGCCTTCTAACGCTGTATTGTCATCGGGCTTGAGAGTATTTGTGATTTCAAGTTCAAATACATCCGGGGTGGCAACGAGGGTAAAGGTTTCATCATCACTTTTGTATTCACCGGGCAAAAGCACCATGTCGCCGGCAACCACGGAGACAATGTCAAACTTTCCCTTGTTGAGTACCAAAGGCGTTGTTTCATCCGCCCAGGCAGGATCTTTTCTCATTTTAAATTTGGATGTCACCTGGGTGTGGTCATCCTGTATGTCAAAGATTAAATCAACATGGTCGACAATGAATTCAAAAGGGCGGTAGTCTTTTAACTGTATTTTTTTGTGTGCATTCATAATACAAGTTAAGATACAACCGGCCTGGACCCATGTCAATTCGGATGACTCGCCGGCGAAGATTTTTACTTCGCCGGCAATTGGGATTGTGTCAGGGTTGGATTATGCCATGGCCATCACTTCAGTGACTAATTTTTCGATGCCCTTTGCTACATCTTTAATATTGGGTCCAAGCATGTATGCCGGTGTGGTCACAATTTTTTTACCCTTGTCGATATGGATCTGATCAACAGCGCATGAGACGTGCTTGCCGCCCATCTGCTCGATTGCGTCTGCGGTGCCCTGGTCGGTGCCAATGGTGACTTCGGGCTGTTTGTCGGCAAGTGCCTTGGTTAATGTGGCCGGTGCAATGCAAAGGGCGCCAACGGGCTTGTCGCTGTTGACCACGTCGGTGATGATTCTCTGGACCTCCGGGTGAACTTTGGCTTCGACATTGTTAATTGCAAAATCACTTAAATTCTTGGCGGCACCAAATCCACCCGGGATGATGAGGGCATCCATATCTCCGGCTTGAACATCTTTTAAATCCTTAATCTCTCCTCTGGCAATTCGGGCGGATTCCACAAGGACGTTTCTTGTTTCCGACGTTTCCGTACCGGATAAATGGTCAATGACGTGAAATTGATCCATGTTCGGTGCCATGCAGATAATCTCAGCACCGGCCTGATCCAGGTACAGCATTGTCAATACGGCTTCATGAATTTCAGAACCGTCATATACGCCACATCCTGCCAATAATACGCCAATTTTCTTTCCCATACATTACCCCCAGTTTTTAAAAGTTTTGGTTTTACTTAATTTTGAAAAAAACAGGTTGGAATAGATTATCATAATAGTCGTGGTTTTCAAAATACTGCCGAAAACCCTCGTCTAATTTTCCCCTACCAAAAAGAAATTGAGTTGACAAGCAATTTGTGAAGGGGTAATGAAATTTTCAGAAACGGGAACCATAGCTATAGTTGGTCAATCATCACATGACCTGGATTGACATCCGATTAAGGATTAATTATCATTGCACAAGGTTCGGGTTCGTTGTCCGGCACAATTCAACCAACGACCATGGGCCGACCTGCTTCATTGATTCCCAGGTCCAACATACAACCCAGAATGATAGTCATTTAAGAGTTTAGTTATATTTTCTTATAACGGCCATGGGCCGAGCCAGACATATCATCTGCCAGGCTTCGGCCCACAACAAAAGTCGAAAGAACGCAATAGCTTATTGAACTCTTTCATATAAAACGGCCACGGGCCGACCTGGCATATCGTCTGCCGGGCTTCGGCCCACAACGAAGATTGAAAGATCTGTATAGGTTGCACAGACTTTCATATAAAAATTTACATCCAATTCATACAGGGCCTAAAACGTCTGGGTCCGACTTTGCAACAAACGAAAGGTAGCACGAATAATGAAATTAACGATTATCGGTACCGGATATGTAGGTCTTGTCACGGGCGCATGTTTTTCTGAAATGGGCAGTCATGTCACTTGTGTGGACATTGACCGGGAAAAAATAGAGAACCTGAAAAAAGGCATTCTCCCCATTTATGAACCGGGTCTTGAGTCCATCGTCCTGAATAATTATCAGGAGGGGACCCTTGATTTCACCACCCGGTTGTCCCAGGCTGCAAAGGATTGCAATGTGTTTTTTATTGCCGTAGGGACTCCGCCCGGAGAGGACGGGTCGGCTGACTTGAAGTATGTGCTGGAAGTGGCCCGGCAGATTGGTTCGGTAATCGAGGATTACGCCGTGATTGTGGATAAATCCACGGTGCCCGTGGGAACGGCGGACAAGGTCAGGGCCCAGGTTCGCAGGGAACTTGAGGCCCGGGGTGAGAATATTGAGTTCGACGTGGTGTCAAATCCCGAGTTCCTTAAAGAAGGGGCTGCGGTGAATGATTTTCTTAAACCGGACCGAATTATTGTTGGTGCAGATTCCGACAGGGCGGCAAAGTTGATGCGCAGACTGTATGCGCCGTTTTCAAGGAATCGGGATAAAATCTTGTTTATGAACGTCAAGGATGCCGAGATGACGAAATATGCGGCCAACTCCATGCTGGCCACAAAGATTTCATTCATGAATGAGATCTCTAATTTGTGCGAACGGCTTGGTGTGGATGTGGAGAATGTGCGCAAGGGGATTGGTTCGGATTCCCGCATCGGGTATTCATTTATTTACCCGGGCTGCGGATACGGCGGGTCGTGTTTTCCCAAGGATGTCAAGGCCCTTGTGAAAACCGGTCGGGATGCCGATTTTACGCCCACGCTTCTGGAGGCGGTGGAAGAGAGGAACAATCTTCAAAAACAGGTGCTCGGCGGCAAGGTGATCCATAGATTCGGGAAGGATCTGACCGGGCGGACATTCGGTATCTGGGGGTTGTCATTTAAGCCCGGTACCGATGATATGCGCGAAGCCTCTTCCCGGGTATTGATTACAACCCTTTTGGATGCAGGTGCCCGGGTAAATGTCTATGACCCCGTAGCCATGGACCAGGCTAAAAAGGAGATTCCGCCACAGGAACAGGAAAAGATCAATTTCGCCCAGGATCAGTATTCGGCCCTGGATGGTACGGATGCCTGCATTCTGGTTACCGAGTGGAAGGCCTTCAGGCAGCCGGATTTTAAAAAGATGGCCGCCTTGATGAAAGAACGGGTGATTTTTGACGGCAGAAACCAGTATGATCCTGATGAAATCAATGAAGCCGGGTTTGAGTATCATGGTATCGGAAGGGAATTGGGATAGTTTTTTTTTCTTGTAACATCTGAATATTAAAACTATTTGGGGTTTGTTAGGGTTTTATGGTAATGTAATAATATCCTTATCTTATAAATATTTGCATCAAAAGGAGACGATCATGCGATTGGTTACCCGATCCGACTTTGATGGCCTTGGCTGTGCAGCCATTCTCAAAGAAAAGGGAATTATTGATGACATAAAATTCGTCCACCCCAAGGATATCCAGGATGGCAAAATTGAAATAACCTGTGACGACATTCTGGCAAACATTCCTTTCGTTCCCGATTGCGGGATCTGGTTTGATCACCACTCCAGTGAACAGGAACGAAGGGCCTTCGGTAGCTTTGAAGGGTGCAGTGAGCCTTCGGCCCCAAGTGCCGCCCGGGTGATTTACGACTATTATGGCGGCTTGGAATATTTTAAAAACGCGCATCTTGATGAGCTGGTCCGGGCCGTTGATAAAGCAGATGCGGCCCGGTTTACCAAAGAGGAAATTTTAAATCCCCAAGGCTGGGTGCTGTTGTCATTTATTATGGATCCGCGCACAGGCCTTGGCCGTTACAAGGATTACCGCATCAGCAATTATGCGTTGATGATGGATATGATCGATTACTGCCGGAGTAAGACGGATCGGGAGATTCTTGAGCTTTCCGATATCAAGGAACGCACCGTCCGGTACTTTGAACAGGACAAACCGTTTCGTCAAATGCTCCTTGATAACAGTCGTATGGAAGGCGAGGTGGTGGTGCTTGACTTGAGAAACCAGGATGAAATCTACACCGGCAATCGTTTTTTGCTGTACAGTTTATTTCCCGATGCGAATATCTCCATGCAGATTATGTGGGGGTTTAAGCGGCAGAATACCGTTATCACCTGCGGTTACAGCATTATTAACAAAACCGCCACAGCTGATGTGGGGTCTTTGATGCTCAAATACGGCGGCGGTGGTCACAGACGTGTGGGAACCTGCCAGGTGCCCATTGACAAGGCAGATGAAATTATTAAGGATCTTTCTGAAGCATTCAACAAGGGTAAAGGGGCCATGTAGCAGATCCGAAACTATTCTTTTGTCTGATGTTTTAGGCCTGGGGTCAATTTTATCCTACTTTATTACAACCTTTCCCGGCTCCCCTGGTATCTCTCTGACATAGCGTGGGACTGCATATCCCGGCAATCGTCTCCTTAGTTTTGTTATCAGGCGACATCCCTTTGCAGGCGAAACTTCAAAGTGAGCTGCGCCCGCAACCCGATCCAGTTGGTGGAGATAATACGGTATCACTCCGATATCGACCAGACGTTCAAACAGGTCAGCCAATGCAGGTAACGAATCATTCACCTGTCGTAAAAGTACGGTTTGGCTCAATAAAACAATTCCTGAATCAATTAATTTTTCGATTGACCGGCAAACCTCGGCATCAAGTTCATTGGGGTGGTTTACGTGCAGTACAAGAATCGTCATGGCGCTACTGCCGGAACGGTTTCTTTTGCCAAGAACGCTGAGTAGATCTTCGGTAATTCGCTGGGGAATAATTATCGGCATCCTGGTGTGAATTCTGACTCTTTTTACACTTGGAATCCGGTTGAGCTGGGAAATGAGATTGCCAAGTTGTTTGTCGCTTAGCATCAAAGGATCACCGCCGCTGAGAATGACCTCGTGGAGTGTGGGGTCCGCCCCAAATCGGGTCGCAATGGCTTCCGGATCTATGCTGAAGCCCCCCGGCAGGCTGTTATTATCTACGCCTGGACGCAGCAGATGTCGTCTGAAGCAGAACCGGCAGTGGGTACTGCACAGATTGCCTGTTACGATGAGAGAACGGCCGTAGTATTTGGAGAGGGTGCCTTCTGGCCTTAAATGGCCGTTTTCACCAACGGGGTCGGTTGTAAACCCCGGCGTGACAATTGATTCATCTTTTCTGGGAAGCACCTGGAGTAAAACCGGGTCCGAGGAATCTAAGGGTTTTATGCGCTGCAAAAACGGTTCCGGCACAAGCATGGGGAAATCCGGATTTAAATTCACATTTTCGTCTGAAATTTTCAGGCGGCGACATAATTCGGCAGGATCTCTTACGGCCCCGGCCATAATTTTTTCCCACACGGCCGAATGGTTTTCTTCTGAATGGTTGTGCTCTATTTTATTGCTCATGTTCGAATTTTTTACCAGGCTTTTGGTAAATTTAAATGATGTGGGCTCCATCAAAGAGCCATCCATGAAATAAAAAAAGCCGCTGTAATAACAGCAGCTTTTATTTTTTTATGGCGGAGAAGGGGGGATTCGAACCCCCGGTACCCGGTTAGAGTACACACGCTTTCCAGGCGTGCACCTTCAGCCAGCTCGGTCACCTCTCCGAAAGACCCAAGCAAAATAGTATCTTTTAATTCATGTGTCAAGGGTTAATGCGCTTGGATAGTAAATTCATATCAGCGATATTGTTCGACGACAGGAACATGGGGGGCAGAATACGTTTGGTGACGGTTATATCCTTGCGTCCCGAGAAGATAACACGCTTGGGTGGTTTTTTCTGTCCCGTATGAACGTGGCGTATCCACTCCGGACGGATGGCTGTTGCCTGGATTGCCTGTTCTATGTCCTGCAGTCGTTCGAAAGGAAAGATGACCATAAAACGGCCCCCGTGTCGAAGCAATGTGTCCGCTTTTGCGGTAAGCGTCTGGATGTCTATGGCAATTTCATGCCGGGCGACGGCTTTTTGGATATCCGGGTTCAATCTTCCTGTATTGTGCTTTTTATACGGGGGGTTTGATAGGACAAGGTCGAACAGTTCGTTTTGGGGGGCGGGGTTGATGTTTTTAATGTCCGCGTTAACAATTGATATTGTTTGCCCAAGGTTGTTATTAACGACGTTTTGCATTGCAATGTCAGCAAGTTCCGTTTGAATCTCAACGCCGGTAATATGGGCTTTGGGAAAGCAATATCCCAGTATAACAGGAATAATGCCACAGCCGCATCCGATATCAAGGATACAATCCGCCGAACAGGCGGATGAAACCTGACTGCAGAGTACAAAGGGGTCCATGCTGTAACGATAGCCTTGGGTCGGCTGTACCAGAGACAGCTTTCCCCCGAAAAGCCAATCAGTAGTGTATTTCTCCAATTTTAAACCGCAGCTTTGTAATTAAGGGGCTGTTGAGCTGTGCATTCAGGTTCGCAACCATCCCTTTTTCCAGAAATTTGAGTTGCTGTATCCACACCGAGCTTGATACGGTGACCTGCAAAAGACCGTTTTTAAAGGTGTCCGGTTTTGCGTTCTGTGCGATGGGGTTTCCCAATGCCGAATCCCATACATCCCATATCATCGTAATCTCTGTTTGCTGTGCCGGCCTGTATTTTGGCAACGCCTTTGCAAGTATATCACTGATATGCGTCAAGTGGGCGGCACTTGTTTTTTTATTCATGTTTAACTTCCAATTGGCAGTTTATGATTTTATAATGTCATACCATATTATCGGGTGATTGGGAATCTGGAGCGCAGTGCAATCATGTTAAACATCTGACGGAGACCCTTTTTCGCAGGCATTCTTCCAAATAAATATTGCCTTTTAACCTTGATTCTTATAATTAGAGTAATATTTTGCCTATTTAAAATACTCAAGCGCACCAAATAGATACAATAATTTTATCAAATTGGTCATTCACTAAACAGGATATAACTTTATGAATTGGGATTGGGAAAAACTTCGAGAAAATCAAAAAAAGTACGAACAAAAACAAGGCGGAGGTGGGCCGGGGATGCCTACGCCGCCCCAGATGGATGACCTGTTAAACAAATTTAAAGGGTTTAAGTTTTCCGGCATCTTTTTTGTAATTATTCTTATCATTATTTTGATGATGGGCGTTTCCACCGTTTTTACCATAGGACGAAGTGAAGTCGGCGTGATTCAGCGTTTCGGCAAGTACAATCGTCTGGCCCAGCCCGGTCTGAATTTCAAAATGCCCGCAGGCATCGAAAAGGTGACCAAGGTAAATGTCAGGCAGGTTGAGACCGAAGAGTTCGGATTTAAAACGTACAACGGGAGTAGTACCTATCGTTCGCCTGCGGAATCTTCCAGGCAGGAGGCATCCTTAATGCTCACCGGCGACCTTAACGTTGCCGTTGTGCCCTGGATTGTCCAGTACCGGCGATCCGACCCCCGGGCCTATCTGTTTAATGTCAAAGATGTCAGATCCCTCTTGCGGCATATGTCCGAAGCAACCATGAGAACCGTTGTGGGAGACAGGAGCATCAATGAGGTGATTTCAAGTCGTGCGGAAATTGCCAGTGCGGCCAAACAAATGCTTCAAACGGAAATGGACAATGCCCAGGCCGGTATCAGCATCGTCAACATTGAAATGAAAAAAACCAATGTGCCGGAACCGGTGCAGGCCTCTTTTAATGAGGTTAACCAGGCCATTCAGGAAAAAGAGCAGACCATTTACAAAGCCCGGGAAGAATATAATAAGGCCATTCCCCTGGCCCGGGGCGAAGCAAAACGTGTAATCAAAGACGCCGAAGGGTATGCCATCGACCGGGTGAACCGCGCCCAGGGTGATGCAGCCAAATTCAAAGCCATCTATGATGCATATGTCCAGGCTAAGGATGTGACGCGCAAGCGGATGTATCTGGAATCTATGCTTAAGGTGCTGCCCAAACTTGAAAATAAATATATCATTGATTCAGATCAGAAAAACTTGCTGCCGTTCGTGAATATGGGGGCAAAGTTGTCCGGTCAAACCCTTCAGAAAGGTGAATAGCTATGGAAGAGACAAACAATAACATTGGAAGGGTACCTGCCGTTCTGCTGGGGATCGTTATCATTGCGGCCTTCGTTATATATAATTCTGCCTATGTGGTGGATGAAACTGAACAGGTGGTCATCACCCAGTTCGGGCGTATTGTGGGCGATGCGAAAACAACGCCGGGATTAAAGTTTAAAGTGCCGTTTATTCAGAAGGTGAACTATTTCCCCAAAATTTTACTTGAATGGGATGGCGATCCGGGACAGATTCCCACAAAAGATAAAACATATATCTGGGTGGATACCTTTGCCCGGTGGCGGATCAGTGATCCCATTGTCTATTTCCAGACAGTGAAGGATGAATTTTCCGCGCTCAAAAGGCTGGATGACATTATCGATCCGGCCATGCGCGATTTAATTTCTGCATACCCGCTTGTGGAGAGTGTACGGAATACGGATCGGCCCATGGATACCTTTGACGCCATCCAGGGGCTTGAGGCCAAGGAAGGGGAGGATTCTCCCAAACGAAAGGTTCGCTATCAGGTGGATTTAGGCCGGGCTGAAATTGCCCGGCAGATAGAAAAACAGGCCGGAGAAAAATTGGCGGAATTCGGTATTCAGGTCGAGGATGTTAAAATTAAACGCATCAATTATATCGACAGTGTGCGCAGTTCCGTCTATGACCGTATGATTGCCGAAAGAAATCAGATCGCAGAAAAATTCAGGGCGGAAGGTCAAGGTGAAGCCAGCAACATCCGAGGCGAGAAGGAACGGGAGTTGCAGGTTGTAAAGTCCCAGGCGTATAAGCAGGCCCAGGAAATAAAAGGTAAGGCGGATGCCCAAGCGGCGCGGATTTATGCTGCGGCCTATGGTAAGGATCCTGAGTTTTATGCCTTTGTCAAGACCATGGATCTGTATCAAAAGGCGCTTGAAAAGGATAGTACGGTTATCTTGTCAACAGATTCTGAGTTGATGAAGTATTTTAAGAAAAGTTCAAATTAGACGGGCTGTAAATGCAATATGTGGGATATGAGTATTGAGCTGAGTTGATGCAACTCAATACTCCCCACGGGCTTAGGAAAGAAAAAGGTGGATCCTGTTTCTTTAGAACCTATTTTTTCTTTCTTTGATGCCTGGTTTTGGCAAGGAGCTTTCTATGTTTATGCTTGCGCATTTTTTTTCTTCTCTTTTTAATAACGCTACCCAAAAAAATCACCTCCTTTTAAAATCAGTAAAACTGTCATTTGGTTTGCTAAATTTCGACTATAGCATAAATTTTGATCAAGTGTCCATTCTTTTGTTTCGTGGGGCAGGCGTGTAAATGACACGGTTTTTCAATGAAAGCGAGTTGGAACAGGTGGCCACAGCAGCCCTGCGGGCCGAGGAGATGGTCTACAACTATTTTAAACTCTCCTCCTCCCAATGGCTTAAAAACAGGTATGACATTAAAACCGCCAGGGACCTGCTTGCCCATGAACGGGTAGAGGGGCCGTTTGCCCAGGTACTTAAATATGAAGGCAGGCGGCAGGATTTGTCTTTAGGGTCTTCGGTTTTCAGTCTCTATCATGTATGTATCCAGGACCCTGCGATTATTTTATGTGCTGCCCGAAATCCAGAGCTCTGCCTGGCTCCTTTTCTTTTGTACATCCTGGTTCATGAACTTGTTCATGTGGTTCGGTTTGCGCGGTTTGAACACCGTTATGAAAACGCATGTGAAGCAGAAGTAACCCTGGAAGAAGAAAAAAAAGTGCATGGCATTACCCATGATATTATTGCCGCCAAAACCGTGTCCGGAATGTCACAAGTTTTTGAATTCTATGAAAAATGGTATTAAGGTTTCTAAATAAAAATATCCTTAAAAATTTTAAGATCCCATCCTTGACAAGAAACAAAGACTTATTATTTTAGTTTTGTTTTTCAAGCAAGGAGTCCCGCAAAATAGGCGGTTTCAGGAAATTAGAGGAAGGAAAAACAAAATGCCGGTTTACGAGTACCAATGCAGTGGGTGCGGACATATAGAAGAGGTTTTTCAAAAAATTTCGGAGTCCCCCCTGGAAGTTTGTCCCAGGTGCAGTGGTAGCCTAAAAAAGATTATTTCCCAAAGCACCTTTCACCTCAAAGGGTCCGGGTGGTATGTAACGGATTACGGTGGAACCAATGCCGGTTCCAAACCCAAAGACCAGTCATCGTCAAAGTCAGAAAAGCCGGCGTCAAAATCAGATTCAAAGTAGTTGGCGATCTGCTTAACTGGCTTAATTCAAAAATAAATTTAATGCTCAACTTTTATAACTAAAGGAGAATTGTATCATGAGTTTCAGACCATTGAGCGACAGAATTCTTGTTGAACGTGTTGAAGAAGAGGAAAAAACCAAAGGCGGTATCTTTATTCCGGACACAGCCAAGGAAAAACCCGCCGAAGGTAAAGTGGTTGCAACCGGTAACGGCCGCATGGGCGAAGACGGAAAACTGCTGCCCATGGATGTGAAAGTTGGCGATCGCGTATTGTTCAGCAAATACGGCGGCACGGAAGTCAAAATTGACGGAATTGATTACCTGATCATGCGCCAGGACGATGTCCTGGGCGTTGTTGACTAAGGTTGTGTTAAAATCCTGAAGGCCTGTTTTTTTCAGGATGCCGGATTAAAGTTAATTAAAATTCAATGTAATTCAAAGATTTTACGGAGATAAAATACAATGGCTAAAGAAATTAAGTACGATGCCAAAGCACGTGAAGCAATGCTCAAAGGTGTTCAAGCGCTTGCCGACGCAGTAGTGGTTACCCTTGGCCCCAAGGGAAGAAATGTTGTAATTGATAAATCCTGGGGATCTCCCAATGTCACCAAAGACGGCGTAACCGTTGCCAAAGAGATTGATCTCGAAGATAAGTTTGAAAACATGGGCGCCCAGATGGTTAAAGAGGTCTCTTCTAAAACATCTGATATGGCCGGTGACGGCACAACCACCGCCACTGTCCTTGCCCGGGCAATTTATGAAGAAGGCCAGAAACTGGTTGTTGCCGGCAACAACCCCATGGGTATTAAGAGAGGCATTGACAAGGCTGTGGCCAAAATCATTGACGGTCTTGGCGAACTTGCCAAACCCACCAAAGACCAGAATGAAATCGCCCAGGTCGGTACCATTTCCGCCAACAATGATGAAACCATTGGTAACATCATTGCAGAAGCCATGGACAAAGTAGGCAAAGAGGGTGTTATCACCGTAGAAGAAGCCAAATCAATGGACACCACACTTGATGTTGTTGAAGGTATGCAGTTTGACCGCGGGTATCTTTCTCCCTATTTCGCAACTGATACCGAAAAAATGGTTGCTGCTCTGGAAAACCCCTTTGTCCTGATCTGCGATAAAAAAGTATCTTCCATGAAAGATCTGCTTCCTGTGCTCGAAGAAATTGCAAAAACAGGTAAGCCGCTTGTCATTATTGCAGAAGATGTGGAAGGTGAAGCGTTGGCCACACTGGTTGTCAACAAGCTGCGCGGCACCTTGAATGTTGCTGCTGTTAAAGCGCCCGGTTTTGGCGACAGAAGAAAAGCGATGCTCGAAGATATCGCAATCCTCACCGGCGGCCAGGTTGTATCCGAAGATATCGGTATCAAGCTGGAAAATATCTCCCTCCAGGATCTTGGCCAGGCCAAATCCATCACCATCGACAAAGACAATACAACTATTGTTGACGGTGCCGGATCCAGAGAAGCCCTTGAAGGCCGCGTAAAACAAATTCGTGCCCAGATTGATGAAACCTCTTCCGACTATGATCGTGAAAAACTGCAGGAACGTCTGGCCAAATTGGTCGGTGGTGTGGCTGTAATTAATGTCGGTGCTGCCACTGAAACCGAAATGAAAGAAAAGAAAGCCCGCGTGGAAGATGCGTTGAATGCAACCCGTGCAGCTGTTGAAGAAGGCATCGTTCCCGGCGGCGGCGTAGCCCTGGTTAGATGCATTCCTTCACTGGATTCCCTTGACGTCGAAGGTGAAGAAAAGCTGGGTGTTGAGGTTATTGCCAGAGCCATTGAATGGCCATTGCGCAAAATTGCCGACAACGCAGGCGTTGAAGGATCTGTTGTCATCAATAAGGTTAAGGAAGGTGACGGCGCATTCGGATATAACGCCAGAACCGACGTATACGAAGACCTTATCGAAGCCGGTGTTATTGATCCTAAAAAAGTGGTTCGTTATGCCCTGCAGAATGCAGCTTCCGTTGCATCCGTTATGCTGACCACCGAAGCCATGATTGCTGAAAAGCCTGAAGAAAATGCAGGCGGCGGAATGCCTGGCGGCATGGGCGGCGGCATGGGCGGCATGGGCGGCGGAATGCCCGGTATGATGTAATTAAGCCTGTTCACCCTGGTCGGGTTAGCCCCGGCTATGATGTGATTTGGTAATATTAAGCCCCTTTGTCTTGGACAAAGGGGCTTTTTTTTATTGACGTGGAGGCCTATGATCGCATATGTATAATCTGAACTTAAACCTTGTGTTTGGGCTTTAGCGTTGCCCGTATGCAAGGGGCAAAAAAATTTGCAGTATTAACACGCCTAGGGTTGCAAGCGCTGCAAATTCTTCTGCAACACCACAAAAGGGTGACTTTCCGCCCGAACACCATGTAGATTTATGTCTTCTTATCTGTTATGTTTTCCAAGGTGCCAATATAGTTTTAAGGAAAAGGATCTATGACCACTGAATCCGTCGGCCTGTTATATATGCTCACCAATGCCGGGCCCGTTGTAAAATTTATCATGTTGCTGCTGCTCTTTTTTTCCATTATCTCCTGGTCCATCATATTCATAAAATTTAGGTATGTGAGAAAGGCCTTCAGGGATTCAGCTGATTTTACCGAAGTGTTCTGGCAGTGCAGGACCCTGGCCGACGCCTTTTCCAAAGCCAAAGCCCTTCGTTCAAGTCCTTTGGCCCGGATTTTTCTTGCCGCTTACATGGAGGCGGCCAGAACCGAAAATAAGGATGATCTTGCCGCAAAGAAACATAGCGGTTCGACCCTCCATACCATGGGAAGTGTCAAGCGCACGCTCAACCGGGCCATTAATGTGGAGAACCGGCGTTTGATCCAGCTGGTTTCCTTTCTGGCCACCGCCGGTAATACTGCCCCTTTTATCGGCCTGTTCGGTACAGTGTGGGGCATCATGAGCACCTTCCAGGGGATCGGGCTCTCGGGGTCTGCCAGTCTTGCTGTTGTGGCACCCGGGATATCCGAAGCTTTGGTGGCTACGGCGGCCGGTCTTGCTGTGGCAATCCCATCGGTCATTGCGTATAATTATTTTAATGACCGTATACGGGTGCTGAATTCAGAACTTCAAAGTTTTGCCGCGGATTTATTGAATATTATTGAACGGGATGTTCTTAAAAAGCTGGAGGCCTAAATGCAGCTTGGATCAGGAAATGACCCCTTGATGTCTGAGATTAACGTGACACCGTTTGTGGATGTCATGCTGGTTTTACTGATCATTTTTATGGTCACGGCCCCTATGATGGTCCAGGGTGTAGATGTTGATCTGCCCACGGCAACCTCCCAGGCATTGCCCACCGATGAGCAGAATCTGATTATTTCCATTGATGGAGACATGAAAGTCTATATCAACGAGCAGGAGATCAGTGCCGCATTCCTGGCGGAAAAGCTTGAAGCGGTAATGGAAAATCTGGACAAGAAAAATGTTTACCTTAAGGCGGATAAGAAAGTGCCCTATGGGGTGGTGGTCAACATCATGTCCCAGATTAAAAAAGCCGGTGTCACAAGCCTTGGCATGATTACGCTGCCCGGGGATGAAGACCAGGCGGGTTAATGGCGTCAATGAATATCCGGTTTCAAATCCAGACCAGGCGAGGGGGTATCAGGGAGCCTGAAAATGTCAGGCCCAAAGGTTTTTTCCTGGTTTGTCTGATCTCTTTGATTTTCCATATGCTTTTTTTTATCAGCTTGTTTTTTCTAAATGATTTTCAGTTTTCAGCGCCCAAGCCTAAAGTGGTTACGGTGGATCTGGTGACGTTTGCTCCCGGGCCTGCCGATGCCAAAGCTTCAGGGAAACCTCCTATATCCGAAGAACCGGCGCCTGATCAAGCAGACAAGGTGAATCCTGATACTGTCTCTCAGATTGAATCCCAGCCTGCGGAACCTCAGCGGCAGGAAATCCCGGTAATCAAACCCGATGTCAGTTTAAAATCAAAGCCCAAAAATCTTAACGAGTTGATCGCAGCCAGAGACAAGGAACCGCCTAAAAATAAGCCGCCCAAAGAAGATCTTGCTAAAAAGAAAAGAGAGCAGGAAGAAAAAGCCAAAAATAAAAGGGCCCAAGAGCTTGCCAAGGCCAGAAAAGCGCAGGCTGAAAAACGTGAAAAGCAACGGCAGGCTCAGCTTAAAAATGCGCTGGACCGGATAAAGGCCTCGGTGGCCTCAACGGAAGATGGTGCCCAGGGCACAAATTCCAACGGCAGCGGGGTTGCCGGTACCACAGGCGGCGGGGCTGCCGGAGAAGCCAGTCCGTTGACACTGTACCAGATGGTGATCAAGTCAGCCATTGAACAGAATTGGATTTTTAATGATGCCATGGCAGGTCTCAATCAGGACCTTGAAGTCAGAATTTTTATAAAAATTTTAAAAAGCGGAGATATCCGGGATATCTCATTTGAAACCCGGTCCGGGAATAACTATCTGGATGAATCCGCTAAAAAAGCGGTGCAAAAGGCCAACCCCCTTCCGAAGCTGCCCAAGGGAATGTTTTCCTATGAGCTGGTGCTCGGGTTCTCTCCCCGGGGACTTAAATAACTTTGCGAAAAAAAATATATAAACAGGTGATTAGATGAAACAAGGAAGCGGTTCTCGTATGCTGAACAAGATTGTCTGGGGAATGGCATTTATGATTCTTCTGTCGGTGCGGGCCCAGGCCAAGGATTATGATTATATCAGTATCTCAAACCCTTTTTTAAATAAAACACCTGTGGCGGTGACTGCGTTCAAGTGTTTCAACGGTCATGAGGCCGAGGTTGCTGCAGGCGTTCAGGCGGAACAAATTCTGAAAGCCGGGCTTGATTTCACCGGCTATCTGAAAATTATGGACCCAATGGCCTTTTTAGCCGATCCTGCGCAATCAGGTATCCAACTGGGGCAGATCAATTTTAAGGACTGGACCGGCATCGGGGCGGAACTGTTGGTTACAGGCGGGGTGGAAGAGTTTGGCGGACAGGTCAAATTGCAGCTTCGCCTGATGGATACCTTTAATACAAAACTTCTGGTGGGGAAAATATACACGGGCCCGGCGACCCAGGTCCGGGGCATGGTGCATCGGTTCTGTGCGGAAGTCGCCAAAGCGCTGACCGGTAATTTCGGGGTTTTTGGGTCAAAAATCGTCTTTGTTTCCACCACCAGTGGGAATAAAGAGATTTATTCCTGCGACTTTGACGGATTTAATCCCCGACAGATCACACACCATAAAAGCATTTCATTGTCTCCGGCCTGGTCCCACGACGGCCGGTGGATTGCCTATGTCTCATATGCCAAGGGAAAGCCTGATATCTTTATCAAAAATCTCAGGGATAATCTGGGCGCCATTGTCAATTATAAAGGGATTAATATCTCCCCGGACTGGATGCCCACAAAGCTTAATCTGGCGGCGACCTTAAGTTTTTCAGGGGACCAGGAAATATATTTGTTGACCCGCAAAGGAGAAATTATTAAAAGAGTGACCAAAAGTTGGGGATCTAATGTGTCGCCTAAATTTTCCCCGGACGGAAAAAAGATCGCCTTTACTTCATCCCGGTCCGGCAATCCACAAATTTATATTCAGGGGCTGGATTCGGAAGAGGCCCGGCGCATAACATTTTCCGGAAAATATAATACCAGCCCGGCCTGGTCCCCGGACGGAAAAAAGATCGCCTATGTGGGAATTGAAAAAAATAAAATTAATATTTTTGTGATATCTGTTGAGCCGCACATTGGTAATCCGGTGCAGTTGACCGCAGACCAGGGCGATAATGAAGATCCCTGCTGGTCTCCTGACGGCAGCCTGATTGTGTTTAAATCCAATAGAAACAGTGGAAAGGCGCATCTGTTTGTCATGACCGCAGCCGGTACGGATCAGCGGCAGCTTCTTTCCATGTCCGGCGTCCAGAGTGAACCGGATTGGTCAAATGATAACGGGTTTTCAACCGAGTAAGACATAAGTAAGCCTATTAAAGGTAAATCAAAAAAGGAGAAGTGCGATGAAAAAACAAATGTTTATGAACGTGGTGATGGCAGTATTGGTTGTCGGGCTTGTGACCATGGTCGGCTGTTCCAAGCCAAAGGTGGCTGATCCGGGTACCGTGAATCAGAGCCAAACAGAGACGGATGCCCAGAGAGCCGCTCGCCTTGAGGCCGAAAGACAAGCCCGCCTTGAGGCCGAAAGAATTAAAGCCCAGCAACTGGAAGATGAGCGCCAGGCTCAGATTATTGAAGCCAAATCAAACTTTTTGAATCAAAATATTTTATTTGATTATGACAGTGCAGAACTTACCGAACAGGCCAAAGGTCTACTCCGGGAAAAAGCGGCCTGGCTCCAGGCCAACCCAGCCGACACCGTAACCATTGAAGGGCATTGTGACGAGCGTGGCACCACGGTTTATAATTTGGCCCTGGGTGAAAGGCGCGCCAAGGCCGCCAGAAATTACCTTGTGGATTTAGGTGTTTCCGGCAGCCGTTTGAGTACCGTCAGCTATGGAGAAGAAAAGCCTTTGGATCCGGCTCCCACCGAAGCGGCTTATCGTATCAACAGGCGTGCTCAGTTTGTAATCAGGTAAAAAAAGCATTGAAAAGATACGCCCTGGAGGTGGTCTTTTTTGTATCTATAACGGGTATGGACAGCCCGGAAGCCCGGATTGTCTGTCTGTACCCATATATCATTTAACTTTTTTCGGATTTCGTATCACATGAAACCTTTGTATTTTTATCCCTGCCTTGCCGTCGTTGTTTTGATAACCGGCTGTGTGGCGCCCAATCAATATGAGGCTCTGGAGACCCGGGTGGCGGTAATCGAGCAGAATAACAGCCGGCGCAATAGACTTGATCAGACAAACACCGATGATCTTGGTCTTCTGAAACAACAGATGGATGCGTTTTCCAAAACCACCCGTGAAAATTATGCTGAGGTCAAGTATGATATTCAGTTGCTCAAGGAGGATTTCCATAAAATTCAGGGGCAACTTGAGGAGGTGCGGTACAAGTTTGGTGTCACTGGGCAGGAGCGCCGGGGAACCCTTGAAAAAAGGCTGGATCGTCTGGATAATGCCATTTCCAGAAACTATGAAAAGGTGATTGCCTTGGAAAAATACATGGGATTCGAGCCCAGTGTTTCAGGAACGACAGGTCAGGTTCAGGATACCGAGGAAGGCTTGTACGGCAATGCGAAAAAACTTTTCGACCAGGGCGATCTTGAAACGTCCAGGATTCAGTTTGAGAATTTTATTAATAAATACCCGGATTCCAAGAACGCAGACAATGCAAGGTTTTGGATTGCCGATTCATATTATGCTGAAAAATGGTATGAAAAAGCTATTTTAGAATATCAGAAAGTACTTGATAATTATCCAAATTCAAATAAAAATGCAGCGGCCCGACTTAAGCAGGGATATGCATTTGCCGCCCTTGGTGAAAAAGCTAACGCAAAAATGATGCTCGAAGAATTGATCAAGCGCCATCCCAATTCCCAGGAAGCCAAATATGCCAAGGAAAAGCTTAAAAATCTTAACTGATTGCTTTTTTCTTTGGTGGTGAAAACAGAAATATGAAAATAATAGGCATTGATCCCGGTCTTGCCGGTACCGGAATCGGGGTCATTGAGGGGCAGGGGCGTCATATTGCCGGATATTCCTTTGGCAGCATCTCCACAGATGCCGGTGAATCAACGCCGGTCAGGCTGGATCAGATTTACCGTAAAATCAAATCCTTTCTAATTGAACAGCAGCCCGATCTTGTTGTCATTGAAGATATTTACTCCCTTGAAAAATATCCGGGATCGGGTATTATGTTAGGAAAAGTCTCTGGTGTATTGATTTTAGCGGCTTTCAAGGCGGGCGTTCAAATTCGCGAAGTGTCCGTCAGGGAAGTTAAAAAGGTGATTTCGGGTAATGGTCGGGCGGATAAGTGTCAGGTGGAGCGTGCCGTGCGCCATTTGTTAAATCACCATGAGCGCATTCGTCCTTTTCACGCGTCGGATGCGTTGGGAATGGCATTGACAGGGCTGTTCCGGTATGGGGGAGACCGAGGAATTTAAATATGATCGCATATCTTGAGGGAAAGATTCTTCGCCGGGAGGCGGACGGCATTATTCTGCTGGCCGGCCCTATCGGTTATGAGATTCTTTTGGACACCATCACCCTGTCCGCGTGCATGGAAAAATCCCAGGCCGATGAAATAATTGCCCTGTACATCTATTACCATGTTACAGATCGGCAGCCCAAACCCGTGCTCATTGGTTTTCTTACCCCGGAGGACAAGGAGTTTTTTCAATTGTTCATCACCGTGTCGGCCATCGGTCCCATGAAGGCCGTAAAGGCGTTGACACGACCGGTACCCCAGGTGGCCCGGGCCATTGAAGATCGTGATACGGCCTTTTTATCACAACTGGCAGGGATTGGGAAAAGAACCGCAGAAAAAATTGTGGCTACTTTGAACGGAAAGGTTCTTGGGTTTGCCGCAGCCCAGGCTGCCGAATTGGAGTCCGTGCCAACCGAATCATCAGAAATCGTTTCCAAAGAAGCCCGAATGATGGTGTCGCAGGTGACCGAGGTCCTCACCGAACAACTTGGACACTCTGCGTCATCGGCAAAACGAATGATCCGGGAAGCCCTTGAAAAAAATCCAGCCATCAGTTCTCCGGAAGATCTGTTTGACGAGATTTATCAGGAGGGCAGATGACAGCCGACGCAGATATTTTAAGCTATAGTTCTGATAAAAAGGGCGTGGTGTCAGAAAAATTGAAAATTGAAGACCATGCCCAGGAGATTGTTTCCCTCCGCCCCGTTTGCTTTGATGATTATGTGGGGCAGGCCCCAGCCGTGGAAACACTCAAGATTGCCATCCAGGCGGCAAAAATGCGCAACGAGCCTTTGGAGCACATCTTATTGCACGGTCCGCCCGGGCTTGGAAAGACGACGGTGTCCCATATTATTGCAAATGAAATGGGAAAGGATTTAACCGTCACCTCCGGACCGACCCTGGAAAAGGGCGGTGATCTTGTGGGGATTTTAACCAATCTCGGGGAGGGTGATATCCTTTTTGTGGATGAAATTCACAGGATTCCCAAAGTGGTGGAAGAGTTCCTCTATCCGGCCATGGAGGATTATGCCGTGGATTTTGTCTTTGATAAGGGGATTCATGCCCGAAGCCATCGGTATCGGTTAAAACAATTTGTACTTATCGGTGCCACGACCCGGGTGGGACTTTTGTCCGCCCCGCTGCGAGATCGTTTCGGTATATTTCGCACCCTTGATTTCTACTCTGTGGAAGAGTTGGCGGTGATTATTCAGCGTTCAGCCCTGCTTTTGAAAACCCGTATCACCGATGACGGTGCGTGGGAGCTTGCAAAACGATCCCGGGGAACCCCTCGGATTGCCAACAGGCTTCTCAAGCGTGTCCGGGACTATGCCATGGTCAGGCACCAGGGGCTTATGACGGCCAAAGGTGTTCAGGAGGCCCTGGCACTCGAAGGCATTGACAAACTGGGGTTGACGCCTTTGGATCGAAATTATCTGGAAACGATTATCCGGTTTTACAATGGCGGGCCTGTGGGCATAGAGGCGATTTCAGCGACCTTGCAGGAGGAGACCGACACCTTGGTGGATGTGGTGGAACCCTATTTATTGAAAATTGGTCTTGTGCTGCGCACGTCCAGCGGTAGAAAAGCACCGGAAAATGCATACCGGCATCTAAATCTGGAAAAAAGAGGGTAAATGACCAACAAAACAAAATTAACCATCCAAATACGTGTAATACTCCTGATCGTCTGTCTGGTCTGTTGTTGTTCGGGGATCTGCTCTGCGGCATCGGTGCCGGGGGCTTTGATCCGGATACCTGAAAATGAAAATGCCGTTATTGTGGAGAAAAAAAGCCAGACACTTTATGTCTATTCTGAAAAAAACGGCCTTGACCGCCCGGTATTCCAGGCACCTTGTTCCACGGGGGCGAAACCGGGACCTAAAAGCCGGGCCGGTGATAAAAGAACCCCGGAAGGCGTCTATTTTTTAAAAGATGAATTTGAGGACCGATACCTGACGCCGGTATACGGACAAAAAGCTTTTCCGTCAGATTATCCCAATTTTTTGGATCTGCGCCTGGGCAAGCAGGGGTCGGCCATATGGATTCATGGAACCGATAAGGTGTTAAAGCCCATGGATTCAAACGGGTGCATTGCCCTGGAAAATAAAAATATTCTTGCGTTGTCCGATTATATTCACCTTGACGCCACTCCCTTGATCATTGTGGAGCAGATTGATTATACTTCCTTTGACAGGCGCACACAGATTGAAAAACAGATTGACGGATTTCTCGATCAATGGTCCAAAGCGTTGGCGGCACAAAGTTATCATGATTATCTGTCGTTTTATGACCCGACCTATTTTCCGGATATCTCATGGTGGGAAGCATGGCTTGGTATCCGGGATAAGGCAGGAACACAACACCCCGACGGATTTGAGATTGTACTGGAAAATATCGGTATCTATGCCCAGGGAGGTGTTGTGGTTGCGCTTTGCGACATGACGCTTTCTCGACATGACGGTCGGCATGTCTACCTGGGGAAACGACAGTTTTTTATTCGTCAGGGAACCGCCTCTCCCCTGATCATTGGCGATTTTTTCCAGACAAAGGATAAGGCGTTTAATTCCGGTGAGCCGCCCTTGCTCGCTGCGTCAAGGATGCTTTTCCAGGATGAGTCCACAGATAAACTGGTGGTTGAAACGGTTCAACAGTGGATGGCTGCCTGGTCTTCAAAAAATATGGATAAGTATGCACGATTTTATACCAGTGATTTTGTCTGTGACGGCATGGGGAAGACGGCATGGGTAAAACGCAAGAAAAAACTTGCTCGAAAATATGACTATATTTTGGTAACCGGTAAAAATTTTAAGGCCTTTCCCACCAAAGACGGGTATACGGTCAGCTTTGTCCAGTACTATAAGTCCAGTGGCTTTTCAACCCATGGAAGAAAACAGCTTAAACTTGTCAGACAGGATGGAGAATGGAAGATATTTCGAGAGAACTGGAAAGGGAAATAGCCCAGATAAAACCTGCGCCCCATAAACTGCGCAGGGAAAATGCAATTTTGATCGTAAATGATTTTGGTGAAATACGATCCGGGGCTTTTCTCAAAGTTCTTGTTTGTTTTTTGCTGGTCGTCAGCCTGACTGGGGGACTGGGTACGCTTGCATTTTATCGCCTTTATGCCACAGCGAACAATCAAAAAAATCAATTGATAAGTACCCAGGACGCATTTGAAAAAGAGGTGGATCGTTTAACCCGAGAAAAAGAGCTTTTGATGGCCAAGCTGGTGATGACCGGTAATGGCGATGAACTTAAAGCCCTGACCCTTGACGGCAAGCTTGGCCAGGCCCCTTCCAAAAAAGAAAAACGTTCAGGCATGAAGGATAAAATAGAGAGGGATGAATCTGTATCCACAGACAAGTCTCCTGATTCAAGGGGCAAAAAAGAAGATCCGGCTGGATCGAATAACAAAAAAATGGAAATAAGCCGGAGCCAATCCGATGAAGGCGAAGAGGGGCGTGAAACACCCAAGGAACCTGACGCCGCATCCGTCGTTAGTGTCGGATCATTTTCCCTTGCATCGGGTCGCAATGCCCATGACGTCATTGTGCGGTTTAATATCAGAAATACCACAGAGAACTCCAAGGAGATATCCGGTCGGATTTTTTGTGTGCTTAAGCCCAAAGATGCCCCATCCGAGAAATGGGTGGTGATACCCAAAGCCTCGATTATGAAAAGCGGTGTGCCGGGGCCGTATAAACACGGTCATTATTTTTCCATTTCCCGTTTTAAGCCTGTTCAGTTCACCGTCAACACCAAGGTACCGCTTAATGATTTTTCCGCTGCGTCGGTATTTATTTTTGATGAAGCGGAAAACCTGTTGTTTAAGACCTCCTTTGACACAGGCGACAATAAGTAGGATTGAGACCCATGCCCGTTTTATTCCGACCCTGGGCCTGAAACGGATTTTCAAATTTTAAGTGCTTTGTAAGGAGACAGCCGTTGTGAGAAAAAATACAAAGAATTTAAGCATCATTGATAAGGAACTCAAGATAGACGGCTCCATCGAAAGTTGTGGAAAACTGATCATCAAAGGAGAAGTAAAGGGTACAATTGAGGGAGATGTTGTGATTATTGCCCAGGATGGTGAGGTTAACTCAACTTTGACAAAGGTATCCAGCCTGACCATTGGCGGTAACTTTAAAGGCGAATTGATCGCCTCCAAGGAGTTGATAATTCTTGCCACCGGTTCCTGTGCCGGAAAGGTTGTATGCCAGGACTTGATTGTGGAAAACGGTGGGGTGCTGAATGCGGATATATCCTGTAAAACCTCCAGTAAAATGGAGCCTGCCAGGAAAGAAAAATCGTTTTTTTCAAAGGCAGGTGCGGCAAAGCAAAAAGAAGAAAAACAGATAGAATTATAAATAATCCTTGACTTTAGAAATGAATTTATGTAGTTATGCCTGATTGCGTTTATTTAGAGGAGCATGGAGAACATTGGAAAAATATACATACAGTGCAAAAAGATCTGACAACAGAGAGAACTGGTGCATTATTGATGCAAAGGACCAGGTGCTTGGGCGGCTTGCTTCCCAGATAGCGTATAGAATCCGGGGTAAACACAACCCTCTTTACACTCCCCACGTGGACACAGGTGACTGGGTGATTGTTGTCAATGCGGACAAAGTCCGTTTGACCGGAAATAAAATGGGACAGAAAACCTATTACCGCCATTCCGGTTACATCGGAGGAATTAAATCCCAAACAGCCAGGGAAATGCTTGAGAAGAAACCCGAAGATGTCTTGAAAAAGGCTGTTCGGGGAATGCTTCCAAAAAACAGGCTAGGCCGTAAGCTTGGGAAAAAATTATTTGTTTATGCAGGCGATCAGCATCCCCACGCTGCGCAAAAGCCGCAGGTCGTCGAATTCTAATACATAAGGACTTGATACGATACATGGAAAGTGCAAACCAATTTTACGCAACAGGTAAGCGGAAAAATTCTGTGGCCAAAGTGTGGCTGATACCTGGCACAGGGAAAATTGTAATTAATAACAGAGAATTAGACGAGTACTTTGACGTTCCGGCAAACAGAGATGCGCTGACGTCCCCTCTGATTCTCACTGATAAAAGTGATGCCTTTGATTTAAAAGTTACTGTGATGGGTGGTGGGTATACCGGTCAGGCGGGAGCCATTCGTCAAGGTGTTTCCAAGGCGCTTGTTTTATCAGACCCGGATCTACGCGGTGTTTTGAAATCCGCAGGCTTTCTTACCAGAGATGCCAGGCAGAAAGAACGTAAGAAATACGGGAAAAAGGGCGCAAGAGCCAGTTTTCAGTTTTCAAAAAGGTAAAGTTACCTGCGTTCTTTACGCGTTCAAAACATTATCTTCAAAATTTAAAAAGGGAGAGCAAGCTTCTAGTTTGCACTCCCTTTTTACGTTTCAACGCTTGATTCGTACTCGCATTGCTTTCAAGATATAAACATTATGCGGTTTTGGGGGATGGTCGATGCAGACACTTTTATTCTATGATATTGAAACCTCCGGACTGAATCCGGCCTTTGATCAGGTGCTAACCTTTGCATGTATTCGAACGGATCTGTCTTTGAATGAGATCAGTAGAGAGGAGATAGTTGTTCGTCTCAGAGACGATATTGTGCCCTCGCCATGGGCATTTTTGACCCACCGACTTGACGCGAACATACTTGATGCGGGCATTAGTGAATACAGTGCAGCCTTAAAAATTCATGGGCTTTTGAATACGCCCCAAACCATCAGCGTCGGGTATAATTCCCTTGGGTTTGATGACGAATTCTTGCGTTTTCTTTTTTATCGTAATCTATTAGACCCGTATTCCCATCAGTTTGCCAATGGGTGCAGCCGCATGGATATGTTGCCTGTAACCTTGATATACTACCTTTTTTGTGCCCAGGCACTTTCCTGGCCGAAGCTTGAGAATGGGCAGCCAACCATGAAACTTGAGCATTTAACCCGGCAAAATAGTTTTGAAACTTCTGGCAGAGCCCATGAGGCCATGAGTGATGTTGAGTCTGTTGTGGGTCTGGCAAAGGCGTTTATAAAATATGATGAAATCTGGTCATATGTAATCGGCTTTTTTAATAAAAATTCGGATCTTGAGCGCATGAACAAAATTCAGGCCTCGGCTTTATCGAAAAAGTACGGAATGGATGTCGCGCTTATGGTCTCCGTTTCCTTTGGGGCAGACTGCAACTACATGGCACCGGTGGTTCATGTGGGCGCATCTGTGCCGTATAAAAATCAAGGCCTGTGGATTCGTTTGGATAAAGAGGGCCTGTTTGACCGGATTGATGAAGCCTTTGGTGGATATGAACTGATGACAATACGGAAAAAGCCGGGTGATCAATTGTTCGTTTTGCCTGCCCTGGATCGGTTTTTGGGGAAGCTTTCTTCTGCATCTCGCACGGCTTGCATAAAGAATCTTGATTTTATGGTGCAGAACCGGTCGAGATTTGATCGAACGGTAAGCTTTCATCGAAATTTCAAATATCCCCGGGTGCCGGATATAGATCCTGACGCGGATTTGTACCAGGGTGGTTTTTTTTCATTTAAAGATAAAAAAGAGATTGCGATTTTTCATAACATCGAAGAGAAAAAGAGGCTCCAGGCTGTTCAAGATTTTCAAAGTGCCAGGGTGAGGATGCTGGCCCGGAGAATTCTTGTGCGAAATTTCAATGAAAAGCCCGAATCCGCTCCGGAGTTTCGTGGGCATTTAAAATGCCTGTGCGGCAATGATCCAAAGGTGTCAATCAAAGGCTATAAGGAGGATGTCAAGCTTACTTGCGCCAAGGCACTTGGCGAACTTGAAGCGATTGAAGCGGATGCCGGTCTCTCCTTCGATCCAGATCAAAAAGACCTTTTAAAGTGGCTTAAATCGCACATTCAAAGACAATCAGCCTTTTTTGCTGATGCGTTTTAATTCCTCTATCTGGGCAACATGAATAAATTGGTTTAAAGTTTCTTCATCTTTTGAAGTAATATTGGTTATTTTGAGGCCGATCAAGGTGTGGGTTGCTGAGTAATCCGTTTTGATTCTTGCAACTTGAATTTGTATAGGAAAGGTCCCTATGGTCCCGGGCTGATCACGGTCTACCAAGGCAAGCCCCATGATCATTTTTGTGCCGGTGTTCAGGGTTGCCAAGGGGTGCGGACGCTTTTCTTTTTTTTCAAGTATGACAATACCTAACCCCGAAAAAGAGATATCCTTTATTTTAAAATCACTTGGCGTTCTGTATTCCAGGGCGTTGTAGACTATTTTGCCTTTTACCGTATATCTGCCGGTCATTGATAGTCTGAAGGCGGCGCGTATATTGGTTTCTTTTGCCGGTAGCTGGTATTCAAGCTCAAGCGCCCTGACCAAAGATCCGTCTGCCATGGGGTAGTTGCTGATAAATCGGGCTGGCGTGCAGGCAATCCCTATCCGTAAACGGCGTTGATCAATATAGACCAGTGTTGTCAGGTCAAGCTGCTCAAATGGTGTACTTGGCGTTACAGGGGGGGTGGGCTGGGCAATGGTGATGGTCTGCTTTTTATAGTCGGCATCATATATGATAGAGGATCGGGACATGGGAGAATCGGTATTTATGTTGAGTACCAGATTTACACCCACCGAGGGGATAAATATATTTTTAACGTTGAATTCCATGCCCTATCACCCAATCAGGGGGTAACCCTAACGTTACATGAAAATTTTAAGAAAATTGTTGTAACATATTGGAATCCAATGGAAATTAAATTCACATAGGGTTCGGTCTCGATTTTGCTTTAAAGCCAGGGTCAAAATAAACTCTCCATATGGCTTGCCTCTTTGGCCTTCTTCTTCGTTGCTCCCTTGGGCTCATATTTCAATGTTCCCAAGTTAGCGCCTTTTGAATGGGGCTCAATAATTTGACGCCATATTTTGGGTAATTTTATTCCAACCCTGGGCCTGCATTACTTAGAATAACCACCCGTCGGGGGAAGTCATAAAAATTTTTCTTCTTGGGTCCCAGCGCACGACGCATGCCTGTCGCAGATGCCGTAGTAGGCGTTTTGAAGTTAAAACTCCCATGACTTCCGAAGCGGTGGGGGTTATTTTACAGCGTCTTTAAGGGCTTTTCCGGGGACGAATTTGGGGACATTCCTAGCCGGAATGTTGATCTCTTTTCCAGTCTGCGGGTTTCTGCCTTTTCTCTCTTTTCTTTCGGCTGTTTTGAATGTGCCGAAACCTACCAAGGTGACAGAGTCATTGGCGGCCAGGGCCTCTGTGATGGTCTCTATCATGCAATCAACGGCAGCCTGAGCATCTTTTTTGCTGCTGAGGACTTCTGAAACCTTGTTAATTAAATCGCCTTTGTTCATCGTGCTCACTCCTTTTTTTTGGGGGGTTGTTTAGGAAATATCTTAAGGTTATAAGTATTTTTTAGTGAAAAAAATCATTCAGCTTTTCTGGGTACGTTACGTCGTTGAGCCCTGCGTGTCAAGTCTTTATTGCGTTTTGTTAAAAATTCGTTGCCACTTTTCTTTGGACGGCATAGAATGTTTGAAAACAGGAGGTGAAAATGGACGTAGCGCTTGTCAATCCTTTCATTGAAGGAACTTTACACATTCTTGACACCACGGCTCTAGTAAAAGTAAAGCCGGAGCCGCCTTTTTTAAAGGGTGATACCGTTCATTCCGGTGATATTTCAGGCCTTTTGACGGTTGAAGGCGATCTGGAGGCGACGGTTGCGATTTCTTTTACCGAGAAAAGTATTCTGGGGATTGTCTCGGCCATGTTTGGCGAAGAAATGACCGAAATTAATGAAGAAATAACCGATGCGGTTGGGGAAATCAGCAATATGGTTGCCGGGCACGTTACTACTAAAATTGGAGAATCGGGGAAACAAGTAAAAGTTAAATTCGTAAAGGTTGTGACGGGTCGAACAGAAGAGATTTTGCATACAGAGGCCGGAAGTCACGTTGTTGCTGTTCCATTTCGCACAACCAAGGGTAAAGTGTTGCTTGAAATCTGTTATGCGGATCAAAGTTCATGATCAAAATTCAGCCTGCATCGGGCGCTTACATTTTGACCATGAACCTGAAAACCCTTTGGCTTGCTTAAATTAAAGGCAGATTTGCATTGTGCCAGGCAAATACGCCGCCAGCCAGAGATTTTATGTTGCCGAACCCTTGATCTTTCAGGAAACCGGCTGCGATGTTGGAGCGATATCCGCTGCCGCACTGCAAAATGATTTCCTGGCCCTTGTCCGCTTTGGGTATTTTATTGTCTAAGATATCGGTTAAGGGAAAGTGAACGGCGTGTTCAATATGCCCGGCGTTCCACTCTGCCAGGGTGCGGACATCCAGGATCAGCGGGCCGTCGGGGCTATTTTTCTTGTGAAGCTGCAGCGGGGATATCTGTGCCAGCTGATCTACGGGGCGGCCGCTCATGAGCCATTCGTTTATGCCACCTGACAGGTATCCTAAAACTGCGTCATATCCAATGCGGTGAAGTTCGGTGAGCATTCGATCGTAGGCATCGCGGTTTTCCACCACCAACAGCAGTTCCGTGCCCGGGTCAATAACCATACCCACCCAGTTGGCCAATTGTTTTTCAAACCCGATATTGATGCTGCCGGGAATGTGAAATCCGCCATAGGCCGCGCTGTCACGGGTGTCCATGACCAGTGTGGTTTCCTCATTCATTAATTCCTGGAACTGGTCGGGGGTCAGGCGTTTGTCCAGGGTGCAGGCATCCAGCAGGTCTGCGCCTTTACTGTTCGTGGAAATGATATATGAGAAGCTTTTGGGCCGGGCCGGAAAGGCGGACATAATATTTTCTTTGAACGCTTCAAAGGAATCAAACTGCAGCATGGGGTTGGCACTGCGTTCATATCCCAGGGTGGAGCTTTTTTTTGAACTCATGCCCCTGCCGCACAGCGACCCTTCTCCGTGGGCGGGGTATACCTCAAGATAGTCGGGGAATGCTGCCAGGGTTTTATACAGACTGTCGTAAAGATTTTCGATTTGTTCGTCCAAAATTTCGGCGCCGGGCAGGTCGGGCCGGCCGATATCCCCCACAAACAGAAGGTCACCGGTCAGAATCATTTCCGGTTTTTCCGAGCGCCCTGTGTCTGTGACGACCAGGGAGATGGAATTGGGTGTATGACCCGGTGTGTGCAGCACTTCTACTTTTGCCGCGCCAAGGGTGAAAACGTCCCCCTGTTCAATTGCCTTGTGGGCATAACTGATTTCCACGCTGTCGTTGATATAGATATCCGCACCCGTTGCTGCGCTCAATTCCTGGTCTCCTGAAATATGATCCGCATGGAGGTGGGTATTAACAATATGGGTGATCCGCATACCTTCCTGGTACGCGATGTCCAGATAGTCTTGGATGTCCCTTTTGGGATCAACGACCATCATTTGCTGGGCTGCGGGGCAGCCGATGCAATAGGACTGGCACCCAAGGCCTTTCACTGAAATCTGGTTAAAGTACATGGTGCAGGCCTCCTTATGAGGTGAGTGGTGGTTTAGGCTGAATCTTGTTGAATATGATACATTGATGTCGCAGCAAAGCCCGGAAAAAATATCCATTTCCGGGCTCTTTTAGATTTAAAGGAATCGGCTTACAGTGATTTGTGACAGAACCACCAATCATACCCCTCATATTGGCTCAGTCGTTGCGCCGCATCCTTTTGTGACTTTGGCGGCGGAATAATTACCCGGTCTTTGAGCAGTTCATTTTCCGGCCAGTTGGCAGGCATGGCCACGCCATTCTGATCTGATGTGATGAGCGCCTTTGTGGCCCGGACAATCTCATTCATGTTCCGCCCAATTTCCTGGGGATAGTACAGGATCAGGCGTACTTTGCTTTCAGGGTCAACCACAAATACCGCCCGAACCGTGTTTGAACCTTTGCCCGGATGCAGCATGCCTAGTTTGTTTGCCACTGAGTCGTTGGCGGCAACAACAGGGAAGGTGATCTCTATGTCGAGTTTCTCTTTAATCCATTCGATCCACTTTATGTGGCTGAACACCTGATCCACTGACATGCCGATCAGCTGCACCCCCATCTTTTCAAACTCAGCAACGCGGTTTTGAAACCCGGCAAATTCCGTAGTGCACACCGGGGTAAAGTCTGCCGGGTGGCTGAAGAGGACAAACCATTTGCCTTTCATGTCTTTGGGCAAGCTCATGGGGCCATGGGTGGTGTCCACATTTAATTCGGGGAATTCGTCTCCAAGCAGGGGCATGTTTGGCTTTGATGATCCATGTTGTTCTCCTTTAGATAATTTAATTCATTGTTTCGTTTTTTTGTTGATGAAGCATTTAGATCAATACTTTAAATTTTTTTAGACTTGTCTCGATTCGCATTTGGAAGTTTAAAAAGCAGATATCGTGCCATTATATACTCCAAAATTAACCCGTTTGTATTTTCCCCTGGAATCAATAGATTGCTGAATTATTATCATGCTGCGTTGTGGTCTGTGCCTATGGGCTGATGGGCCAGGCCGGACCCTGGCCGTTATTGAGACTTTATTTTTTTGTTGGGTGTGCCGATACTCTAAGCGTACCATGGTTGTAAATTGGTGTTGACGACGATGTGTATCCATACACAAATGTTTTGAGACAGCTAACAAAACATTTGTGTGTCATATTCTGTTTTGTTGTCGATATCCAGCTGGATGCTTATTGCGCTTGCCGGGTATCTATCCAAAATTTTTAGACTTTGTGGCTGGCTTTGGTTTGCTTGGGCGAGGTTTTTGCATCATTTTGTATCATGATGTCACATGGGAAGTTTTTAAGAACCAGTGTGACATGAATACTTCAAACGTTAGATTGTTTCCAATTTAAAATCATTCATTAAAATCAGGAGGGAATCATGACAAACAATGTTGTAATTGCGTTATCCTGCGGCACCAATGATACCAATCGGGCTACCCGGGCAATTCACCTTGCAACCATAGCTCACAAAGAAGGGAAGAATACCAGTCTTTTTTTGTTGGATGAAGGGGTGTATCTGGCCAAGGAAGGTATCATTACACATGTCAGGGCCGCCACCGGTGATGTGGCCGATGACCTTCTGGCATATCTCCAGGCACATGGTGTGCCGATTTTGGTTTGCACGCCGTGTGCTAACGCCCGGCAGATCAAAGATGACGACCTGATTGAGGGTGCTCGTATGGCGTCAGCGGCCGAATTTATCAACATGTCCTGTGATGCCACGGTTATCAGTTTGTAAGGGAGAATTTTTTGGGTATGGACGAAAAGTCGCCCGGTTGTATGAGTCTGGTGATGACTTTTCGTTTTGATATTACCCAAGAAAATTCAAATACCAGCGTATCAAAGGGTCTCCCCAGAAAATATAGAGAATAGCCCCCAGGGAAAGAAACGGTCCAAATGGAATTTTTGCCTGTCTGGTGTCGGTTTGTTTGGTCAGCATCATGGCGGCCACGCCCCCAAGGGTGCCTAGAACCGAGCTTGTAAATAATGTGAAAAAAACCCCCTTTACGCCTGTGGCTGCACCGATCATGGCAAGCAGTTTCATGTCCCCGCCCCCCATGCCTTCATGTTTGCGAAGAAAATAATAGAAAAGGGCCACAAGGTATAAGATGCCGCCGCCTGCCAGAATCCCCCAAATGACCGAATCAAGCTGCATTTGTGGCACAAAAATAAAAGATGTGGAAAAGATGATAATGCCGGGCAGGGATAATTTGTCCGGGATGATTTGGTGATCTATATCAATAAAGGAGACGGCAATGAGTACAGCGCAGAAAATAAAATAAAACAATGTGGCGGGCACCGGCCCGAATTTAAAAAAAAGACCGAGGGCTAATATTCCGGTGATCAGTTCCACCAAGGGGTAGCGAATGGAAATGGGTGTGTTGCAGAACCTGCATTTTCCCTTGAGCAGCAGATAGCTTAGGATCGGAATGTTAAGATAAAATGGAATGTCATGATTGCAGGCTGGGCAGTGGGACGGCGGTGATACGATGGAAAGCCCTTGGGGCATCCGGCAGATGACCACGTTAAGGAAGCTGCCGATACAGGCTCCGAATATAAAGGCCATAAAAGCTATAAAAATGGGTTGAGAAAACATAAGACTCCTTGGGTAATGATACTATTTTTTAGTGCACCTGGGATGTTTAACGGTTTTATGCTATAGTTTCATATGAAAGAATTAAATTAAAGGCTTCGTTTCTTTCTCTTTCATGATTTGTTGCGGCATAACCTTCGGTAAAAGACCGGGGCGGCCATGGCCGTCAGCTGAACTATTCAATGATAAAAATATTTTTTCAAGCATATTGTAAAAATATTTTTCTGCTATATTGTAAGTACAACTTAAAGAATAAGTATACCAAAGCCCGTATGTGAGGGCCAATCCGAAAACCACAGGCGTTCCGGTGGATTTCGGTCTGGTCCTGTTTTTTTATGAAAGGGTATTAACTTCTTTCACCATGTGCCGGGGGTACCCTCGGTGGTAAAATGCAGGCACGGCCCCAAGGTCGTTATGTAATCAAGGAGCATAAATGGCAGAAGCAGATATAGATGATCTGATTGAAATAATCGAAAAAGAAGGTAATGTCGAAGAAATTCCAAAGGTGATTCCCATGATGCCGGTCAGGGATGTGGTGGTCTTTACGGATATGCTGCTTCCCTTGTTTGTCGGGCGGGAAAAGTCCATCAAGGCCATTGAAGAGTGTGTGGAATTTGACCGGTATGTCTTTCTGTCGGTCCAGAAAGATTCGGAAATGGAAAAGCCGGGGCCGTCGGATGTCTATGATGTCGGAACCATTGCCCGGGTCCAGAAGATGATCAAAATGCCCGACGGCAGAATCAAGGCATTGGTCCAGGGGATTTCCAAGGCAAAACTTATTGAATTTGTTCAAAAACGTTCTTTTTTTAAGGTCCGGGTGGAGACGGTTTCAGACGTTGAACCTGATTCCATTGATATCGAAATTGAAGCCCTGATGCGTAACGTCAAGGAGAACAGCGAAAAACTTCTGGCCCTCAAGGGGGAGTTTTCCGGTGACGTCGGGGACCTTTTATCTCATATTGACTCCCCGGGAAAGCTTGCGGACCTGGTGGCCTCCAACCTCAATCTCAAGGTCGAGGACGCCCAGTCGCTTTTGGAGACAACGGATGCTGTCGAACGGTTAACCCGGGTCAATGATCTTTTGGCCCGGGAGCTGGATTTGTCTACTGTTCAGGCAAAAATCCAGACCCATGTCAAAGACGAAATTTCAAAAAACCAGAGGGATTATTATCTTCGTGAACAGGTCAAAGCGATCCACCGAGAGCTTGGGGAAAGTGATGACAAGATTGCCGAGATCGCTGAGTTCAAACAGAAAATAAAAAAATGCAAGCTGCCGGAAGAGTGCGAGAAAGAGGCGCTGAAGCAGTTGACCCGTCTCGAGCAGATGCATTTTGATTCTTCCGAAGCCTCTGTGGTCAGAACCTATCTGGATTGCATTGTTGAATTGCCCTGGAGCAAAACCACCAAGGATGTTTTAGACATTAAAAAGGCCCAGGAGGTTTTAGACCAGAATCATTATGGGCTGGACAAGGCCAAGGAACGTATCCTCGAATACTTGAGCGTGCGTAAACTCAATCCAAAGAAAAAGGGGCAGATCATCTGCTTTGTCGGTCCTCCGGGTGTGGGTAAAACCTCCCTTGGCCGGGCCATTTCCAAGGCCATGAAGCGCAAGTTTCACCGGGTCTCTTTGGGTGGGATTCGTGATGAGGCTGAGATCAGGGGGCACAGAAGGACGTATATCGGCGCCATGCCTGGAAGAATTTTACAGGGGCTTCGTCAATGCGGCACAAAAAATCCGGTGTTTATGCTCGATGAAATTGATAAACTGGGAAATGATTTCAGGGGAGACCCGTCATCCGCACTTCTGGAGGCATTGGATCCTGAACAAAACACCGAATTCTCGGATCATTACCTGAATATGCCCTTTGACCTGTCCGATGTGTTGTTTGTTTTGACGGCAAATATGGCCGACACCATTCCTTCGGCCCTGCTTGACAGGATGGAGTTGATCCATCTTAGCGGATACACCCGCCAGGAAAAAGTGGTCATTGCAAAACAGCATCTTTTACCCAGAAAGCTTAAAGACAATGGGCTGATCCGGCGCGCCATTCATTTCAGCCCCAATGCCATAGAGTCCATTGTTTCGGAATATACCCTGGAGGCAGGCCTCAGGGGGCTTGAAAGAAAACTGGATTCGGTGTGTCGTAAAATTGCCCGCCAGATTGCTGAAGGTCAAAAGGGGCGGTTTGCCGTGACCTGCCAGAATTTAACCAAGTACCTTGGGCCGCCGCATTATATAAATGAAATGGATCAGGAAGAGAGTCAGGTGGGGTTGGCCACAGGTCTTGCATGGACCGAAGTGGGCGGCGAGCATCTGTATATCGAAACCTCTTTATTTCCAGGTAAAGGCGAGTTGCAGCTCACAGGCCAGATCGGTGAGGTGATGCAGGAGTCTGCAAGGGCGGCATTGACTTATACCAAAGCCAACCAGGCGGCGCTCGGAATAAATAAAGACGATTTTGACGCCAATGACATCCATATCCATGTCCCCGCCGGTGCCATTCCCAAGGATGGTCCATCGGCCGGCATTGCCATTACTACAGCCCTTGTGTCTGCTTTTACCGGTAAAAAAGTTAACAACAAGGTCGGTATGACCGGTGAGATTTCCCTGCGGGGCAGGGTGTTGCCCATCGGCGGTCTCAAAGAAAAGGCATTGGGCGCTTTAAGGGCGGGTATTAAGACCGTAATTATTCCGGAGAAAAATAAAAAAGATCTCCATGATATCCCGAAATCCGTCAAATCCAAGCTGGCGTTCATCTGTGTGAAGGATGTCAGGGAAGTTCTGGATATTGCTTTGGAAGAGGAATAATGTACCTTTTTGCCCTGAGTACGGCAGAGCAGGGCGCAAGCATGGCTCTGTTCGAAGGTGGTAATCTTGTTTTTGAGTCCAGCCTGTTCAGTCGGCAGACCCATTCAAAGGGATTGCTGCCCATGATTGAGCAGGCCGTTGAGAGCAGGGACGGGATGAGCGTCAACCGGATAGATGGATTCATTGCAGCCAAGGGTCCCGGCAGCTTTACCGGGCTTCGCATCGGCATCAGCATGGTTAAGGGGCTGGCCCGGGCGGTATCGAAACCCTGTGCCGGGGTCTCCAGCCTTGACGGTATTGCATTCAGGTTCTGTCATTCACAAGCGCCTGTGTGTGTGATGATGGATGCCCGGCGCAATGAAGTATATTCTGCCGTGTATCAATTCCAACATGGTCGGCTTATTCAAAAGGGGCCGGAAATGGTATGTCTTCCTGAGACTGCCGTTGATCAGGCCGGTCCGGAAGCGCTGTTCGTGGGCTCGGGATCAAAGGTATACCGGGAAAAAATTGCCGGCAGAACAGGGGGCAGGGCTCTGTTTTCTTCCCCGGCCATGGACGGAGTCAGCGCCAGCGCACTGGTGGTTTCCGGGATGTCCGGAGTCGGTGTGTTTGGTTTTGAGGATCATCCCCTGAAACCGGTTTATCTTAGAAAATCCGATGCCCAGATCCATTTCGAAGAGAAAACAGGTGCTTGACAAGATATCGGCATACTTGATATAAATGTTAGGTTGTGGCTAAGCTCTATTAGGTAAAAAAATATGGATAATTCTAAATGGCCGGCAAAGGCAGTGCTTCCCATTGCCATGCCCGGCGTTAAATACGTTGTTGCAGCCATCCTTGTCACGGGGATGTTTTTTTATTTTGGGTTCCCGAAAACGGGTGTGCTTGCGCTGTTGCTTACCTTTTTTGTTACCTGGTTTTTCCGGGACCCGGAACGTCGGGTGCCCGAAGGCAAAGATCTTCTGGTTTCACCGGCAGATGGAAAGGTGATTGTTGTAGAGCCCATGGATCGATGTGAATACATGGATGAGCCCTGTCAGAAGGTCAGTATTTTCATGAATGTATTCAATGTTCATGTCAATCGAATTCCCTTTGGTGGGATAATTGAAAAAGTTCAATATCATCCGGGCAAATTTGTAAACGCATCTTTTGATAAAGCTAGTGTTCACAATGAGCGCAATGCGTTGGTAATAAAAACAGAAGACGGGCGCCGTTATGCGTGTGTTCAGATCGCAGGGTTGATTGCCCGGCGTATTGTCAACTGTGTGGAGACACAGGAGCAAGTTCATAAAGGCGACCGATACGGTATGATTCAGTTTGGATCGCGTTTGGATCTTTATCTGCCCCGGGACTTTGACGTTCTTGTTGGTCTTGGCGATAAAACAAGTGCCGGAAGTACCGTGATCGGCCGGATGCGATAATTAAAAACAAAACTATGGAGTAAATTTTAAATTTTGGACCAGATACCTGTAACGACACAAGGCTTTGCGGCCTTGAAAAAAGAACTGGAAAAACTGAAAACCGTGGATCGTCCTGAGATAATCAAAGCCATTGAAGTGGCCAGGGCACATGGAGACCTGTCTGAGAATGCCGAATATCATGCTGCAAAAGAGCGCCAGTCTTTTATTGAAGGCAGGATCGGTGAACTTTCCTATAAAATCGGAAAGGCCAAAGTAATTGATCCCAACTCTGTACCCAAGGATGTCATTCGGTTTGCCAGTCGGGTTCTTGTGGAGAATCTGGATACCGAAGAAGAACAAGAGTACATGATTGTCGGTGAGGATGAAGCGGATATAAAAAAAGGCAAAATTTCCGTTACGTCACCCCTTGGTTCCGCTCTGATTGGAAAAGAGTTGGGTGAAGAGGCCATAGTTCAGGCACCGGGCGGAAAACGGGTTTATGAAGTCGTTGGTATTCTCTGATTTTTTCGAGTTCTTGATACGGCAGTAAATTTTAGAAAGGAAAGTGCTGTGGCACGTGTAACCATTGAAGATTGTTTGAAAAATGTAGATAACCGCTTCACGCTTGTACACCTGGCAGCCAAACGGATTCGCCAGGTCAGGGAAGGGGCTGATTTTCTTGTACCCTCCTCTAAAAACGAAGATGTTGTCACCGTTTTGCGTGAAATTGCCGCTAACCGGATCGTTGTCAAGAAAGATCCTGAGGCTGACAACGAATAATTAGTTTTGGGTAAAGGGCTGACAAAACGTCTCATGCATTTGCTTGGCAAGGCGATTCATGACTGGCGGATGATCGAAAATAACGACCGGATACTGGTGGGGGTCTCCGGGGGAAAAGACAGTTTAGCCCTTTTCCATCTTCTTGTTTCCCTGAAGAAAAAAGCCCCTGTTACATTTGAACTTGTGCCTGCCTACATAGATCCGGGATTTGACAACTCTTTTGTTAAAGAACTGGCGTCGCATATCAATGAAAGATATAAGGGTGAGCATCAGGGGTTGGTGGTGGAAGAAACAGATTACGGCAGAATTGCCCATTCCGATGAAAACAAGGAAAATCCTTGTTTTTTGTGCAGCAGACTACGGCGTAAACGGCTGTTCGAACTGGCCCGGGAACATGGGTGTAAAAAACTTGCCCTGGGGCACAACAAAGATGATTTGATTGAAACATTGTTCATTAATATTTTTTACGCAGGCAAGATTGGCACAATGAAGCCCAATCAATCATTTTTCGACGGAAATTTTGATATCATCAGGCCTTTGTCATATATTGAAAAACATGAGATTAACAAGTTTGCACAGGGTTGTGATCTGCCTGGATTTGTTAATACATGCCCAAGCGCCGGTTACACGAAAAGGCAGGATGTTGCAGATATGCTCGAAAGAATGTACCGGCAGAACAACCATATAAAAGGGAATATATTCAGGGCAATGGGTAACATCGCCACTGATTATCTTTTAGAGATGCCATGTTGATTGATATGCAGAATCAGCCCGATTTTAGAAATATCCCCATCGATAAAGTCGGCATTAAGGGGCTGAAACACCCGGTAATTGTGCGGGATAAGGCAAAGGGATCCCAGTCCACGGTGGCTGAAGTGAATATGTATGTGGATTTACCTCATCAGTGTAAAGGTACCCACATGAGCCGTTTTGTGGAATTGCTGCATACCGTCAATACACCGGTGTCTCTTGATTCGCTGACCAGCATTCTTGAAGATATGAAGTCCTCTCTAGGGGCAAAGTCTGCACACATTGAAATCTCATTCCCTTATTTTATAGAAAAAACATCTCCCTGCACCCAATCCAAGGGGCTGATGAACTATAATTGCACGATTGTCGGATCTTCCAATAACGGGAAAAAAGCGGACTTGGTATTAAAAGTGGCGGTCCCTGTTACATCAGTGTGCCCCTGCTCCAAAGAAATTTCAGAGTATGGTGCCCACAATCAGCGGGGTGAGGTGCTGGTTGCGGCCAGGTTCCATAAATTTATCTGGATCGAAGAAATTGTCGATCTGGTTGAAAAAGCGGCATCCTGCGATATCTATTCCGTGCTGAAGCGGGCAGATGAAAAGTATGTCACGGAAAAAGCATACAATAATCCCAAGTTTGTCGAAGACATTGTACGGGATGTGGCCAAGGCGCTTATCGAAGATGCAAACATCACCTGGTTTTCCGTCAGTGCCGAAAATTTTGAATCCATTCATAATCACAGCGCGTATGCGTATATCGAACATTCAAGGGATTGAATCCCCACGCGACTGTGATACCTTTTTTTTGAGCATTCGCCTGATAGCGTCATAACCTGTGTTGGTTTGATTCAGCATGATCACAAATGGATAAAGCCGGTTATCTTTGCCATGAATAAAACCCGCACGGCATCTAACATCTGAAAGTGTGCCGGTTTTATAAAATTCATTTCCATCTCTTCTTAAAAGTTCATACCAGGGCATAAAAGCAATAAGAATATCCCTCATCTGGGCAGGCGTCAATTGGTTGCGCCGGGACAGCCCTGATCCTTCCATGATTGAAATATTTTTTAACCCCAACGTCTTTTTTGCAAATTCATTCAGGACGGTCGTTCCTTTTTCAAGGGTGGCCTGAGGTCCGTATGTGCGGGCCCCCATGGCCAGCATAAGCTGGTTGGCAATAAAGTTATTTGAATACTGCAGCAGCTTTCTAATAATGTCCGCCAGGCTGAAAGAGGATATGTGAACAATGCAATCTTTGCCGGGATCTGTAAATATACCAGTTCGGACTGAACCTGTAATTTGAATCCCGGATTTTTTAAGAAAAACGTGCATCAGTATGCCCGGATATTTTTGGCGAAGTTCATAGGACAGCAGAACCCTGTCAGTTTTTTTTGATTTAGGCCTGATTTGCTGTGCCAGGATGTCCGGAAATGGTGTTTGCTTTTCAGCAGAAATATATTGCCTGTTCCGGCTGTCCCATTTTAAGAATATGGTGTTGAAATTGGCACACAACGCTCCGTTTGTTGCGTCATAGGGATTGCTGGATGATCCGGCCCCGGGAATCGTGATTTGGGAGGCAAAATATGTTTGGTCCACAATTATATTTCGAATAACAGCCGATGAAATAAGTCCTTTGGATACCTGTTTGAAAAGATGGTGTGAAATTTGATCGGCAAACTTGCTGATCTCCTCGGAGATAAATAGAGGATCTCCAAAGCCTTTAAGGTAAAGGTCACATGTCGTTTGGTCGTAATATGCCCAGGTCTGGAAACGGAAATCAGGGCTTAACGTTTTGATTGCCGCAAGGCTTGTCAGTATTTTCAAGGTTGACGCAGGAATTAACAGCTTGTCCGAATTTTTTGCATAAATGGTTTTACCCTGATCATCGGATAAAAGAATCCCCGATGTTTGAGCATAAACACCCAAAGGTGTGGATATGATCAAAAAAAGCCCCCAAATAATTTGGCAAATACGGCGTTGCGTTTTATTTTTCATGGTGGTTTTAAAAGGCCTATTTAAAGAAAAGGAAAAAATTATCAAGAAGTTTTTTAATTTTGAACCGGCGGTGTAATGACTCCCACTGATCCGGGAAGCTTAACGGGCTGAAAAGGATTTTGGCAGAATACGGAAAACCTTTATTCTCAACGTCATAAGATGAAATGTATAATGCAATCGGTAGTTGAACGCAGCCTTCATAGCTGACAATCGTATCATTATTGAAGGTCTTTACCGATTTTAATCCCTTTTGCTCTAGTAGTTGCATAAAGGCATTTTGTTTTATTTTAGCCTCAATGGTCTGGTTCGCCTCCTGGGGAAGCGCTTTAATGATGCCGGATATGGGAAAATAAGAAAAATTTGCCGCCCTGAACGCACCATGTGCCGGTACCATTGTCAGTTTTCCCTCGGTAATCCGATGACTGGAACTTTTAATATCGAATCGAATGTAATAGGTGGAGATGTCGTTAAGATCCTCAGCCACCAAGGGTTGTAAGCATATCAGAACCAGAATCAGACTTGCAGTGAACAGCCGGGTATTTTTTTTTATGAAATACGGTATGGATATTGAATGTCGTTTTAAATGAGTTTTTGAATTAGATTGCATTTAGTTGTCCGTTTTCGGTGTAGGGATCTTGGCTATATTTAATATATTTAAACTTTAAAACTCAGAAATCATTGTTTCTAAAGTTTACAGCCAAGGCTGACGATTAACTTTTAACATGAATTCAAGAAGTGAATCAATGGTTACACCGTTGAATTTACAACTGCTGACTGCTGCCTGGAGAAAGTTGCCATGAAGAAATTATTGGCTTTTTCAGCATGTTTAAGTGTTTTAATGTTTGTGGGGTGCGGTAGTATTAATTTAGCTGTCGGAGGATCTGGGGGCGTTCTTGATTCTTCTGCAAATAATGTGTTCAATCACAAAGTAGTCACGTTCCAGGCGACGGGAAAAGGGCTTGAGCCTGAAAATGCTTTAACAAAAGGCGAAGCAATACTCATGGCCGAGCGCGCGGCAGTTGCCGATGGATATCGGATATTGGTTGAAAAAGTACGTGGCGTTTATGTGGACGCTTACACGAAAGCGGGCAGGGGCTCGGTACACCAGGATACAATCCAGGTACAGACCCAATCCTGGTTACGGGGAGCGGAAGTGATGGAGATTACCCAGGTAGATTATGGTATTACAGAGGCTCGGTTGAGATTGAGAGTTCAGTTTTTGAAAAGAGGCATGGTCTGGTTGCCTGTGGGCATTGCAGATAATAGCTGATCGTTCAATACCTGGCCCAGAACGGCTTTTAATTCAACAGAATTTAACAAGGGGGACGCATGGGAACTTTTTCTTTGACATCTACATTCCCAGGCAGGACTGTGATTGCTTTGATGCCTTTGTATCTCATACTCTTTTATTATACCAATGTTGCAAATAGTGCGTATCAAACATTTGCGCCCGATCCGGAAACGTACTCAATTTCAGAACTTGAGAGGGTACTTGAAGGCTACCGGAACCAATTGAGCGTTTTAAATGAACAAATTCAGGATACCCGCAAAGATCTTGATTGGCTGATCATAAAAATAAATCGCATAGTTGATTCCGGGAGACGCGTTCCAAAGCTACTTCATGAATCAGTCGAGTCAAAAGAGAAAAAAATTTCCCAGCTTGAGCGACAGAAAAAACATCTTTCCATTACCGTAGAAAATTATAAGAAAATGCATGACAGAAAAAAAAACGGGGAAACGAAACAAATACAGATTCAGGCCTCGTCTATCCCTGAGCTGAACGATAGTGCCGAAAAAACAGTCCAATCCAATGTGCCGGCGCAACTCCCAGATATTGCTCAGGCAGTTAAAGAGGCCGGCCTTGGCGACTGGGTAGATGTCCTTGCAGACGGCAGTTGCGCCAAGATCAACAATACCCTACCGATTCTTTTTTCCTCCGGCAGTGCGGCCCTGGCCAGGGAATACAAATCCTTTTTAAAAAAACTGGCCCTGTTCCTTAAGCCCTATGATGTAAAAGTCTATGTCAACGGATATGCGGACCCGGACCCAATCCACACCCCAAAATATCCATCTAATTTTGAGTTGGGTGCATCCCGCGCTGCCAACGTCGTTCATGAAATGGTGAAATACGGCCTGAAACCGGATATTTTTAAAATCGGTTCAACAGGAGAGCATCGTTTCGCCGCCAAGATGGAGTCACCAACGAAAAATTTCCAGCGCCGTGCACAACTGACGGTTGTTTTCAGTGGATAATGTCGCAAAAATAAAATTTTTGTAACTACTCGCCCCAATCGGAATCGACGTCGGGAACTTCGCTGGCCAAAGCCAGCTGAATGGCAACCAGCGGATTCACCCCTTTGTTTGCCATGGTTTGTGCAGATAACTCGAAATCCGACAATAAGCATCGGCATATCGTTGGTGTCTAAAACACCCTGATACTTTCTGTTTAACCTTTGCCATTCGAAGATCACGCTCTGCCCGGTTATTGGTGAAAGGAACATATGGATCCTTGGCAAACAGCAAAACAGCAGTTTCATGTTCTTTCAGCCTTTCCCAAAGGTTGTGGGCATCTGACTTGGCCATTTTACCACGTTTGCCTTTTGGTTTTGGCGGGATTTCCAGCAGCTCTTTATCAGGAGTTTCGGAGATAAACCGTTCGAAATCGTCGAATCCCTTTATTGACAAGCTTTTTCGACCCTGCCTCCTGTAGTACCCCTCAAGCCACACATCCTTTCTATGCTCAAAACCCCATCAAATCAGTCTTTCTATTGTTTTCTTCTTGACATGTAAGACCCTACTAAATATTATGAATCATGGCACATTTCCATATCAAGAAGAAAAAAGGAAGACCCTACCTGTATGTCAGGGAGATCGCCCGGGTAAACGGCAAGCCCAAGGTTATTTCTCAAACCTATATTGGTTCACCGGATCGGGTAGCCAGTCTTGTAAAAGGCCAGTCTCAGGAAATAACCACTTTAAAGGCTGAAGAATTCGGTGCACTGTGGTTGGCCCAGCAAGCAGATAAAGACTTTGATCTTTGCTCTCTGATTGATAAGATTATTCCACCGGCAGATCGGGAAAAAGGACCTTCAATAGGGGAATATTTCCTTTATTGTGTCTGGAATCGCATGATTGAGACCGTCAGTAAAAACAAATTATCGGATTGGTATAAGAGAACCGCGATCCAGCATATACGCCCTGTCGATCTAAACGAACTTTCATGCAAACGATACTGGGACAAGTGGGATCGAGTTGATGAAAAAATCTTAAACGCGATCATATCGAAGTTCTTCGGACGATTATGGCAGGTCGAAAAGCCCTCGTCTGATTGTCTGCTATTTGACACCACTGATTATTATACCTTCATGGGAAGCCAAACTTTGTCAAAAATTGCCTGCAGGGGTAAAAACAAGGAAGGCAGACATAATCTCAGACAAATCGGCCTCGGCCTTTTGGTTGCACGAGACACCAGACTCCCTTTATTTTATTCGATTTACCCAGGCAATATTCATGATAGCAAGCACTTTGAATCGATCATGGAAGAAATGTTTAGGGTGGTATGCGACCTGAACAACACCAAAGAGCGGCTGACAATCGTTATTGACAAAGGAATGAATTCTGAAGGGAATTACACCTGGATTGACGAGCATTCCAGGGTCCATTTTATTACGACATATTCCACTTATTTTGCCCAGGAGCTTGCCGCTACCTCACTTGACCGGTTTGAAATTGCAGATACTGCCCGCAACAGAAGACTGATTGATGAAGAGCGCCAGGAAGAGTGTCAATTGGCATATCGGACCAAAAAAGAATACTGGGGTAAGGAGCGGACCGTTATCATAACTTATAACCCCAGGACAGCCCGAAAAAAATCATACACCTTTGAGAGCAAACTTGATACGATCCGCCAGGAATTGCTCGCAATGAGAACTAAGGTTAAAGAAGGAGCAGTTCACTGGAAGAAAGCTGAGGACGTACAAGCCAGATATATCCGGTTGTGTCAAAGGCTTCACATGGCCACCGATTTATTCACTCTGAATTTTGAAACATCAGCAAACGGCTTGAACATGAGCTTCCGAAAAGATCCATATATAGTGAAGCAAAAAAAGTTGATGTTCGGTAAAAATATTATCATCACAGATAATACGGATTGGGCGACAAGAGACATTATTGAAGCAAGTTTAGACCGATGGCAAGTTGAAGACCGCTTCCGTCTCAGTAAGAATGAAGACTTAGTAGGTGTGCAGCCGATCCGGCACTGGACTGACAGCAAAATCAAATGTCATTTATTTACATGTGTGGCCGCCATGGCTTACCTGCGTCGAATTGAATTAAAACTAAAGAGTGCCGGAATTGAACGGACAGCAGAGAACGTCATGGATGATATGAAGCATCTACATTCTATTCTGACTTTGCCTAAAGGGGCAAGAAAACCGACCAGGCGCCTTGAGACGCCGAGTAAGACCCAGGCCGAAGTCCTATCGGCCTTTGGCTATCATGTTAATGAAGGTGGGGTCTTACAGCCAGCAACCTGAGTTGCGCCCGCCAGACAAGGCTTTCGCCGGATTATGCGGGTCTAACCACGAAACTCCTGTAAAACTGATCATTTACTCTTTGGATGGTTAAGATCTTGTAATAAAATATAATATTAATAAAGGGTGTTGAAATCGACCAATTCTTTTGTAATAAAATCAGCAGGTTATTCTTAAAAAACCTTGTTTTTGGATAACGTATTGATTTTACAGTGTATAATAGTCAAAATAAGACCTCGATTTCAACACCCTTTAATACTGTCGTTAAATAGGAAACTTTTGACAATCATTAAAGGATTGCAAAAGATCCTCCTATATTTCGTAAAAAGAACTTGACCTTCCTTCTGATTTGCCATAAGAATTTATGACAGATCTCGTCAATGGATAGAGAAATTCAGATATATAAACTGTCCATTTTTGGAGACGATCCAAGCAAGCCTTATTTAAATAAAACTGGTGCAATGAACAGGCGTCTGTCTGGCAAAGGTCAATTGTTGTGTGTCTGCTATTCTTGAAAAAAGTCAGATGCGTGTGGAACGGGTTAAAAAAATTTCAAATAAAAACTACATCTTTACCATATCACGTCATCCGTACTTATAGCGTTTACAATTCTATCCTTGGTTCCTAAAAAAAGCTTTAGGAGAATGACCAGGCAAAGCGCAGATTAAAAGCTTATACGATCAAGTTTGAACCTTAGAAATCTATTTATGCGTAAGTTACAAGATATTTATTTGATAGAGAAGATTTTTATAGAAGTTAGCAGGTGATTTATTAGCCTTCGTGTTTATTTCCTCGGTACTTAAAAAAGTAACCGACAGAGCGGAGCTACGTTTTGAGATATAGAGATGAGCATTCTATATTTTGTTGACATTTGATCGACTGTTCATAATTTAGCCTCCCCAATATCTCATTGACGGTGTCCGGGCTAAATATGCATTTATGGATAGAGCTTATGACTCGAATAAACTGATTAAACAGCCTAAAAAGCAAGGTATTATCCCTGTCATTCCCCAAATTATATCAAAAAAAGTCCGTGAATATGACAGAATCATCTATAAAGAACGCAATTTTAACTTGATCATATGGATGATAACTCTATGAAAATTTTTGTCACTGGCTCATCAGGATTTGTTGGATCACAATTACTTCTTAAGCTTGCCTCTCTGTATGATTCCTCTGTATATGGCGTTGTTCGTAAAAATGATTTTCCGGTTCCTCAATCGGTCGAAAAAATTGAAATTCAGAGCTTAAATGATATTGGGCTATTTAGAAACCTTGGGGAGCTTGATGCTGTTATTCATCTTGCGGGCAAAACCAGTAGTGGTAAAATAGTCTCCTCTGCCGAAAAAGAGGAGATGAAAGCAGTTAATGTTGGCGGAACATTAAATCTTGCACGGCAAGCGGCTGAACATGGTGTCAAAAGATTTGTTTTTTTGAGTACAGTCAAAGTTAATGGTGGACAAACACAGAAAGGGCAGCCATTTGTTGAGATAAATCTACCACAGCCAGAAGACGCTTATGGTAGATCTAAATTAGAAGCTGAGGAAGGATTAAATGAAATATCCTTAAAAACTGGACTGGAGGTTGTCGTTATTCGTTCGCCTCTAGTCTATGGGCCTGGCGTTAAGGGTAATTTTGTCAGTTTAATGAGGCTGGTGGAAATAGGTTTCCCTTTTCCTTTAGGTGGGATTGATAATAAACGCTCTCTGGTTGGGCTGCAAAATCTGATTGATTTCATCGTAACCTGTGTTGAACACCCTGCTGCAGCGAATCAGACGTTCTTTGTCTCTGATGGAAATGATCTTTCTACCTCAGAATTGTTAAAGCTTGTTGCTAAAGCCATGGGAAGACCTTCACGAATGTTTTCTGTCTCATCACATTTTTTAAAAGTTGTCGGTAAGTTATTTGGGAAAAAAGCGATTTCACAGCGTTTGTTTGGGTCTCTTCAGGTGGATATTAATAAAGCAAGGTGCCTGCTTGGCTGGAGACCTAAAGTTTCTGTTGAAAAAGAGTTGGCAAGATGTATCAAAAAAAATGTTAAAGAAAAAGGAGTGTAGCTATTGCTTTATGCGGTGTTTTGATATTCTATTTTCGGTCTGTGGTCTAATCATTTGTCTGCCGATTTTTATTGTGATTGTGATACTCGGTTGGTTTGATACGGGATATCCGCTTTTTTTTCAAGAACGTGTAGGGCGCCAGAAAAAACCATTTGTTTTAGTCAAGTTTCGTACTATGAAACTCGCTACTGCTTTTGTGGCTACTCACCTGGTTTCATCTTCATCTGTGACAAAGTTCGGGCGATTTTTAAGAAAAACGAAGTTAGATGAATTACCGCAATTGTGGAATGTCTTGAAAGGGGAGATGAGTCTGGTTGGTCCCCGTCCTTGTTTGTTTAATCAAAGGCAGCTCATTAAGGAAAGAGAGGCGCGAAATGTTTTTGATGTGCGGCCTGGAATTACTGGATTAGCACAGGTGAATGAGATTGACATGTCAAACCCTGAACTGCTTGCGAAAACTGATGCAAAGATGATTCGGCAACTGTCTGAAGAAAAATATTTTATGTATATCCTGCAGACAATTATTGGTAAGGGTTCTGGAGATAGGGTGAAAAAGTAAATTCATTGGGGTCGTGAATGGAACTTAGGGTATCAAAAAATTTATTTATCGTTCTATTGCTTGATATTATCTTATTGTGCGCATCATTTTATTGTGCGCATTTAATTCGTTACGACTTTACTATAGAGCAATGGTTTAATATTAGCTTTTTGTACCTTTTTCCTTATGTCTTGGGGTGTAAAATTTTAATTTTTTATTTGTTTGATCTATATAGGGGGATGTGGCGGTATACGAGTCTTAGTGATTTAATCAACATTATAAAAGCTTCAATTTTTTCGACGTTTATTTTAATAGCTTTTGTTTTATTTTTGACTCGATTTGAACATATTTCCAGGTCGGTATTTGTTATAGATTGGTGTTTAACGGTAATGTTTATTGCTGGTTTACGGTTATTCGTGCGTTTATGCTTTGAAGAATTTACGGGAAAAATTACACTTCAGGATCTGAAGCTTACCCTTCTTAAAATATTCCGGAAGAATGCTGGCAAAGGAAGGTGTGCTCTAATTATAGGCGCTGGGGATTATGGCCAAAAAGTATGCAGAGAGTTCAATGAGAATCCTTCTGTAAAATCTCGTGTTTTAGGCTTTTTGGATGATGATTGGGCAAAGATCGGTAGAAAGATACATGGGGTACCGGTTTTGAATGAGATTGAACGGTTGGGTCAGACCGTAAAATCAACCGGTGCCGAGGATGTCATTATTGCCATTCCAACCTTGAGCGCAGCTCGGATGAGGCATATTGTAAATTTGTGCAAGAAGGCTAATGTGAATTTTAAGACAATTCCAAATTTGGGTGAATTGATCAACGGAAAGATTGATGTCACTTCAATTCGTAAGGTTGAATACAGGGACCTTTTGGGGCGTGAGCCGGTAAAACTGGATCAGAAACAGATCGGCCAATACCTTGGTGGTCGACGGGTGTTGGTTACCGGTGCCGGTGGGTCTATAGGAACCGGCCTTTGTCGGCAGATCTGTAGGTATTCTCCTGAAAAAATCATTCTTTTCGAAAGGGCAGAGAGTGCTCTTTATGAGATTGATCTTGAATTGAAAAAAACTTTTCAGACTGTTGAGGTTGTTCCTGTTCTGGGTGATATTCAGGATAAGAAGGAGCTTTATAAGGTGTTTCATCTGCTTCAGCCGGATATTGTTTTTCATGCGGCAGCGTATAAACATGTGCCTATGCTTGAGGGGCATCCGTGGAAGGCTGTGGAAAATAATGTTTTCGGCACTAAAAATTTGATAGAAGTTACCCGAGCATTCAAATGCGATAAGTTTGTTTTTGTCTCCACAGACAAGGCGGTGAACCCCACAAATGTTATGGGAACAAGCAAGCGGATTTCGGAGTTGTTGATTCAGGAGGGCAGCTGCATTGCAGACTGTAAAACCTCCTTTATAACCGTTAGGTTCGGGAATGTTATTGGCAGTGTTGGCAGTGTGATCCCCTTATTTAAAAAGCAGATTGAGGATGGGGGGCCTGTTACTGTAACGCATCCTGATATAATAAGGTATTTTATGCTGATCCCAGAAGCGTGTCAGCTCATTCTTCAGGCTGGTGCCATGGGAAAAGGCGGAGAGATTTTTATTCTTGAGATGGGAGAGCCGGTTAAGATTGATAATATGGCAAGGGATCTGATCAGGCTTTCAGGGTTTGAGCCGGATAAGGACATAAAAATTGAGTATACCGGATTGCGGCCTGGTGAAAAACTTTATGAAGAGTTGATGACGGATTTGGAGAACGTGGTTTCCACTGATCATAAAAAAATTATGGTACTGAATACCAACTGCGTGAATATGGCGGTTTTGAACGGAAAACTTGATCAGTTGAAGGCTATGGCCAAGGTTAGAGATGGGCAGGCAATTAGGCGCCTTATGATGGAAATGATACCGGAATACAGGCCTAATGAAAACGTTGCATGAATAATAAAAAAGCGGGTCAGGTTAAAATTGACTACCTTGGGGCCGAAAGATGCGTGACCGGGTCCTGTCATCTGGTAAGATTCCCAGGAAACAAGAATGTGAATATCCTTGTGGACTGCGGTAAGGCCCAGGGCCGTGATCCGGAACTGCCGTTTACGTCCTTTCCGGTTAAGCCGGAAAATATAGATTATTTGTTTTTGACACATGCTCACATTGACCATATCGGTCGGGTGCCGGATTTAATCGAGGCTGGATTTGACGGTGAGATTATCTGCACTGAGCCAACCAAGGCATTGCTGGGACCCATGTTCCGGGATGCGCTTTCTTTTACCGGGAGGGGTAAGCAACAGAACCAAAAGCTTGAGCAGAAGATCAATGAATTGTCCTGGGGTTTTGAATATGGGCAGGAGTTTAGTCTCAAAAGGGGGATTCGTTTTCGTTTGGGCAATGCCGGGCATATTCTTGGGTCCTGTTTTATTCGCTTTAGTTTTCCCCAGGATGAAGACGAAAGTGATTATCGGGTGATTTTTTCAGGCGACCTCGGGTGCAGGAATACGCCGATTCTACCTGACCCGGAAAAGCCGGAATCATGTGATTTATTAATTCTTGAATCGACCTATGGGGACAGGAACCATGAAAGCAGGGCACAGCGAATTGAGATGCTTGAGCGTTGCATTGAAAATGCGTTGGCTGACGGAGGACTCATTTATATTCCGGCGTTTTCATTGGGGCGGACCCAGGAATTGATCTATGAATTGGACAGGATAGGTGTCCGGGTGCCGGTATTTATTGATTCGCCGCTGGGTCTTGAGATCACAGAAATTTATTCCAAAATGGAGCAGTTCTGGGATCTGGAAGCAAAAGCGCTTAGAATTCGGGGCGACCATCCGTTTAATTTCAAACACCTTTATTCCGTGGAACGGTTCCGGGACCACCGGCGGTTAATGGCGTTTCAAGGACCCGGGATTATAATTGCCGGCAGCGGTATGTGCACTGGCGGCCGAATCATGGATCATATTGAGTTCGGTTTGAAAAATCCAAAAAATGACATCTTTTTTGTGGGGTATCAGGCCAAGGGAACTTTAGGGCGACGAATTATTGACGGAAAGGTGCCGGTCCACGCCAGGGTACATAATCTGTCTGGCTACTCCGCCCATGCGGATCAGGCGACCCTGATTGACTGGGTGGAATCCATGGAGGTACCGCCCAAAGAGATTCGTTTGGTTCATGGGGATGACCACGCCAGAAGTGCCCTATCAAGATGTTTGGGATTAAAAAGATGAAACCATGATGTGTGAAAAAATTTATTGATTTTCTATCATATTTTCATTAAAAGAGAAGATAAGTTCCCTATTCAATGATTTATGTCGTTTATTCATTTTCTTCCTGTTTCGATCTTCTTTGTTTTGGACTGAATTCTTTTCTGTAACTGCTCCTGAATCTAACGCTTCTAAAGACAAAGGGTGCCGGGAAAATTAATCAAAACTGACAAAAAGGAGAATCTATGAAAACAAGATCCAAAAAAATCGCGGCAATATTGGTATGCATGATGGCTGTCATATATATGACACCGGTCATGGGGCAAGGGAAGATTAATATCAACACGGCGTCCAAAGAACAGCTTATGACGATGAAGGGCGTGGGAGAAGCAATTGCCCAAAGAATCATTGAGTACCGTGAAGTTACACCGTTCCAAACCATAGAGGATATCGTAAACGTAAAGGGCATTGGTACTAAAATTTTTGAAGCCAACAAACATTTAATTAGTGTGACGGACGAATGACACGTCAGGGTAACAATTAAATAGCGCTAAATCTGGAATCCCAGGCCAGCCCTTTATTTGTGTAGCCCCTTATATATACGCATTGCTATTGACTGCCATGTCGGTTTTCGACATGGCAGTTTTAATTACAGATGTTCGTGAAGCAGTCCCTGAATTAAGGGGAGTCACCATTGGCGGAACGTCAGTCCGCAGGTTCATATTAAGGTAGAGTTAAAAATAAAAAAATATTTGACAAAACGGGAATGTTCATATATATTAGCTAAGTTATTTTGGGGAGTGTGAAAATACAGTTCATCCTATCCAAAGAACTTGTTTTGATCTTTGAAAATTGGTCAGTGAAAAAGAAAAGAGCGGGTCAATAACAATGTGCTCAAGGCTTAACGGCTTTAAGTATAGACCTTAAAAAGTTTTAGTAAAGGATTATAACTGGAGAGTTTGATCCTGGCTCAGAATGAACGCTGGCGGCGTGCTTAACACATGCAAGTCGAACGAGAAAGGGATTGCTTGCAATCCCGAGTAGAGTGGCGCACGGGTGAGTAACACGTAGATAATCTGCCTCCAAGCCTGGAATAACTATTCGAAAGGGTAGCTAATACCGGATAAAGTCGGTTCACACAAGTGGATTGATGAAAGATTGCCTCTTCTTGAAAGCAATTGTTTGGGGATGAGTTTGCGTACCATTAGCTTGTTGGTGGGGTAAAGGCCTACCAAGGCAACGATGGTTAGCTGGTCTGAGAGGATGATCAGCCACACTGGAACTGGAACACGGTCCAGACTCCTACGGGAGGCAGCAGTGAGGAATTTTGCGCAATGGGGGAAACCCTGACGCAGCAACGCCGCGTGAGTGAAGAAGGCCTTTGGGTCGTAAAGCTCTGTCAACTGGGAAGAAGTTAACAACAATTAATAGTTGTTGTTATTGACGGTACCAGTGGAGGAAGCGCCGGCTAACTCCGTGCCAGCAGCCGCGGTAACACGGGGGGCGCAAGCGTTATTCGGAATTATTGGGCGTAAAGGGCGCGCAGGCGGTCTTGTCCGTCAGGTGTGAAAGCTCGGGGCTCAACCCCGGAAGTGCACTTGAAACAGCAAGACTTGAATACGGTAGAGGAGAGAGGAATTCCTGGTGTAGAGGTGAAATTCGTAGATATCAGGAGGAACACCGATGGCGAAGGCATCTCTCTGGGCCGATATTGACGCTGAGGCGCGAAGGCGTGGGTAGCGAACGGGATTAGATACCCCGGTAGTCCACGCAGTAAACGTTGTACACTCGGTGTAGCGGATATTAAAATCTGCTGTGCCTAAGCTAACGCATTAAGTGTACCGCCTGGGAAGTACGGTCGCAAGACTAAAACTCAAAGGAATTGACGGGGGCCCGCACAAGCGGTGGAGCATGTGGTTTAATTCGACGCAACGCGAAGAACCTT